>JAWXBJ010000001.1:0-13275 GCA_034439955.1 Alphaproteobacteria bacterium
CGCGACGACGAGCGTCTCGGTATCCTATGGCGTGTCGGACGGAACCGTCACGACACCGGCCAGCGTCTCGTGGACCGTGACAGGTACAAACGACGCGCCTGCAATCGGCGGGGTCTCGACCGGCTCAGTGACCGAAGACACAGCGACCTCCGCTTCCGGCGCAGTGACAATCTCTGATGCAGACACGGGGCAGTCGAGCTTCCAGCCGCAGTCGGGACTCGCGGGCAATTATGGCTCTCTAAACATCAACACAGCCGGAAACTGGACCTACTTCCTCAACAACAGCCTTCCGGCGGTTCAGTCGCTCAGCGCAGGCCAAACGCTGTCGGACACCGTTACGGTTCGTGCCGCAGACGGCACGAACCACGTGCTTAACTTTACCATTAGCGGGACAAATGAACCGGGCGTTGCCACAACCCTGTTCACATCCGGTGCTGACGTCGGAGTCACATTCTATAGCAACTCGAACTCGTCCAGTATCGGCAATGAGCCGTATACGATCGGACAGGGCGCCGTAAGTTTCGGGTACGACGTCTCCTACTCGAACACGACAAACAACACAGCAATGGCTGGTTTTCTCGCCGACAAGGAGGTCCTGATTTTCCCAGAATTGGAGGGAGGTAGCGGCACCACAATCGGAGCTCAGGTCGGCGCTGCGGTTGCAGCGTTTGTGAACGGCGGTGGAACCTTGGTGGTGAATTCCGCCAGCGGCCAGCAGTTTTTGAATGCCGCATTTGGCTTTGGACTGTCTGGCGGGAGCGGGGGAACAAGTGTGCTCTCTTCTGGGGCTGCGGGGACTTTGTTTGCGAACAATGCCTCCAACTTATCGGACAATAGCGCTGTCTATGGCGGCTCGCTTATTTCATCTCTTCCCGCTGGAGCGAGAGTTATTTATGCGGACAACGCGGGGACAAATGCCAACGTGTTTGTGCTTCAGCAGGGACAGGGCCAAATCACGTTCCTCGCGTGGGACTGGTTCAACGCCTCTCCCGTTGGGACTGCTAATGGCGGTTGGATTGAAGTCTTGCGTGACGCCCTGAGCTACGGGGGCAATCGCAGCTCCACGCTCAACGACCCAATCGCCATCGACCTCGACGGAGACGGAGTGCACTTCGGCGGTGCTGTAGACTTCGACCTCAGTGCTGACGGCATTGCGGAGACCCTCGTCTGGACCTCCCCGCGCGATGGCCTTCTGGTAATGGATCTTGACGGGTCCGGTGCGATCGAAAACGGGCGGGAAGTGCTGTCTGAAGTCTTCGATGGGTTTGGCTACGGGAGTTCGATGGAGGCGCTGCGTTCGCTCGATACTAATATTGACGGAAAAGTCGATGCTGCGGACGAACGTTTCGCCGCCCTCCGAGTCTGGCGCGACGCCAACAGCGATGGCGTGAGCCAAGCTGAAGAACTTCTCTCCTTTGATGAACTGGGAATTGAGTCGATTTCGGTGGTAGAAACTGTCCAGAACTCAATCGTTGATGGGCAGCAAGCCTACGCTGCGGGCACGTTCACTTACTTGAACGGGGAGAGCGGTGATTATTCCGCCGTTTACCTTAGTGCGCCCGCAACAGAGGGAATGACTGCGGATGGAACAAACGCCTCACCGATGCTGATTTCGGATGATGACATCGTCCCTACCTACAGCGCGCCGTTGGGCTATGAGTCTGCGCTCGCGACGGAGCAAGAGCCTGGAGTGGTCTATGAGGCCGAACTGGCATTTATGATGTTGGGCTTGGATACGACCTCCCCTACCGACTCGACAGGTTTCGCTCCTGAAGAGACAGCGCTTGCAGATCCTCTCGGGCTTGGCCAGCCTCCCGTCTACACGCCTGCCGATGATGGGGCGATCTTGTGAGGGGCTTCCCACAAATCTTGCTTAGGCCTTTTGTTGCCGGTGACCTACTGGCTGGCATGATTGAGGGGCTATGAGTTCGGCGAAAGGGCGGCGACCTGAACGAGGCAGGGGCAGAGACCGCTTGGCGGACGCAATGCGGTCATGCGCGCCGCATCGCCAGGCCGCGAATGTATTCAGTCTATTGATAGCGCTGCTCTATCTCGCGCCGACGCTGTACATGATGCAGGTTTATGACCGTGTCCTGACGACCGGCGGCGTTATGACTCTGGTCTTTATGAGCGCTATCCTAGGGGTGGCTTTGTTCACGCATTCCTATCTCGACGGCGCTCGTCAACGGGTGATGGTGCGTGCATCACTCAGGCTGGACCGGATGTTGGGAGAGGGCCTCATCCGGCAGGGATTCAACAGCCGAGGGAACGGAGACGCGAGGTCGGCTCAGATACTTCGAGAATTCGACATTTTCCGGAATGCGCTACAGGGGCCCGGCGCCATAGCGATGATGGACCTGCCCTATGCGCCTCTGTTCGTGCTAGTTGCCTTCACGCTGCACCCCTGGATCGGGGGGTTGATCCTCGGCGGAAGCGCACTGCTTGTGGTTATCGCTATGCTAGGCGACCGCGCCGCAAAGCGTGCGGAAGCCAAAGCTAGCGATCAGTCATCTGCAACTTACGCCGCAGCTGAAATGACTCAACGGGCCGGGGGCACTATACGGGCACTTGGCATGCAGGGTACGGTTGCAAGGCGCCTTACAAACGCGCGTGAGCGCATCAGCAGTCAGGCGGCTCTCAATGCTTTTGTGGCATCGCGCTATTCCGGGTGGATTCGGCTTCTACGGATGGCGCTGCAGTCGGCCAGCCTGGGTGTGGGCGCCTATCTCGCGATCGTTCAGGAGATCTCACCAGGCGCCCTGATTGCGGCCTCGGTTCTGGCTGGACGAGCTCTGGCGCCGATTGAACAAATCGTTGGGGCGTGGCGACAGATCGGACAGGCGGCGAGCGCGCGGACCGCGATAATCAGTTATCTTGACGGAGCGCCCGAAGATGTTGCTCGCACACCGCTGCCAGATCCAGCCGGCCAGATTTCCGTTGAAAGCGTCTCGGTCCGGGCAGGACACACAGAGCGCTTGGCACTAAAGTCGGTTTCCTTTGCCCTGGATGCCGGGCAGGCGCTCGGCATTATTGGACAATCTGGCTCAGGAAAATCTACGCTGGCGCGGATATTGGTTGGCGCGCAGCCTACCGATGCTGGAGCGGTGCGGATTGATGGCTCGAGTATTTCGGATTGGGATGGAGACAGCCTAGGCCGGCACGTTGGCTATGTGCCACAGGAGCCGTCGCTATTCGCAGGCACGATCGGGGAAAATATCAGCCGCTTCAGCACAGCTGAAGACGCTAACCTGTTAGTCGTTCCTGCAGCCCAAGCCGCAGGTGCGCATGCCATGATCCAACGCTTCCCTCAGGGATACGATACGGTACTCGGAGCGCGCGGTGAAGGCTTATCCGCCGGCCAGACACAACGCGTGGCTCTGGCGCGCGCTTTGTTCGGCGAACCCAGCCTGCTGGTGCTGGACGAACCCAACGCTCACCTCGATTCCGAAGGCGACAACGCATTGCTGGCCACGCTGGCAGCGGCACGTCAGCGGGGCGCAACGGTCGTCATAATGACTCACAGAGCCGGCATATTGTCGGTCGTCGATAAAATGCTCGTGCTGAGGGATGGCGAGGTAGAGGCATTCGGTCCCCGTGAGGAGATACTCGCACATCTGCGCAAGGCTGCCGTTGAAGCAGGGCACATTCGGGCACTGCCTCCGTTCGAGCCGCCGCTCGAGGCAACGGCTGGACCTGGGAGCCGCAGATGAATTCCAAGGCCGCGCGGGAAACTCTTTCATACACATCCGCCGTGCCGGCCGCCCGTTTGCCGGACGCCCCAACCAGGGAGATCTTGCGAGGAGGCGCGGTTGCGGTCGTGTTTTTTGCAGGCTTTGCTGGCTGGGGCGCGGTTGTTCCGCTTGAGGCGGCGGTGGTCGCGCAGGGCGTCGTGATGGTGGCAGGTAATCGGCAGACTGTGCAGCACCTCGATGGCGGCATTGTTGGCGCGCTATACGTCAAGGAGGGCGATCAGGTAGAGGCGGGGCAAATTTTGCTGGAACTTGATGACGCGCAGCTTTTGGGTCACGAGCGCGGCTTGTCGGCCCGATTGATTGAACTTGAAGCCCAGCGTGCCCGGATTGTCGCGGAAGACGCTGGCGCCTCCTTCGTCGAAGCCCCTGTGCGATGGGCTAACTTGACTGATGGCGACCGCATAATTGCAGACGGCGTTCTGGACCGCCAGAATCGCGAATTAGCGGCGCGCCTCGGATCCGAAACTTCAAGAGTAACCGTTGTGCGTCAGCAGCGCCTTGAATTAGAGGCCCGCCTTCCTGGATTGCAGCTGGAGATGGATGCAAGTGCCGAACAGGTTAGGTTGCTCAATGATGAAATAGCAGGTCTTCAAAGTCTGAAAGAGCGGGGACTTGCAACGGTCGGCAAGTTGCGGTCGCTGGAACGCGAACGGGCGAGCCTCGAAGGCCAGATTGGGCGTCTGGCATCAGAAATGTCGCAAACTCGCGAAGGCATCAATCAAACTCAGGGCGAGATTGCTTCTCTTTACGCTGGACTTGGCGCCGATCGGGCCAAGGAGCTCAGAGAAGTCGAAGGAGAGATTTCGGAAGTTGAGCCTCAATACGCCGCAATTGTTGCAAGGCTCGGCCGTACCCGGATACGCGCACCAGCGTCCGGCGAAGTCGTAGGATTGACGGCATTTACAGTGAGCGGCGTGATCCAGCCCGGCGGACATGTGATGGACATAGTGCCGACAGGCCGAGACTTAGTAATTGAGGCGTCCATCGCGCCAGAGAGCGGGGATGACATTCAGCTGACGAACCGAGCAGAGATCCGTCTGCCGGGATTCCAGGGTGGCGATGTTCCAAAGTTGCAAGGAACGGTTTCAAAGGTCTCCGCAGACCGGATGATCGATCCCAAGTCAGGGGTATCGTTCTTTCGGATTGAAGTAGCTGTTCCTGCAGACGAGATAGAAAAGTTGGCACGCTCTGATTCCGGCGCGACGATAAGACTGCGTCCGGGTATTCCTGCAGAGGTCATCATTCCAACCCGGCAGCGTTCGGCTTTGCAGTACTTCCTTGAGCCGCTCACCAGCTCCATCTGGTCAAGCTTCCGGGAGGATTGAGATCCTAGCCGGTGCTGTTGACCTGCCCCAGGATTTTGGGACCGGAAGTTGCTCCGGGACTTTCTCGGTAGTGTCAGACGAATGCGAACCTGTCTCTGAAGGACCCTTGGTGCGAGAGTCAGCCGGCGCAAAGCTGACGCCATTCGGCGAGCGCGTCAGAGCGGCGCTCCTTGAAGATCGGTCTGTGGTTGAGGGAGCGGTCCTGGCTGAAGTGGCTGAACACGGAAGAATGCACCGAGACGACACGCGCATTCGCTGCGGGGCGGCTTCGCGCCCAGACGCCTGATGCTGCTGCAAGGGAGCGCATCATGCCGGTGTTTACGGGCGCAGACTCACTTTTCAGGATGTTTGACAGCGGTCAAGACACAGCGGTCGCCACGATCCGGCTCGACTGAGTGATCGATAAGTTTGCGGTCCGGAGCGACGCGCGCCGGATTACTCGACTGCTGCCGGTCCCTTGGACGCGCAGATACTCGCCAACTCCAAGGACAAAGGAGGAATTTCGGCCTCAGGAAACCGGGAATCTTCTTGAATGTGGATCAGCCGGCTCATCCACCACCAGGAGCTGATGAAGCCGCAATGAGCCGGCGGAATGTCGCGATGTTCGTCGATCAGGTTAGCCATCTGGCGAAGGAGAACGGCATAGCTCGCCATTGGTTCGGTCAGCGTGAAGTGCTCATAGTAGCGACCTTGCAGGCGGTATAGTCGGCAGCCAAGCCCCGATCGAACCGAGCATCGCTGAGGCGTTTGTCGATGCGTTGTTGAAATCCGGCAAGATTCTGAGCGGCGATCGAAATGTCCATGCTGGTTTCCGTCTGTCATTGAGACGATTGACTACGTGTCGCCGCCTGCCTTCTCTGGAAAGAGTCCCGGCATCCAGCGTGAGGCCATGGCTGCGGGGAAGGCGAGACGGAGAGGGGCGCGCGAGGAGTCCGACACGACGACGCCGCGTTCAATCAGCGCCGACGTCAGGCGGCGGGCGGTGCGTTCGCTGGCGCCGAGGAGGCCTTCGACCTCGCCGCGCGGCAGCTCGCCGCGATAGAGAATGGCTTCGAGCACCGCGCCGGACTTGGCTGGCAGCGCGCCGAGGCGGATTTCTTCTTCCGCCCAGAGCAGGATACGGGCGCGCAGGCGGTCGGGCTGGACCAGCGATTCCATGAAGTCGATCTGATCGAGGCACGTCTTGAGGAAATAGCGCGTGAAGCCGGCCAGCGTCTCTTCGCTGAGCGTGCCACGGCCGTCGAGATCGTTGCGGCGCGGCTGGTCGCAGGCGGCGAGGTGGGCCTTGTAGTCTTCCACAGTGCGTGCCAGGCCGCGCGCGATCGACCAGACGCCGCCGGTGTCGAGCGCCTCGCGCAGGAGGGCGTAGGACATCAGCCGCACCACCCGGCCATTGCCGTCGGCGAAGGGGTGAATCCAGAGGAAGCGGTGATGCGCGGCTGCCGCCGCGAGGATGGCGTCGGTCTTGCCGAGGCGGCGATAGGCTTCTTCGAAGCGGCCCATGAAACGCGGAATGGCGCCGGGGCTTACCGCGATGTGCTGGCCGACGGCGACTTCGCGTGTACGATACTCGCCCGCGACCACTTTGACCTTTTCGCCGGTATCGGGATTGGAGACCCAGAGCAGGTCGTCAGGCAGATCGGCGCAAAAGCGGCGGTGCATCTCGCGCAGGCCCTCAGCGGTGGCGGCGTGTCCGTCTATGCCGCCGGCGTCGATCCAGGCCTGGACGTTGATGTGGGCGCGGGCCTCCAGCTGGAGGTCGCGCTTCTTGGGATCTTTGCTGTAGTCCGACTTGAGCGCCCGCTCGATGTCGATCGGGTGGGTGTCATGGCCTTCGATGAGGTTGGAGTAGTAGCAGTTCATCGAGCGCACGAGGTCGGAGAGGGCGCGCACGACGCCGTCCGGCAGGCTCTTGCGGAAGCCGGCCGACTTGGCGGCCAGCTCCACCGCCAGATCGCTCAGCGCGCCGCGGCCACGGGCGTCCTCCGCCAGCAGCATGGGCTCCATCAGGCCGGTGCTTTCGCCACGGTCTTGGGCCTCGACTTTGGCCGGTTCTTTGTCCGCAGGTGGCTTGCTCATAAAACACACAATAACAGGGAAGTAGTTAAAGTGCGAGCCCTATGAAGGCCGCCTGTTTGGCCGGTTTGATGGCCGGTTAGCGCGCTGGCGGTTTGAAGGCCGGCCCTTTGGTCCACCCACGGTAGACCAATCGCCGGATTCATAAACCGCAGGCCGCGTTGGGGTGGTCGCCGCACTGAGGAGCACGGGAGAAAACGATACAAAATGTATGGCTTTCTCCGGTTCTTTCTCAAGGGTCGGGCTCGGCGGCCATTTTGTATGGGGGGTGCGTCGATCATGAATACGGACGTCAAATCGATCTACGCGCGCGTCGGCGGGAGCGTCGCTCCGGGCGCGCGGCGGAATTCCTTGAATTGAGTCCGCTGTGACGAAGCTCTCCCGTTCAACGTGCTGATTTGGAGTAGATCTGCGGGAAGGGCTGGCGTTCCGATCCCTTGCACTGGAGCAGCGGCGTGTTGATCCGGTCGCCGTCAAGCGATTGCTTCAAGGGCGGACTTCGATCTTCTCGATGCAGCACTGGGCTCGCCCCGGTGACGCGCTTTCCTTTCTCCGCCCATTACGCGTCCGTCGCACGCCCGCTCAAGGGGCCGAGGCTTCGGGCCCAGGAAGGGTCTGGGCCCTGCAGGCCGCACCAACCCCTTGCGCGGGCGCCGCTGCGCTTGGCTGTCCGGCCGCTTCGTTGGGGCGTTCGCCAAGCGCGAACCCCGACGGGGCTGATCCCGCGGGATCACAAGGAAGACCATCATGGACCGCGCACAATTTGAATTCATCGGCAATGTCGGCAAGATCGAGATCAAGCCTCTCAAGGAAGGCAAGAAGCTCGCCATCCTGTCCGTCGCCACCTCCGAACGATGGAAACCCGAGAGCGGCGACTGGATCGAAAAAACCTACTGGCATCGCGTCGCCGTCTTCGCCGCCGCCAAAATCGCCCTGATCGAGGCTGCTGTTCAGAAGGGCACCCGTCTTCGTCTGGTCGGTCAGGTGCGTCCCAACTCCTGGGAAGATGAGCGCGGCATGACCCGGTACTCCGTCGAATTCATCGTTGGCGTCTCCGGAGACGTCGAGATCCTGGCTCGCGGTAAGCCAAGGACAGAGGAACCGCCGGCTCCCGGCCCGGAAGCGCCCGCGAAAGCCCGCCGGGCGGCCGCCGGCAAGGCTGCTGCTGGCGAAGCCGCAACCGCCTGACGAAGGGGCCGGCGGCTCACGCCGCCGGCCTGTCTTTTTTCATCCCGTTCAACTCGAAGAGGAGGTCGCCATGACCGGCGCCGCTAGTTCATTGACGCTGCACGACAGCGTCACCAATCGCATTGTTCACGAGCTCGAGCAGGGCCGTTTTCCCTGGACGCAGCCTTGGGCTTCGGCCACGCCCACCCCGCTCGGTCTGCCGCAAAATGCATCCACTGGGCGGTCCTATTCCGGCATCAACATCCTGCTCCTCTGGGAGGCCGCCATGGAGCAGAATCGCACCTCCCAGCGCTGGCTGACGTTCAAGCAAGCTCTCAGCGTAGGCGGCGCAGTGCGCAAGGGCGAGAAGGGTACGATGGTCGTCTATGCCGACACGTACATTCCCGGAGCCGAACGCGAGAAGGCTGCGGCGTCCGGCGACGACCCGCGGCGTGTCGGCTTCCTGAAGCGGTTTTCCGTCTTTCATGTCGATCAATGCGACAGCCTGCCCTTCGAGGCTGTAGGCGTACCCATTCCGGGACGCACCGAGATCATCCCGCATGCAGAAGCCGTTATCGCCGCGACGGGCGCCGACATCCGGATTGGCGGCGACATGGCGTACTACGCGCCCGGTCCCGACTTCATCCAGCTGCCGCCGCAGGAAGCCTATTTCGAGCCGATCAACTGGTACCGCACGAAACTTCACGAGCTTGGCCACTGGACCGGGCATGTCTCCCGTCTAAGTCGCGATTTCACCGGCAGGCGCGAAGGCGCCGCCTATGCGCGGGAAGAACTTGTGGCTGAGCTTTGCGCGGCCTTCCTGTGCGCCGAGCTGGGCATCGTGCCGACAGTGCGTCACGCAGACTATCTCGGCGCATGGCTCGACATTCTGAAAGCCGACAACCGTGCGATCTTCCAGGCCGCGTCTCTGGCTTCAAAGGCTGCGGAGTTTGTGATGGGGAGACAAGCGCGCTGAGTGCAGGCGCCTGGGAAGGCATCTTCCTTGGGAATATAGCCGGAAGGTTGGGGGGAGCGCGGTCGTTGCGCGGGTGTTTGACGCTCGCGCGGCTGGAGAGTCGGCCCAGCCGAAAGGCGTGATCGATGGCGCTGCAACACTTCGCCCTGGCCTTGAACCGTTGATTGCGTCGTCGTCCGCGATGAGCCCCGAGCTCGCGCTCCGGGAGCAGGCAGGGCCGCTCATGTATTCGGTCGACAAGCGAAAACGCAGGCTCGCTGCGGCGGGTCGTCCGCCACTTCCGGACTTTCAAACGTCGTCCAGGATCGAGCGCATGATGGCACGCGGCGCATCGGGCAAGCGTGCAACTGCCGCCGTCAATTTGTCCTTCCAGCTCGCGCCCCGCTCAGCTGCCTCACGGAGTGCATCTGCAAGGTCGTCCCGACGGCGCTTGGCGACAAGCGCTTCGATGAGCAGACCTGCCTGAACCAGATCCTTGTCGGATTTGACCGCGCTTTCTCGCGTATCCCGGCGCATCACGGAGACGATCAGCTTGTGCACGGCATAACGCTCAGGCGAGGGGACGTTCACCAGAGCTCCGAACCGGGTCAGCACAGCAGCCTCGACGGTTTCCTTGAGCAGGTAGTCGAGGAAGCGCAGCGGGACTGCGTCCGACTGCAGACTGGGCAGGTTGACAGGCTCATCCCTGTCTGCGCCGCGATTGGTTGTGAGCACATCGACGCGGTAGCCGCCGGGACGGGCATAGGTTGCAGCGACGTTCGGGCCGGCAAGGGCGGGGACCGGCGCAAAGCTGCTATCGACTGACTTCAGGATGTCGAGAAGGGACATGTCGAGCGTCTCGTTAAGCGCGACGGACACGCCATAATCCTGGGCGAGGTCGAGATCACCTGTACGGATCGCGGCGCCCGGAAGTTTGATTCCAAGGAAGCCGGCATAGGTCTGAAAAGCGACTGTCCCGACAATTACGCCTCTCAGGCGAAAGACGCCGGCCTCAGCAAGCGCGTCGACAATGGCGGCTGTCAGCGTGTCAGGTTCAGACAGACCTGCGGCGGATAGCGATCGCCGTATCGTTCTACGGGCATTGGCGTCAGTCTTTGCGCATTTTGCGCCCTCGATGGCGGCACGACGCTCAGGCGTGTCCGCCCCCAGATACCGTTCTGGCGGACGGCCCTTTTGACCGGTTGGCTCCTGGACGTACCAATACTCCCTTCCTGAGATGGTCCGCTTGCGAAAGGTGGAGCTCTTGGGAAAGGCCGAAGCGTTGGCCAGCCGGAGCTGATCGATCAGCTCGGCGAAGCTTGTCTGGACAATGAGAGGCAGCTCCTGGATGGTCATTTACCGGCAAAATGCCAAAATGCCGGTAAAATGCAAGAAGTTCATTGCAGGCGGCCGAATTTGACGGGGGGAAGAGAAAAAGGGAAGTGGAGTGCAAGATAAAGATAGTGCGGCGCTTCCGGTGCGAAGCGCCTGTCTGCACATAGGAAAATCCACGGTGGATTTGGACGGCCGTACCGTGGATGCGCCGCGTTTTCGCCAGAGCGGTGCAAGCTGTAGAAAATGCCGTCGGACGCGCCAGTCTCTGAGCATGCAGGCCGATACCGACGACATCATCTTCGAGCCCAGGCTTGGCCTCGCCGGGCACGACAAAGGCGCGAGCCTTCCCAAGGTGCGGGCGGCAATCAGGATCGCAGGCCGGATAGCTCCATCGAATTCGCGAGCGACCCGCACGGGCATGCGCGGCCACTTTGCGAAGGGATCAGCCGGGAAGGCCAGACCCATATCGACCGCCCAGAGACGCGTGGTGGTAAAAGCGCGTTATGTCTCTCAAGGGGGCGGGCGGGGAGCGCCGTTGCGCGTTCATGTCGCCTACCTGGCTCGCGAGGCGAAGGCGACCGCCCATCCGGCTCAGGAGGTCCCCGAAAGCGATCACGCCAGAGAACTCGGCAAGTCCGTGGACTATCTCTCGCGAGAGTCAGACGCGGCAGTCGGCCGCCTTCCATTCTACAACCAGCGCGAGAGCGACCTCGACGCCAAGACCCTGACCTCGGAATGGGGAGATGACACGCGTCACTTCCGTCTGATCATCGGCGCAGAGGATGGAGCAATGCTGGGAGATCTTCGCCCGTTCATCCGGGAGGTGATGGCCGGGCTTGAGGCAAAGACCGGCGCACGCCTTCAATGGATTGCCGTCGATCACCACGATACCGATAACCCTCACAGTCATGTCCTGATTCGCGGGCGTCGAGCGGATGGCCAGGACCTTTTCATTCCTTCACAGCTGATCACGTCCGGTATCCGGGAGCACGCCCAGGACATCGTTACGCGCGTATTGGGGCCGCGTCAGAACGTCGATCTGGTTCGTGAGCATGATCGGGACATAAACCTGCGGGGCCTCTCGCCGCTTGATCGCGAACTTATAAAGCAGCTGGACGCGAGCAGGCATCTCCGCACAGACCGCCCGGATCTCATTGCCCGCCTGCAGTGTCTTGAGGGCTGGGACCTGGCAAACAGGACCAGCGGCGGGTGGCGCCTGGCCGACGATTTGACTGGGAAGTTGAAGGCGCTGGAAGCACGCGCCGAGGTTGAACGAGCCGTTGGCTTGTCTCGTCGCGGTCGGGCGCTCGGCGAACTGCGAGCGGCCGATCCTTCGACGCCCGCGATTGGCGAGCTGGTGCACTTTGGTCCCATCGACGAATTGGGTGAAACCTTTCTCGTCGTTGTTGAAAACGGCAAGGGCGAATTTCGGTACGCAACCTTCGAGCATGCTGATGATCTGGCGCGCCTTGGAGGGGTCGTGGTTGGCGCGATCATGGCTTTTGAGCCCAGAGACATTCGGGTCCGGCCATCGGACGAGACGGTTGCGCGGATCGCTTCGCGCACGGGCGGCGTCTACTCCATCGAACACCATGCGGCGGCAGAACCAGGCGCAAGCCGCGCGATCATGGCCGCCAACGTGCGGCGCCTCGAAGCCATGCGTCGGGCGGGTCTTGTGGCGCGTCGCACGGATGCGGTCTTCGCGATCGCTGCAGATCACCTCCACCGCGCCTTGGCTTTCGAAAGAAAGCTGGCGAAACGTGCACCGCTCAACGCTCTGGTGCAGAGTTATTGGACACTGTCGGAGCAGGTAGAAGCGCTGGGGCCGACAAGGCTTGACCGGATCCTGTCGGGAGCGACCCCGCCCGTGACAGGCGAGGGCCGGTTTGCTCGAGCTGAAGCCTCAGCGGTTCAGCAGAGGCGTCTCTTCCTGATCGAGCAAGGGGTTATGGGGAGCGGTGATCGCGAGCTTTCCCGTTCGGCGCTGGCTACAATGGCTCAGCGTGAACTGAGCGAAGCGGCGCGCAGGGTTTCAAAGGAACTGGGGGCGCCAGTCCTTACGCATCGCCACACAACCGTTCGAGGCGTCTACGCCCAGAGGCTTGACCTCGCCCAGGGGCGCGTCGCTGTCATCTTGCAGGAACGACAGGCGTTCATCGCGCCTTGGCGCCCGGCACTTGAGCGCTTCGCGGGTCGGGAAGTAGAAGGCGTAATGCACGGACAAACTCTTTCCTGGTCGCTTGACAGGAAACTGGGGCCGGGCTTGCCGCCCATGTGACGGCTATTCGGCCGTCGCGCGGCTGAACATCACCCGAGCCTGCCGTTTTCTGGCGAACCGAGCAGAATGTTCTTGTCGGCCTGCGCTGAGACATCGCGTACGGCAGCAAATGCAACGGTCACCGGTTCGAGTCCGCAGTTCGAGTCCGCAAAGAGGACTCGAACTGCGGTGTATCCCGCTTGAAGGGCAATAATCCTTCGGCTAGTACACATTCTAGGTACACCACGCATAGGTTCGGCAGTCAAAAAGTCTATGTTTTACAAGCTCGTTTGAGATTGGATCTCCAAATCCTCTTCTGGGCACCAGACAGGCGAAAAGTCTTTCTCGCTCAGCTGGTTGATGTAATGCGGGACTTTCGCGATCTGGGGGAGCATCGTCCGCACCTGC
>JAWXBJ010000002.1:0-5490 GCA_034439955.1 Alphaproteobacteria bacterium
GAAAAGCGGAGTCAAGGGCTATCAATACCGCCTGCTCCCGGTATTCGCGAACCTGCTGCCTGCCGACCCCGGCATGGCCGCGCTCATCCGCAAGCACCGCGCGCCGTATGAAAAGCAACTCGCGGAGCCGCTCGCGGTAAGCGAAGGGCTGCTGTATCGACGCGGCAACTTCAACGGCACGCTCGACCAGGTGATCCTCGATGCGCTGCTCGAGGCGAAGGGGGCGGAAATCGCTTTTTCACCGGGCTTCCGATGGGGCGCGAGCGTGCTGCCCAACACGCCGATCACCGTCGAGGACGTGATGAACGCCACCGCCATCACCTATCCCTATGTGACCGTCACCGAGATGACGGGCACCGCCATCAAGTCGATACTCGAAGACGTCTGCGACAACCTCTTCAACCCCGATCCGTATTATCAGCAGGGCGGCGACATGGTGCGCGTGGGCGGGATGCAGTACACGTGCGACCCGACACAGAAGATCGGAAACCGCATCAGCAACCTGATGGTGCGGGGCAGGCCGCTCCATGCCTCGAAAACGTACAAGCTCGCGAGCTGGGCGCCCGTCGCCGAAGGCGCATCCGGTGAGCCGGTGTGGGATGTCGTGATGAAATACTTGCGCGACACGAAAGTGCTGCGACCGCCCTGCCTCAACCGGCCCAGGCTGGTCGGCGTCGCAGGCAATCCCGGTATCGCGGAAAACGCGCGGACGTAAGAAGGAAACCTTGTGGCGGATGCCGGGCGGAGCGGCTGCGTATGAAGAACCCATGCTCGATCGGGCGATGATTGCGCTCGCCGCTCCCCGATTCTTGGTTGCGCTGGCGTTGTGGTGTGTTGGTGCTGCCGTGCACGGACAGCCAGCCGCGCCCGAGCCCCAGGACATCCCGGCCTGGTTTTCCGAAACCTTTCTCGATTTTCGCGAGGACCTGCGCGACGCGGCGGCCAGGGGCAAGCGCCTGATGGTTTACTTCGGCCAGGACGGCTGCCCTTATTGCCGCGAGCTGATGCAGAACAATTTCAGCCAGAAGGACATCGCCGACAAGACGCGCCGGCATTTCGATGCCATCGCGCTCAACATCTACGGCGACCGCGAGGTGACCTGGGTCGACGCCAAGGTGCGCCCTGAAAAGGAATTCGCCGCGCAGATCAAGGTGCAGTTCACGCCCACGCTGCTCTTTCTCGACGAGCGCGGCAACGTTCTGCTGCGCCTGAACGGCTATTACCCGCCGCACCGGTTCCGCGCTGCCCTGGATTGGGTGACCGATCGATCGCCGGCCCGCGCGCCGTTTGCCGAGTACCTGCGCAAGGCGGCGCCCGAGGCGGCCAATCCCGGGTTGAACGAGCAGCCCTTTTTCGCCAAACCGCCCTACCGCCTCAAGCGCGCGGCGAACGCCAAACCCCTCGCGGTACTGTTCGAGCACGCCAATTGCGCCAACTGCGACGAGATGCACGCGAAGGGTTTCGCCGATCCCGCGGTGAAGGCGTTGCTGCGCCGCTTCGAAGTGGTGCGGCTGCCCTTGTTCGGCCGCGACGCGGTGCTCACGCCGCAGGGCAAGGCGAGCACGGCGGCCGAATGGGCGCGCGAGCTGGGCGTTGCCTACAGCCCGTCCCTGGTTTTTTTCGATGCCGGGGGCAGGGAGGTGTTCCGCGTGGAGGCCTATGTGCGGCCCTTTCACCTCGCCTCGAGCCTGGACTACGTGGCGAGCGGCGCCTACCGCACCCAGCCCAGCTTCCAGCGCTTCGTACGCGAGCGCGCCGACGCCTTGCGCGAAAAGGGCGGGAGCGTCGAGCTCTGGCGCTAGGCAAGATCGCCACATGCGCATGACCGGCGTGCCTTCGACGGCCAGCACGTTCAGCAAGCCGCAAACGCAGCGCGAGGGGTCGTCAAGGCGCGCTTCGAGGCATTCGGCTGCGCCGGACACGCGGATCGCATCAGGCCCGTGCCTCTTGATGCGATGGCAAGACGTTACAGTTGAGCGCGCGGCCGTCAGGAAAACGCAAAGCAGGCATTTGCAACTAGGGCCCGCGCAAGGTTGCGCGCAACCTTGCGGGCCTAGTGCATCATCCGCCAGTACTGCCACTTCATCGTCGCCGCGGAGCCCGCGATGATCGCTGCAAACGTGACGATCGAGCCCAGTGCGAGGGTGGAGAAGCCGGTGATTCCCTGGCCAACGGTGCAGCCGAGCGCTGTCACCCCGCCGAAGCCCATGAGTATCCCGCCGATCATGTGATTGGCCGTGTCCTCGGCATCGCGGAAGCTTTCCCAGCGGAATGTGCGCGTGGCGAGCGCATACGCCGCCGAACCGGCCACCACGCCGGCCGCTGAGGCGATGCCGAAGGTCACGATCCGCGAGGTATCGGTCCAGAACATCAGGTATTCAAGCGTGAATGCCATGGGGGCAACGAACGAGAACGACTCCATGCGCCCCGAGCTGGTGGCCACGAACACCTCTTCCAGCGTCTTGGGGTCTTCCGCGACATAGCCGATCTTTCCGCTGACGTACCAGCCGGCCACGATCACCAGCCCGACAACCACCCCGCCCAGCGTGAAGTCGAAATTCTGGCGCACTTCCTTGGAGGCATAGACGAACGCGATCAGTCCGCCGCCGAAGAGCAGGCTCACGGCGATGATCCAGGTCTTCAACTCGCCGCCCAGGAGCCGGGCGAAGATCGCAGGCAGGTCCTGGTTGCCGGCCAGCGAGATGGATGCGCCCTCCAGCACGCCGGCGCGGAAGGCGCCAAACAGGCCTTTCAGCGTCATGTAGGCCGCGACGCCGAGAAACATGAAGACGACCACCGACTTCAGGTTGCCACCGCCGATTCGGATCAATGTCTTCGAGCCGCAACCCGAACCGAGCGTCATGCCGATGCCAAACAGGCCGCCGCCGACCAGATACGAAAGCCACGTGAAGCGCGGCGCCTGGTAGATCGATTTCGACAGGTCCACGACGCCGGCAAGATGGAGCGCATTGGCGCCCAGAATCGCGATTGCAATGGCGAGCAGCCACATGCGCAGACGGCTCGTGTCGCCCATGTTCACCCAGTCCGCCACGGCGCCCATGGTGCAAAAGTTTGTCTTCGCGCCGACCGCGCCGAACACAAACGCAAGGACAAATGCCCCGCCTGATACGTAGGCCGCAAGCTGCGTCGGACTGACCTCGCTCATGGACCTATTTCCGTTTCATCAGTACTACGAATTCCTTGTTTTCCTCCGTCTGCGAGAGCAGCTCGTTGCCGGTCTGCTTGCAGAATGCCTGGAAATCCTTGACCGAACCCGGATCGGTCGCGGTGATGCGCAGGATCTGGCCCGATTGCATGTCGTTGAGCGCCTTCTTCGCGCGGAGGATGGGAAGCGGGCAGTTCAGACCGCGTGCATCGAGGTCTTTGTCGAAATTCATGTCGTATCGCCTTGTGGTGGAGTAAGCAAAAATAAACCCGGCAGCCGAAAAAGTCGCTCAGGCGTAACGCGCGAGGAGTTCTGCGACATGTTCCGCGCTTGCCTGCCGCTCGTCGCTACGCTGAGCCCCGCCCGCCTTGATCATGCAGGCGACCATCTCGTAGAACGCGCGATCCAGCGCCTTGCGTGCGGCTGAAAGCTGCTGCGCGATATCTTCGCACTCTTCGTCTGCGTCGATCATTCTGCGCACTGCACGCACCTGACCTTCGATGCGCGCCAGCCGCGCAAGCATCGCCCGCTTTGCCTGCGGATCGTGCATTTGGGCATTGGCCATTCTTTGGTCTCCTATACCCCGGATGGTATCGACGGTATCGCCGATGTGCAAGTTGGAGTGAAAAATTTGGTCTTGTATATCAATTATTTATGCTGCCGTGCAGCGAACTAATGCCCATGTGCGGTAGTTGTTGCGAATACTCTTGGGGGGTATTAGTCTGGCTCGACTTTTACCGCGAAGGAGGGCTGCCAAATGGCCGCGCAACTGGATACCGCCACGCTCGATCGCCTGATCAACGAACGCCTCGATGCCCTGCTGCCCGCGAAACTGGCTGCGATCGAGGCGGCAAAGACGCCTTCGATGACCATCATCGCAACCAAGGGCACGCTCGACTGGGCCTATCCGCCGTTCATTCTTGCTTCGACCGCAGCAGCCCTCGGCTGGGAGGTCTCGATCTTCTTCACTTTCTACGGGCTCACGCTGCTGAAGAAAGATCTCGACCTGAACATCAGCCCGCTCGGCAATCCGGCGATGCCGATGAAGATGCCGTTCGGCCCGGACTGGTTCAAGAGCGTCGAGTGGAATATCCCCAACGCCGTCCAATCCATCATCCCGGGATTCGAAAGCATGGCCACGGGCCTGATGAAGCAGACCATGAAGAACAAGGGCGTGGCGACGGTCGCCGAACTGCGCCAGGCCTGCGTGGAATCCGACGTGAACCTGCTCGGCTGCCAGATGACGGTGGACCTGTTCGGGTTTACCCAGGACGATTTCATACCGGAAGTAAAGGAGTACTGCGGAGCCGCCTCGTTTCTGGGGAGAGCACAAAAGGCGGACGTCAATCTGTTCATCTAAGGGGGGACCAATCGTGAAGGGGAGACCAATCGTGAAAAGAAATCTTCTGGCGGTCGCAGTTGCCGCTGCGTTGCTGCCTTTGTCTGCGGGCGCCACCACCGGCTACTTTTCGCATGGCTACGGCATCATGTCCAAAGGCATGGGCGGCGTGGGCATTGCGCTGCCACAGGACTCGCTCGCGGCGGCCACCAACCCGGCTGGCATGGCATGGGTCGGGAATCGCGTCGACGGGGGGCTTGACTGGTTCGCGCCCAACCGCAGCGCGGAGATTGTCGGCAACGGCGCCGGTTTGAACGGGACTTACGATGGCAACGGCCGCAAGAGCTTCCTGGTGCCGGAATTCGGATTCAATCGCATGGTGAGCCCGAACCTCGCGCTGGGTGTCTCGGTGTTCGGTAATGGCGGGATGAACACGTATTACAACAGCAGCCCGTTCCGCGCCTTTGGCGGCAGCAGTCCGGCCGGCGTGGACCTGATGCAGTTGTTTATTTCGCCGACCGCCGCCTACAAGGTCGGCAACCATTCGTTCGGCGCATCGCTCAACGTCGCTTATCAGCAGTTCGGCGCGCAGGGCCTGGAGCCGTTCAGCAATGCCCCCACGACATCGAGCCCGGGTAACGTAACCAACCGCGGTCGTGACAGTTCGAGCGGCTTGGGCATGCGGTTCGGCTGGACGGGCCAGATCACGCCGGGCCTCACGCTGGGGGCGACCTACCAGACGAAGACCAAGATGGGCAAGCTGGACAAGTACAAGGGCCTGTTCGCCGAACAGGGCGGCTTCGACATACCTGAGAACTACGGCGTGGGCGTCGCGTTCAAGCCGACCCCGGCGCTTACGCTCGCGGCCGATGTCGAGCGGATCAACTACGGCAACGTGGCTTCCGTGGGCAATACGGTCAACTGCCTGTTCGTCGGCGCCTGCCAACTGGGGGCTTCGAACGGCGCGGGCTTCGGCTGGCGCAAC
>JAWXBJ010000003.1:0-5380 GCA_034439955.1 Alphaproteobacteria bacterium
AACCGGCCGAAAGGATTAATGGCGAGGTATTTTTACTCCGCCCGCGGACGACAAAACGACGCCGCTTCAGTGATGTAGTTTTGCACCGGCGCACACACATGGTCGTCGGGAATGTCATTTTCACCGATCAAGCTTAGGATTGCGGTGTCGAGGGTGGCGACGTGGCGCTCCCAGTCCGCGAGGGCGCGTTCGCGATCTTCCGCCCTCTCATTCGGCAGTTCGGGAAATGTCCAGGCTGCGGCGTTGTTCGTCACATAGTCGATGAGCTGTTCGAGCGTACCGCCGACACGCCTGTGCATCCGGAGGACGAGCGCGAGGAGGAGCCGGACCAGGCCGCTTTCCATCTCCCTGGCGCCGAGGTCGGCGATCAGGCCCTCCCATTGCTGGAGACGGCGCGTCGCGTTGTCGAAGATCGGGTAGAGCACGAGCCCTTCTACGTCGATATAGGCGCGGCCCGCCCGCCCAATGACGTTCTTGAATTCGGACGTCTCGATCCGCTCCCTGTTGCGGAACAGGGAGTGGATGATGACGGCGGTTGCTGAGAGATTGAGACCCTGAGCGAGGGTTGGCGAAGAGATCGTCACCTTGAGGACGCCATCGCGCAGCAGGCGCTCGACCTCCTTGCGAAATGCCGAGGGCAGCGCGCCGTGATGGATCGCGACCCCGAGTTTGAGGCATTTGAGTATCGGGTGGTCGGCGCCGAGCCATTCCTGGCCGAGAGTCAGCGCGGTGCTGAGTACTGCTTCATTGACGGTGAGCAGAGAGCGCAGGGCGCCACGTTTGTGAAGATCGACGATTCGATCAGCGAACGGCTCGACGTGAGCACGAACCGGACAGAACACCAGGACCGATTGGCCGTCGTCGACCAACCGCCAGGCCGTCGCGAGACAAAGCTCGCCGAGATTGCAGGGGAAGACATTCCTGCGTTTCCCGACGGGCGGGACGAATCCCGTGAAAAAACGGGGAACGAAGGGGCGCTCGTCACCCACGCGCAGATTGAGGCGTGCGACCTGGCCGTTCCAGATGATTTCGCCAAACCGGAGCCGTGTTGGGCGCCAGTCGTCCTTGACCAAGCCGCCCGGCTGATCGCGGCGTAACCAGTTTGCGAAGTCATCGAGCTGGTGGCCATCGGGTAGGATGGCGGACAGACAAACGATGCGCCGCTGATGCGCGTCCGGGCGCTTCAGCAGTCGCTGGATCTGAACCTCGTAGCGGACCTCGCGCTCGTTGATGCCGATCATGTGGCCTTCGTCGAACACCAGGAGACCAACGTCATCGAGTAGGCTGGGGTCGTTACGCAGCGCAAAATCGAGCTTCTCGGGAGTTGCGACCACGATATGCCGCAGCCGGATCGCGTCCTCGTCGAAGCCGCTCACGCCGATGCTGCCGTAGAGGGCGGAAATTGTCTTGCCCAACGGCCCGAAGGTTCGCTGCAGGGTCGCCTCGGTCTGGGCGGACAGAGCGCGCAAGGGGGTGACGAACACCACGCGTTTGCCGCCTGCGAGGCACCGCAGGATGCAAAGCTCGGAGATACGGGTTTTACCAGCGCTGGTCGGAAGCGACACCACGAGGTCGTCGGATTGATCGACGGCGCGCGCGGCGGCTGCGATCTGGGAAGGCCACAGATCGACCTCTGCCTTTCGCCGGCGCAGGAGGGACGCGATGAACAGTTCGCGCAGCAACGGCCAGAGGGCAGCTTCTCCACCGGCCGGGTTCTTCGGCAGCTTCTCGTGGAAGGTCGAATCCCAGAGGTCCGAGAGGAGGTGGAGCGCGATCCTGTGCGACCACCATTGCGGCAGGAGATTGATCTCGGCGCAGATACCTTGTCCCTCCCGCAAGCGGGCAAGCGCCTGGTCAAGGAGGGGCCGCTCGCCGCGTTCAACGGCCAGAAGGAAGATCGATAGCGCGCCGAAGAAGTTGTCCGTTAGCGCCAGGTCGAGGCCATCGAATATGAAGGATGAACTGTCTTCGTCCGCTCCGTCGATCGCCGGTGCCTCGGCTTGGTCCAGGTGGGCCTGAAACGCCGCTGCGATACGCTCGTCGCTGGCAACGCCGGACGTCCTGAAACCCAGAACCGTGTTTTCGAGGGCGTTGAAGTCTCGGAGCATGAGCAGGGCGAGTGCGCGTTCGACCGGCGAGAAGTTGTCCTCGGCTTGAACGACGGCCAGGAGGGAGTAGGCACGCGCTGAATAACGGGCGAGATGGTAAGCGGCGGCGGCCATGACGAAATGGAAATCGCGGTCACTATCGCCACGATCGCCTTTGGCCATCACTGCTTCGAGGGCCGTGCCGGCCTGTTCGAACGCAATTCGAGCGCGAGCGGGATCGCCATCCATCTCGCGAAGCCGCAGACCCAGCCCTAGAAGACAATAGCCGTAGGAGTGGAGTTCGTAGCTGAGCTGAGGGGAGAAGGCGGGGGCGTCGGGTGGCAGCACACCGTCACGCCAGATCATGGCGCGGGCCTGTCCACGCGCGATGATCCTCCCTCGAAAGCCTGGCGTGGCGGCCTCGTCGATATCAGCCTGAATGCCCTCAACGGTTGATGGCATTGGCGATCACCTGGTCGTAGACGGCGCCAATGAAGACGGCATGGCCTTCAACGCGTAATCCGAGGCCCCACTGGGTAATCGGACCGGCGTAGGTTTGGAGCGATGCGGTCAGGTACGCATTCGGCGCGTTGCCCGAGAAGGTGAACAGGAGGTGCCGGACACTCTGTGTGGGGATGCCAAGTTTGAGTTGGGCGTCATCGATCGCATCGGCCAGGGCGGTGTCGCCGAGTTCTAGCAGCCGAGCGGACATGAAGGATAGGGCGTGAGCTGACGGCAGGCCTCCGTCCTTGTCGAGCCCGGCGCGGGCTTGAGCAACAACGCCACCGCTGAGCGCGACGCGGCTTTTCGCTTCGGTCTTGAGAAATTGAAGACGGCCCGTGGCCTGATCTTGCGCGATCCCGATCACGTCGTCGCCGCGCATCGCCATGTTGCGATGATCTTTCCACCGCAGGCGCTTGATCGGAGTGCCGTAGCCGGTGTGGGCGGCGATGAATTCGGTCGCGAGGATTTCACCGAGGTCGCCGGAGCGGATGGATTTTGTCGTCGGAAGTTTTCCCCGGATAAACTCTGCGGCGGCCGGCTTTCCAAGGCGGGTCAGGATCCGGGAGACCTGCTCCTCGGCGGCATAATGTTCCGGAACGATCGCGGCTGCGGCGCTGACACCGATATTGATCCGAGCCGGGTCACCCGACAGAACGCGCAGAGCGTGGGCTCCGATATTTGTGTCGGTCGCGTTGCACCAATCGTTGAACTGAACCATGAGCTGGCTTCCTCCCGGGGTCACTGTGGGAAGAGGTCGCGAACCCGGGCGAAGGGCGACCCGGTTTCGGCCGTCCGCCGAATTTTGCGTTCGAGGACATGGTTGAACGGAATTTCGCGATTCAGCGTCTCATAGAGGTCGTAGCCGTCCATGCAGACGACGCGCTTGCCTCTGCCGAAGGCCGTCAGCCCTTCGTCGGTGAAGCCGCTGTTGCTGACGAATAGGCCACGGGTCCAGGCGGCCTTCTGCTCGATCTTGCCATGAAAGGTGTGCAGCTCGGCCGCGCCCATACGCTGGCCATGCCACTTGGCCTCAACTAGGTAGGTTTCGTGGCCAAACTGGAAGCTGCCGTCGATCTGCTCGCCGCGCAAGCGGAAGGGTTCTTGGGCGGCGAGGCCGTAGGCGTCGAAGAGATCCTTGAGGAACTTCTCGAACGCATAGCCCCGCGCTTGGGGGGCGAGCGCCGAGAGGCCGATGAGATCTGCCTTGATCTTGGCGATCTTCGGACGATCGAAGGCTGGGATCGGCGCGGCGCCGGCGGGCGATAGAGGCCCGCTTCGTCCCTCGAGACGATTGATGAGCGCAAGCAGTTGACCGTGCGCGTTTTCGATCTGGTCGGCCTTGCCTGAGCGCTGCCGCAGTGCCTCTCGATATTCCCAGAGGGCGTTGAGGGTGCGAACGACCGTGGGTTTATCCACGGTCTGGAGGAAACACCGCAGGCGCTTGCCCTTCGATCCACCAGTCACGGCATAGGCCGGGGCGCCGATGTCGAGGTTCATCTCCTCCGCGAAAAACTGGGCGAAGGTCCGGTCTGAGAAGTTGAGAACATAGCCGCCGCCCATTTCGAACAGGTCGTCAAGGAACAGAATGTCGACCGCGCGTATGTTGGTCATCGCACTGCTCCGCGCAGCGGGTTGATGACGTCAATGTCGGCGAAATCCTTTTCGTTGTCGGTCACCACGGTACAGCCATGGGCTTCGGCCACGGCGGCAATGATCGTGTCGAGCGCACTGCGGGGGCGGCCTTGCGTTTTCCCGTCCGCCATAAGCCGCGCCCAGATCAGGCCGGCGTTCTCGTCGAAAGGGAGCACGCGGCCGGCGAACAGCGCCTGTGGGCCCTCCGGCCCGGAGAACCAGGCCTCAAACTGATCGCGGCGCCTGCCGGCTGGCTTCTCAAGGACCCCTCGTCGGATTTCGGCGACCGTCAGTGAGGCAATGAAAAGGTCTTCATCGCTTTGCTCGCTCATCCAGGCCAGCAGGGCCTCCGATGGTGCGGGCTTGGTGACATTGCTGAGGATGTTGGTGTCGAGCAGATAGCGCATCAAAGGTCGACCTTACGACCTTCCTCGTGGGGCCGCGTGAGGTCGAGGTCAGCGCCGACCATGGGAGAGCGGCGGAGCGCAGCCAGGATGCCGCCCTTCTTAGGTGGTTCACCAGTGATGGTCTGGCTAACCGCTGCACGTAGGCGCGATGCCTCCGGGCCATCTTCTGCCAGGCGGCGCGCCAGCGATCGAATGAGGTCGCGGTCGGCATCGCGACCGAGCACTTCGAAGCGAGCCAAGCCGCGGTCGCTGAGGCGGGATCGATAGTTTTGGATGGCGCGTTTTTGCGAGCTGCCCATTGCTAGTCTCCAAGATATTTCCAGTAATATAGCCGGGACGCCGGCTTGGAGCAATGGTGCTTCGTCGGTGTACAAGCCTCGCTTACGGCAGATGGCTTCGGCCTGCGTGGCCTGATATAGCCTGTTGACGGTAATTTTTCGGCGAATCCGGAAGGTGTGCCGGCCCCGGCAAGACGCATAAATCGTCCGGTTGACGCCGATAGTTGGCGAAACCTCCGAAAATTTTTCGCGGCGATTCTTCCTTCAAAATCAACAGCGTAACTTTTTGACGGTCTGCCTGCCGGAACATACCGTCACGCAGGAAGAATTTTCGAGTATTTTCAAACTGTTATATGATCAAGAGACAATTGAATGGGAATGAGAGCAAGGGTTGCACATGCGTAGAGCTGCTATCGTTAGTCCGCTGCGGACGCCGGTTGGCAAGTTTCAGGGTGCGCTGGCGCCAATGCAG
>JAWXBJ010000004.1:0-33764 GCA_034439955.1 Alphaproteobacteria bacterium
CCGCCCGGGCGGCCAGCAATTCGTCGGTCATCGGGTTGAACAACACGCCGGCGACGGGCCGATTGCGGTCGAGCAGGGCAATGGAGACACAGAATCCGGGGTCGCCGCGCATGAAGGCGCGCGTTCCATCGATGGGATCGACGACAAAGATGCGCTGCGCCGACCGGTTGGAGAGATCATCGCGGGTTTCCTCCGACAGCCATCCATATCCAGGTCGGGCGGCGCCGAGGCGTAAGGCGATGAGGTCGTTGACCGCGATGTCCGCCTCGGTCACCGGATTGCCTGGGGATTTGTCCCAGGTCCTCGCGCCGGCCGCGAGCCAGTGCAGGCAGAGCGCGCCCGCTTCGCGCACGACCTCGACCAGCAGGTCGAGTTCGTTCCCGAGTTCGGTGTCAAACCCCGGCAAGCGCCAGCCCGTCGATCAGAAGACTCGGAGCGTTGGTGGACCCGCGAATTTCGAGATCGGACCCGGGAATGGCCCGCAGGAACATGGTCGGCAGATCCCCCGCGACGGTCACTTCCGATACCGGAAACGTCCGCTCGCCGCCCTCAAACCAGAAGCCCGAAACGCCGACCGAATAGTCGCCGGTGTTGGAATTGAGCGAAGGCCCGAACATGTCGGTCACGAGGAGGCCTCTTCCGGCGTCGGACATCAGTTCCGCCAGGGTGCGCCTGCCCGCCGGAATCTCGAGATTGGACGTGGTGACGCCGGGCGGATCGCCAAAGCCCATGCTTGCAAAGCCATTGGGCGTGAGCCCCAGCTGGCGGGCCGAAGGTCCGTTGAGCAGCCACTGGGTAAGAACGCCGTTGTCCACCAGCGCAGTGCGCCCGACAGCCCGGCCCTCGCCATCGAAAGAACGCGAGCCAAACCCGCCCCTGCGGAGCGGATCGTCGATAACCTGAATGCCCGGCGCGAACACCGGCCGCCGCATCTTGTCCTTCAGGAATGATACGCCCCGCGCCACGGCGGGACCGGAAATCGCGCCGACAAAGGCGCCAAGCAGGCGATTGGCCAGACGGTTCTCAAAGATCACTGCGGCGGTCTGGCTCCCGATCTTGCGGGCTCCCAGGCGCGCGGCGGCGCGTTCCCCGGCGAGGCGCCCGATCGCGGCAGGCGAAATCATGCGGTCCCTGCGGCGTTCCGACCGGCTGTCGTGATCGCGTTCCATGGCGCCGTCACGTTCGGCGATCGCCACCACGGCCATCGACGACATGCCGGAGCTTCTGCTGGCGAAGAATCCATTGGAAGCCGCGACCCACGATCTCGACGTGCTCCAGGAGGCGCCGGAATGGCCCGTCTGCTTGATGCCGGGAACGGCCAAGGCGGCTTCCTCGCCCTGACGAGCCCGCTCTTCCAGCACGTCAGCTTCCGGCGTGTCATCGCAATCGAGTTCAAGGTCGGGATGCACGAGCGAGATTTCGGAGGAGTCCGGGATGCCGACCCACGGGTCTTCCGGAGCCATGCGGGCCATGGCGACCACTCGGTCGCCCAGCGCATCGAGGCTGGATGCCGAGAGGTCGGTCGCCGAAACATGAGCCTGGCGGCGTCCGACCAATGCCCGGAGCGCCAATCCACGCGATTCCTCGCGCTCGACGCTTTCAAGTTCGCCCTTGCGCACCTCGACCGACAGGCTGGCGCTCTCGCCCAGCCGGGCGTCGGCGGCGTCCGCCCCGGCGCGCAACGTCCTTTCGATCAGCGTGCGCAGCAAGTCTTCGGACGGCGTCGAGGTCATGACCCCTTATGGAAAACGAATACGGCGCCGGCAAGCTTGGGCCGAGCCTGAAACGGCTATTTGCCGCGTCCGTCCGGGAGGCGATCATTGATGTCGTCACGGATATCCAGAAGGGTGACGAGCAGACCGCAGACGATTGTGGCGATGAACCAGCCGGCCAGCAGACCCGTCACGATGGACAACGCCGCCTCGCCCGATGGATTGAGGCGGCTGCCCGTGAGTCCCAGGAAAACTTCGTTGACGTCGGACCGCTGAAGATAGGCGCCGAACGCATAGATCGCGATGATCGCGAAGTATGCGATGTAAACAATCATGCGAAAACTGTTGATTATGAAGACTTTCACTAAAAACCCCTCCACGCCAGCGTCCGGTCTTTTACCCGGAAGACAGGCGCGGCGCGACCGAATTCTTTGATCTGGCGTGTAACCTCGATGCAACGATCACTCGCGCCGCAATAGCCGGTCAATGTTGAGTTTCGCTTTCCAGTTCTTCAGGAATGCCTGCTTGACCGCATCCCGGTCGTAGACGGTTTCGACCCAGTCAAAAAACGTCAGGCCCGCAGGCTGGCCCTCCCTCAGGTAGGCGTCGAAGAAAAAGTCAAGCAGACCCGTCTTGCCTTCGCGGACATGAAGATATTTCAGGGAGAGCTGTTCCCTGGCCTCATCGATCGGCTGATTCCCCCGGAAATGCATGTAGAGCGTCGCCATCAGCCCGGCCCTGTCCGCGCCGGACTTGCAGTGCATCAAGGCGGGATAGGCGATGCGGTCGAAGAGGTCCCGGGCCGCCAGCACCGTCTCGCGAAGCGGGGAGTCTCGCGAAAAGACCTGGAAATCTACGAGCGCGACGCCATGGGCTTCGCAGGCCTCCTTCTCCAGCAGGTAATAGCCTTTCGGGCTGGCGCCTCGCAGGTTGATGACCGTCCTGAGCTCAAATTCGCTCGCGTAGACCGCGATCTGTTCCGGCGAGGGCTGGTTGGCGCGGTACATCTCCGGCGAAATGCGATGGAGATTGCGAAAGCGCGCCCGCAGAAATCCGTGATCCCCCCAGACAAGGTCGCGGCGCGCACGCAGGCGACCGGCAGGGGTCGAGATGTCGATCGGATCGGCCATGGGTTTCCGTTGGATGGTGCCGGGTAAATGCATGCTCACGGGCCGAATGCAAGGCGCCGGACCGGTCCAGTGCAGGCTATTGCCCGCGCCCGGTCTGGCGGGCCGCGCGCCACGAGGTATAAGCGCGCTCATGTTCAAGCGTTTGTCTCGCTCCCCGGCGATTCCGTTTATCGGGGGCACACTGATCTGGGCCTACATGGCGATCATGGCGCGGACGCTGCGCTGGCGCATCGAGGGCCTCGAACACATCCGGCCGCTCTGGGAGGGCGACACGCCCTTTCTGCTGGCAACCTGGCACTCGCGCATTCTCCTGATGGCGATCCTTCAGACCCGGCTCAGCCGCCGCTGGAAAAAGCCGCCCCATCCGACGGCGCTGATGGTTTCAAACTCCCGCGACGGCGAGTTTACCCGTCGCTCCGGAATCTGGTTGAGGCTGCATATCATTCGGGGTTCAGCCGCCAACAAGAGCAAGACCAAGGACAAGCGTGGCATGCTCGGGGCGCGGGAAGCGATGAGGGTGATGAGCCAGGGCGGAGGCGTCTGCGTCACCATCGACGGCCCCAAGGGGCCTCCCGAGGTCGTGGGCCTTGGCGCCGTGAAGCTGGCGCAGCAGATGAACGCGCCGATCGTCCTCTATGGGCTCTCGGCCGACGCCCGCCGGCTGAAGACGTGGGACCGCCTGCTGTTTCCCCTGCCATTCGCCCGCGCGGCCGTCGTATTTCCCAAGCCCGTCGCGACCTCGAAATCCATGGACAGTGAAAGCCTCCGGAATGAGGTCGAGCGCGCGTTGAAGGAGGCGACTGCGCGCGCCAATGTGTTGGCCGGCCTGAAAGACGCTCACCACCCATCTTCATCCTCGGCGCTGGAGCAGGCGCCTCAGGTCGAAGCGGTCGCAGCCCTGGAGCGTGGGGGACCGTGACGGCCGCGCTCGCGCTTTACAGGCTGGCGACGCGCTTGCTTGAGCCGGCCGTGCCGATGTTGATGCGCCAGCGTGTGAAACGCGGCAAGGAGCGCGCCGACCGCGTCGGCGAGCGACTTGGACACACGAGTGCGCGGCGACCGTCGGGGCTGCTCCTGTGGCTGCACGGCGCCAGCGTCGGCGAATCTCGTCTGCTGATCGATCTGGTCGCCGAGCTGCGCCGCAGGCGTCCCCAGCTGTCGGCCCTCGTCACAACGCAGACGCTGACGTCCGCTGACATGATCGCATCCTGGGCGCCACCTGGCATTGTTCATCAAATGGCGCCGGTGGACACGATCAAAACCGTCGATCGCTTTCTTGACGCCTGGCGTCCGGACGCCGCCGTTTTTGCGGAAGGCGAAATCTGGCCCAACATGCTGGCGGGACTGCGGAAGCGAGCCATACCCGCCGCCCTGGTCAACGCCCGCATGACGACAAAATCCCTCGATCGTTGGCGCAGGCGCAGGCCGTCGGCACAGCAGATCTTCTCCACCTTCACTTTCATCGGCGCGGCCGACGAGGCCACGGCTCTCGGTCTTGGCGAAATCCTCCGCAAGCCCATAGGGGCCGTGGGCAATCTCAAGCGCGCGGCCGCCATCAATCCGCCGCCGGCCCATCTCGTGTCCTACTGGCGGGATGCTGCCGGCGGCCGCCCCATCCTGCTGGCGGCGTCGACCCATCCGGGCGAGGAGGAGATGGCGCTGCAAGCGTTCGCCGAGGTCCGTTCCAGGTTTCCGGCGGCGCTCCTCATCATCGCGCCGCGTCATCCCGAGAGGGGCGCCTCAATCGCCGATGTTGCAAGCCGCCATGGCCTGACGCCGCAGCTGAGATCCAGGACCCGCTCGACACCAGAGGCCGCAATCAGTGTTCTGGTCGCCGATACGATCGGCGAATTGCTCTTCTGGTACGCTGCCGCCGACGGCGTCTATCTGGGAGGCGCGACCGCGCCGGGCGTAGGCGGTCACAACGCCATCGAGCCCGCAGCGCTGGGCAAGTGCGTCTTCACGGGACCGAACGGGTTCAATTTCCGGGAAACCTTCGACACACTCGAAGCGCTTGATGCGATCGTGATCGGCGACACGGCGGGCGAACTTGCCCGGCATTGGCTGGATGCGATCTCCAGCCCGCCCAGCCAACAAGCGATCAGGCTCGCCCTCGAGCCGTTCTTTCGCGAGGCCAGCGCGCCGTTCGACACAACGGTCGAGGCCATTCTCGCCCTGTTGCCCGCGTCTGCCGGAGGTGACACGGCGCATGCATGAGCCGCATTTCTGGCGCGCGCTCGACCCTCGGACGCGCGCGTCTGCGCCGGTGACGCGCCTGCTGCTGACGCCGTTCGCGATGGCGTACTCCTGGGCCGGAAAACGGCGGATCGAGCGCGCCCTTCCGGCCGACGCCGGCGTTCCGGTCATCTGCATCGGCAATCTGACCCTCGGCGGCGCCGGCAAGACGCCCGTGGCTGCCGAAGTCCGGGCGCGGCTTGCGGCACGCGGATTGAGAGCCGCGACGCTGTCCCGGGGATATCGCGGCGAGCAGAAAGGTCCGCTAAGGGTTGACCCTCAGGATCACAAGGCGGGCGACGTTGGCGACGAGCCTCTCATGCTGGCGGCGATGGGTGAAGCCTGGATCGCGCAGGATCGCGCCGCAGGCGCCCGCGCCATGCGGACCGACGGTGTCGGGGTCATCGTCATGGATGACGGTCATCAGAACCCCGCTCTTCGAAAGGACATGTCGCTGATTGTCATCGACGCCGCAGAGCCGTTCGGCAATGGGCACGTCTTCCCCAAAGGCCCCCTGCGCGAACCGGTCGCCCGCGGGCTCGAGCGGGCTGACGGCCTCATCCTCATGGGCGAGGGCGCCGCGCCGCCGGCGCTGGCTGATTTCCCCGGACCGATCCTCCGGGCGCGTCTGGCGCCGCTCCAGACGACCACGCCCGGTCGGTACATCGCCTTCGCAGGCATCGGACGGCCCGAGCGATTTTTTGATACTTTGTCGGCCATGCAGGGGGTGGATCTCGCCGACGCCGTCCCCTATCCCGACCACCATGTCTTCACCGCTTCCGACCTCGACTATCTGATGAAACTTTCGTCCGAACGGGGCGCGCGCCTCATCACCACGGACAAGGATCACGTCCGGCTTTCTGACGATGCGAAGCCCATGGTGTCCCGCGCATCGGTGAAGGCGCATTTCGAGGACGGGGCGGCCCTGGACGCTCTGCTCTCGCGCATCGCACCGGCTGCCGCGTGACCACGCCCAAGCCCGGTCAGGCGCCCGAACCGGGTCGCTACATTCGCCCGGCCGACATCGACAACCGGGCGACGCCGGGACAGCACGTCCTTTGGTCGCTGGAAGCGTTCGCGTGGGACTGGGTCTATTGGAAGCCGATGAAACTGATGGGGATCGAGAGTGCTTCAGGGGCGGGCGCGTCCATCCTGCGTGCGCTGGGACCGTTGTCCGCCGCTCACCGGACGGCGACCCGCAATCTGAGACTGGCTTTTCCCGACTGGTCCTTGAAAGAGGTCGATCGCGTGGCGCGGGAGGCCTGGGCCAATCTTGGCTGTCTCGCGGGGGAATTGCCGCACCTGTCGAAAATGCGGTCCGGACTGGGCGATAACCGGGTAGAGGTCGTCAACGGCGAGCGCCTCGACGCCCTGCGAGAGAGCGGTCGGCCCGCAGTGCTCATCGGCGGCCACTTCGCCAATTGGGAAATGCTGGCCTGGACGATCTGCAACCGCCCGCTCGACGCCCAGATTACCTACCGCGCGGCCAATAATCCGCATATCGACCGCCGCATCAGCCAGGCGCGCGTCGATTACGGCATTCAGGTGTTGACGCCAAAGGGACCCGGAACGAGGGAACTGATGAGGGCGCTCGGGCGGGGCCAGTCGGTCGGCCTGATGAACGACCAGAAGTTCAACCAGGGCATCCCGGTTCCGTTTTTCGGCCACGACGCCATGACGGCGCCCGGCCCGACGCGGCTCGCCATGAAGTTTGGTTGTCCGTTGATTCCCATTGCGGTCAAACGTACCGGAAAAGCGCGATACCGCGTGACGGTGCACGAGCCTTTCTTTCCAGACGCCGGTCCGGATGAGACGGCCGCGATCCATTCGACTGTTCTTGGAATCAACCGTCTCTTCGAAGACTGGATACGCGAGGCGCCAGAGCAGTGGTTCTGGATGCACAATCGCTGGCCCAAGGAAGCATGGGTCAGGGCCGGGGTGATGTAGGTGCACTTACTCAGCCGAGACGCGCCATTTCGTTTGCATGTGGGCGACGCCGGCTTTCACGAGCTTCTCGAGTGCGCCAAGGTCGATGTCGGCAAGCTTGTTGACGTAGATGCAGCCGCCATTGCCGGACTTCGTCTTGCCAAGCTTGCGCACCAGATCGGGCGCGTCGTCGGGGCCGCAACCGCCATAGATCGAGATCGCGGCCTTTCGCGGCGAGAAGCCGACCACGCAAGCCGAGCCAGAGTGGCCGCTCTCGTAGACGTAGTCATAGCGCCCGAAGCCCACGATAGTTGGACCCCACATCCTGGCTTTCCAGCCGGTGGCCTTTTCATAAAGGTCGAGTAGCGTTTCCGCGTCCCGGCGGCGGGTATCGTTCTCAACGGCAGCAATGAATTCCTTGACGCTGACTGTGGTTGCATGGGTCTTGAGGACCGTCTTTTTCGCCTTTGGTTTCGGGGCCGTCTTCACCGCCGAATTTGCTGCTGTTTTCTTCGCCATCATCCTGCTCCTGCCAAAACCTAGGGAGCCAGCGTCGCGGAGTCGAGTTGCAGGACGAGTGACGGGTCAAGCCATGTGTCGGTTCCCCGGTCCGGCGAGGTGACATTCCGGTACTTGATCGCCCAGTGGAGATGCGGACCGGTGACGCGCCCGGTAGCGCCCGAACGCCCAAGGAGTTCGCCCTGCCGGATTACGTCGCCAGCAGCGACGCCGATCTCGCTGAGATGCATGAAAACCGAGACAAGACCCCGGCCGTGATCGAGAAAGACGCAGCCGCCCTCATAATAGAGGTCGGGATCAGCCAGAATGACCGTGCCCGCCATCGGCGCGCGGATCGCCGAGCCCGTCGGAACGGCGATATCAAGCCCGTTGTGTACGCTGGTCGAGGGCTCGCAATCGTCGCTGGTCGGCAGGTAGGTGCGCACCGCCCCGAACGGGCTGGAGTAAGGACCTTCAGCGGGCTTCACGAACGCAACCGGCGCGAGGGCGGGATTGAACCGCTTTAGCGCAGCGTCCTTTTTCACCCACGAGACTTCGGCATGCCTCTTTTGAGCCGGCGTCTGGGCTGCGATCTTGCTGCAGTCCATCTTGAACGCGCTGACCACATCCTGGCGCTCGATTATGTCGACGCTCGCCGCAGCTATACGTCTCGAATAGGCGACGGGCGCCTCGAGCGAGGTCCTGAACCGGATTGTGGCCGGCGAGGGCTGTTTACGCGAGAGCCCGATGACCGCGATACCGGCCGCGTCCGCCACAGCAACGGGAACATCGTCAAGCGTGAGTTCTGCGTGCGGTTCGGTGGCGCACAGGATGACGCCTCCCTGCATGGCGGGACCCTGGCAGACGATCAGCTTCGGAGGGGGCTCGGGAGATAGCGCTGGCCGGTCAATCTCGGGCGCCGTCACCGGTGGCGCAACAATGTCGCCCGTGCCGGATGGCGGCACGGGCAACGGCTGAACCAGCTCAGCGATTGTCGGCGCCGCGCCAGAGTTCTCCCCGGTGATGACGGGTGGAGGCGTTGTCGCGCAGGCGCCCGCAACGAACAGCAAGGCGCCAAGCATGCCGGCTCGTATCATTTTCGGCCCCGGACCTGCTTCCATTTCCTGAGCGCGATCTCAGCGTCGAAATACGCCTCCTGGGCATCGACGTTCCAGTAGCGCAGGTCCTCGATCGCGATCTTGCGCCCCGTGACCGCGCAGATAACAAAGCGGCCGGGCTTGATCACCTCGAAATCGGCGTCGAGGTAGCGGAGTTTGGCCTCTCCGGGAGAGGCGCCGGGGGTAAATGCGTCCATGGGCGATTTATATGCGCCGAACGGCCCTGAAAGTTAAGCCTGCTATTCGACGCCGGCGCGCTCGGTTTCGATGCAGTTGCGGCCATTGTGCTTGGCGCGGTAGAGCGCGTCATCCGCCCGCTTCAGCTGTGTGTCGATCGTCTCGTCGGGCGGATTGGTGGTGGCGACGCCGCCGCTCATCGTGACGCGCAGGGACTCACCCCGGCCGATGGTGAAGGGGGCGTCCGCGATCAGCGCCCGGATGCGATCCGCCGCCTGTTGAGCCAGGGCCTGTGTGGTATCCGGCATGATGACGACAAACTCTTCCCCGCCATAGCGGCAGGCGAGGTCGGCAGGCCGGATATTGTCACGCAACCGGTTGGCGAACTCCTTGAGGACGTCGTCGCCGGCATGATGTCCGTGGATGTCGTTGACGCGTTTGAAATGATCGATGTCGGCGAGCAGCACCGACACGGGACCGCCGCCCATGTTGGCGCGCTTGATGAAATGCTCGAGTTGCGAACGCATGTAGCGCCGGTTGTGCAGCCCGGTCAGCTGGTCCGTGACCGCCAACTCCATCGACTGGTCCAGACGCGAGCGCAGGGTGTCGAGATAGCGCTTCTTGCGCACCTGCGTTTTCACCCGGGCGTTCAGTTCCTCGCTGTCGATGGGTTTGATGACGATGTCCGATGCGCCAAGATCGAGGGCGCGAACGGCTTTCTTTTCGTCGTCCGGCTCGGCGATGACGAGAATGGGCAGGTCCCGAGTCGATTCGACCGACCGCAGATAGGCGCACAGGCGCAGGCCGTCCACCTTCTCATTGGACAGCGAAACGATGAGCAGATCGACCATGGAGGTGGCGATGCCGAACTGCGTCGCCTCTCCCAGCGACATCGGCCGATGCAGGCTTTCGAGGTACCGGCAGATGCGCTTGGCCTGGCGCTCGTTCTCGTCGACCACCAGGATCCGCGCCGGTTCAGCCGCCCTGCCCGCCAGCGCCGCCTCGATCACCCCGATGCGCTTGCCGCTGGCTTCGCGCTTGCGAAGTTCGTCGGCCACCATCTTGTATTTGGTGAGCGCCCGGACCCGCGACAGCAGATGGAGGTCGTTGACGGGCTTGGTCAGGAAATCGTCCGCCCCGGCGCCCAGTCCGCGAAGACGGTCTTCCCGCTCGTTGAGCGCGGTCACCAGCACGATCGGGATATGCTCGGTGCGCGGGTCCAGTTTCAGCAGGCGGCACGCCTCGACGCCGTCGAGACGCGGCATCATCACGTCCATCAGGATGACGTCGGGTTCTTCCGCGATCGCCTTGTCTACGGCGTCAATGCCGTCATTGGCCGTAATGACATGGAAGTACTCGTTGCTGAGCTTGGCGTGCAGCAGCTTGCGGTTGGCTTCGATATCATCGACGACAAGGACGCGCGCGCTCATCTGGCCGCCCTCCTCGATGTCGGGGGCGCGGCCCGCGGCGGCGTCGCGGAACGCTGGGATGTCAGCTGTTTCACGGTGTTGATGAACGGCATCATCTGGATCGGCTTGGACATGTAGGCCTCACAGCCGGCCTCGCGCACGTGAAGCTCGTCCTGACGCATCGCGAAGGCAGTCACAGCCATGATCGGGATCGTCGAAATCGACGCGTCGTCCTTGATCCAGCGCGTCAGATCGAGGCCCGACACCTCCGGAAGCTGGATGTCCATGATGATAAGATCGGGCTTGTGTTCCCGCGTGAGATCGACGGCTCTCAGGCCGTCACGGCTTTGCACCGTTTCAAAGCCGAAAGCGTCCAGCAGGTCGCAGAAGAGCTTCATGTTGAGCTCGTTGTCTTCTACGACGAGGACCTTCTTGGCTGGCGGATTCGCCATAAGCACATCACGCTCGAGCAGGGAGGGATGATTCCCTCCTCAGCGTCATAACTAGACCTGATAGTCTTAAGCAGGCTTTGACAACTGCCGAACGCAGAGCAGCCGCAGCAAGCGCGCAAGGTGAACCAGGTCCTGTTACCATGGGCGAAATCGCCAGAAACCGGGCGCCTTGCACGAATGAAGTTCGACCCTGAAAATCTCCGGGAAGCCTGCCGTGACTGCTGCGCATTGACCGCGTCGAAGCATGGCCGATGCCTGGCATGCGGCTCCGTCCGCATCGTGTCCCATCCCCAGCTGATGATGCTTTCGGTCGCCCATGTCGATTGCGACGCCTTTTATGCGGCCATTGAAAAGCGCGACAACCCCGCGCTGGCCGCCCGCCCCGTCATCGTTGGGGGCGGAAAAAGAGGTGTTGTTTCAACGTGCTGCTACCTGGCGCGAACCTTCGGCGTGCGGTCGGCCATGCCGATGTTCAAGGCGCTCAAGGCGTGTCCGGAGGCCGTCATCGTAAAGCCCCGCATGAGCGTCTATGTCGAGGAGGGGCGCAAGATCCGGGAGATGATGCTGGCCCTCACCCCACAGGTCGAGCCGGTGTCGATCGACGAGGCCTACCTTGACCTTGCGGGAACGGCGGCCCTGCATGGCGCCCCGCCCGCCATAAGCCTGATGCGGCTGCAGAAACGGGTCGAGCAGGAACTGGGTCTCACCATCTCGGTCGGGCTGGCGTCGAACAAGTTCCTGGCGAAGACGGCCTCCGAAGCGGACAAGCCCCGCGGCTTTTTCGTCCTCTCGCCAGAGGAGGCGCCAGCCTATCTCGCGCCACGGTCCGTGCGTATAATCGGGGGCGTGGGCGCGGCGTTCGCGGCGAGGCTCGCGGCCGATGGCGTCCAGACCGTCGGCGACCTCCAGAAACTGGGCGCCAGGACGCTGGTCAGGCGCTATGGCGACCAAGGCCTGTGGCTCCACAATTGCGCCTTCGGCAGGCATGGCCGCCCCGTGGACCCACGAGGAGAGCGCAAGAGCATCTCGTCCGAAACGACCCTCAACGAAGATGTCTCCGATCATGCTGTCATCGAGGACATACTCTGGCGGCTGTGCGAGCGCACGGCGGACCGGGCCAAACGCTCGGGCGTCGAGGGGCGCGTCGTCGTCCTGAAGCTCAAGACCTCGAACTTCCACATCATCACGCGGCGGGCATCGCTCGCCGACGCGACCCAACTGGCCCAGGCGCTTTTCCGCACCGTTCGCGCTCTCCTTGCAAAAGAGCCGAGGGGACCGGGCTACCGGCTCGTGGGCGTGGGCATTTCCGACCTGGCTGAGGCAGGCCCGGACGTGCTGGACCTTGCCGACCCGACCGCCCTCAAGCGGGCCGCCGCCGAACGCGCGGCCGACAAGGCCCGGTCGCGATTCGGGTCGGATGCGGTCACGACCGGCCGGGGGGCGCGGGCGCGCCGCGATTAGCTGCTTGGGATTGTCGGATCGCATTCCGTTTTCAACCGATCCGCCCTACAATCGTTCAGCGATCTTGGAGAACTCCATGTCCGTACTTCAGCGACTCGAGGATGCCGGCATCAAGCTGCCCGCGCCCAATGCACCCGTCGCCAACTATGTGCCTTTCGTGATGACCGGCAAACTGCTCTTCATTTCAGGACAGATTTCGAACGGGACCGCCGGGGTAGTGCGCGGACGGGTCGGCGAGACCCTGAGCCTGGAGGAAGGCCAGGCCGCCGCGCGTCTTTGCGCCATCAACCTGCTGGCGCAGACCCAGGCCGCGCTCGGCGATCTGGAACGTGTCAGGCGGGTCGTCAAGCTGGCCGGCTTCGTCAGCGCCGCCCCGGACTTCGTGGACATTCCCAAGGTCGTCAATGGCTGCTCGGACGTGATGGTCCTGGCGTTTGGCGACCGGGGCCGCCACGCCCGGTCGGCCGTCGCCTGCCCGGTCCTTCCGATGGGCGCCGCCGTCGAGGTGGACGCCGTCATCGAGTTCGAATGACCTGATGACGTCCCGCTCGTTCGACGTTTCCCGGCACGCCTACGCCCATCGGGGCCTGTGGAGCCCGGCCGGCCCTGCCGAGAACTCCCTGCCCGCCTTCATCGCCGCCGGCCGGGCCGGTGTGGGTGTCGAACTTGACGTGCGCCTGACGAAGGACGGCGCACTGGCGGTCTTTCACGACGCGACATTGACGCGCCTCTGCAGCGAAGACGTCCGGCTCGACACGCTGACCCGTGCGGAACTTGCAGAACGACGCCTGCCGGACGGTTCCCGGCCGCCCCTGCTGGCCGAGGCGCTTGCAGCTCTGGGAGGCGAACCCGTGCTGATCGAACTGAAGTTCGACGCACCCGGCGACGATCTCGCGGATGCTGCCGCCGCCCTGCTCGCGGGGTTCGACGGCCTGGCCGCGATCATGTGTTTCGACGTGAGAACCGTGGAGCGCCTGCGCGCCCGGATCCCGGACCGCCCGGTCGGCCTCCTGATCGAACCCGAACCCTATATTGGCCAGGACGCGGTCCTCGCGAGTGTCCGCTGGGCCAGGGAAGCGGGCTGCGACTATCTCGCTCCGCACCTGACCTCTTTGGCTACGGCGGCCGACGCCGCCGGGGGAATGCCGCTCGTGAGCTGGACGGTGGGCGACCCGGCCCTGCTCGATCTGACCCGCCAGCATGCGGCCGGCCCGATTTTCGAGCGCTTTGCTCCAGAACTCGCAAAACGCCGGTGAATGCCGATATACGGTGCGGGTCACCCATCCGGAGCACGCCTTGGCCGATGACGCCGCTGAACCCATCGATCTGTTGCTGTCGATCGTCGATGGCATGGCGTCAGTCGATCAGGCGGCGTGGAACGCAATCGCGAACCCCGGCGCCGACTATGACCCCTTTATTGACTGGAATTTCCTTGAGGCGCTGGAGGCGTCGGGATGCGCCGCTCCATCGACCGGCTGGACGCCTCGCCATATTCTGGCGCACGACAAGTCGGGAGTGCTCGTCGGCGCGGCGCCGCTCTATCTGAAATTGCATTCGCGTGGCGAGTTCGTGTTCGACCATGCGTGGGCGGACGCTCTGGCGCGGGCTGGCGGCCGCTATTATCCCAAGCTTTTGTGCGCGGTCCCCTTTACGCCTGTCACCGGCCGGCGCCTGCTGGCGATTGCGGGTCCCCGCTCCGCTGCTATCCGACGGTCCCTGGCCCAGGCCGTCATCAAGATCGCCCACGACGCCAAGATGTCTTCCGCGCATTTCAACTTTCTCGAAGAAGATGTCTGGGATGCGCTTGGCGATGACGGCTTGCTTCAGCGCACGGACCAGCAATTCCACTGGATCAATCGGGGCTACGCCTCTTTCGACGATTTTCTCGGTGCGCTGACGTCGCGCAAACGCAAGATGCTCCGAAAGGAGCGCGCCGCAGCTCAGGGGGGCCTCACCATCGAGCGGCTTACCGGCGCGGAACTGACGCCGAAACACTGGGACGCCTTTTTCAGGTTCTATATGGACACGGGCGCACGCAAATGGGGCTCGCCTTACCTCAATCGCAATTTCTTCTCGCTACTGCACGAGCGCATGGCCGACCGGGTGATGATGGTGCTGGCGATGGACCAGACGCGCCCCGTCGCGGGCGCCCTCAACCTGATCGGTTCAGATACGCTCTATGGCCGCTACTGGGGCCGGAAGATCGACAAGCCCTTCCTGCATTTCGAGGTCTGCTATTATCAGGCCATGGACTTCGCGATCGAGCGGGGGCTTTTGCGCGTCGAGGCCGGAGCCCAGGGGGAGCACAAGCTGGCGCGCGGATACGAACCGCAACTCACTCGCTCGGCTCACTGGATCGCCCATCCGGGCTTGCGCTCTGCTGTTGCGAGCTATCTCGACAACGAACGGGCGGCGGTGGATCACGGGATGGACTGCCTGACCGAAGCCACGCCGTTTCGCAGGGGCGGGGACGTTGCGACCGGAGAGCCGCAACACGACGAGGAGGGGTTTTGATGAGTCTCGACGGCAGCTATGACTGCGCCAATATCTTCGCGAAAGTCCTGCGGGGCGAGGCGCCGGCCGTGAAGGTGTTCGAGGACGACGAAGTCCTCGTCATGATGGACATTTTCCCGCAGAGCCAGGGCCATTGTCTTGTCGTCCCGAAAATCAGCGAGAGCCGCAATCTGCTGGACTTTCCAGCCGCGCGGCTTGGCGCCCTTTTCGAACGCGTTCAGAGGGTTGCCCGCGCGGTCGTGGCGGCCCTGGCGCCGGACGGCGTCATCATCACCCAGTTCAACGGCGCAGCGGCCGGCCAGACCGTGTTCCACCTTCATGTCCATGTGATCCCCAGATACGGCAACCTGCCGCTCGAAAAGCATCACCAGGGCAGGATGGCGGACATGGACGTGCTGAAACAGCAGGCCGCCCGGATCGCTGCGGCGCTGGACGAGAGCACCCTTCGATCAAACTGAAATCCGTTTGACCGGAGGAAGATGCTCGATCTCGATAGTGAAGAGCAACTCGTCTGCGTCCAGGCGGACGAGAGATTGCTCTAGCTGGCGATTCGCAGCCGCGAAATCCGCACGGCGATCGCCTGATAGGCCGCCTGAAGCTCGGCTCCGTTGTCGGCGGAGTAGAACGAACCCGGACTGGCGCAATACGTCATCATGGCTTCGGCGGCAGCGGGCGCATCGAAGGCGATCGAGAAGATCTGGACACCCTGCGCCTTCATTGCATCGCAAAGGGCGCGGGCCTGCGTCTGAGTATTGCCGTTCGACGCCTCATACGAGGAGTTGAACTCGCCGTCGGTCATCAGCACGGCGACTTTCGACAGGGACGGCGTGTCATAGGCCATCGGATCGGAATCTCCTGGCCAGATCGCGGCCCAGGCGGGCGAGAGGACATACCAGGTCCACGCGATGCCGATGTGGCCGGCAGTATAGCCGTTCGCGACCAGCGCATCGACGGCGGCGTCCACTTCCGCCCGGTCGTCGGTCAGCGCCACGATCGAACTGACAGGGCAGAAGTCGTTCTGCGCGGGGATGTACTGACCCGAGGCAGGCGGCGCGTCCGTGAAAGCCTCGCCTCCGGGGCGTTCGGTGACGCAGGTTCCGCTGGTCGTCACCATCGTGGCGGGCGGATTTGAGTTCGGATTGGGGTCGCTCGGCCCGATGCGGGGATTGGTGAGATTGGTGACAGCTTCGAAGTAGGAGCCGGCGTTGAGCGCCGTCGCGAATGTGGTGATCCCGACGCGCATGTCGCCTGACGCCGCGACCGGCAGGTCGAACAGGATGTCGAAGCCCTCGCCAGCGGCCAGCTTGAGATCGACAAGCTTGCTTCCCGCCATCGAGCCGGACACGTCGAACATGAAGGCGACTTCAAGCTTGTTGATGCTGTAGGAGGCCCGCGAAACGCGCGTGAACTCCATCTGGTCCGTTCCAAAGATCGACATGATGCGCGTTTCGAGGTCGCAATCGACCGACCCATCGACCGATCGGGTGATCGTGCTCTTGACCACGACAGGCGCATCGCATGCGATCTCGACGCCGATCTGTTCCAGGTTCGCCACGAAAAGGTCCAGCACCTGCTGGTCAACCGCGGCGCTTTCGCCCTCGGTCTGCATCATCTTGGCGGCCGACAGGACGGCGGCGTCGAGCGCCTCCTGCACGTGCAAGCGCGCATTGTTGGAACGGTTGAGATCGACGGCGAACCCGACGACGGTCAGGATCGGCACGATGCCAAGCGCATAGAGCATGGCGACATTGCCCGAGATGCGCCGGTTGGTCTTGCCCGTCTGGTGTACCGTCTCCATGCCCGTTCCCCACGCATCGCCTGCGCCGGAACTCTAGCAAAGCATGATCACGGTACGCTGAACACCAACCGGAAAATTTCATCGAACCTCGGCGAAGGCGACGCTTGATCGGCTGATCCTAGGCCACCTTGTCCAGCACCAGCTTGCGCCGGACCAGCTTTTCGTAATCCGTCATAAGCGCCTCCGTGATGGCGCCCGGCTTGTAGATGTGACCGGCCATTTCGCAGACAGGGGTCACCTCCGCAGCCGTCCCGGTGATGAAGCATTCGGAAAAACTGGAAAGTTCGCTCGGCAGAATATGTCGTTCGATGATTTCGACGCCCCTCACTTTCGCCAGCTGGATCACTGTCTGCCGCGTAATGCCGTTGAGAAAGCAATCGGGCGTCGGCGTATGGATGACGCCATTACGGATGAAGAAGACGTTCGCGCCGGTCAGCTCGGCCACATAGCCGCGATAATCCAGCATCAACGCGTCCGCAAAGCCTTCGGCCTCCGCCTTGTGCTTCGACATCGTGCAGATCATGTAGAGGCCCGCCGCCTTGGCGGCGCTGGGGATCGTCTCGGGCGAAGGACGCTTCCAGTCCGACATCGTGACGCGGATGCCCTTCATCTTGTCAGCGAAGTAATTGCCCCATTGCCACACCGCAACGCAGGTGCGGATCGAGTTCTGCTGGGCGGAAACGCCCATCATTTCCGACCCGCGCCAGGAGAACGCCCGGACATAGCAGTCGGCGAAACCGTTCTTCTGCATCAACTCGACCTTGACGGCGTCGAGATCGGCAACGGAGACGGGCACCTTGTAGCCGACCAGTTCGGCCGAGCGGTGGAGGCGCTTCGAGTGCTCCGTCCCCCTGAACACCTCGCCATCATAGGCGCGCTCGCCCTCGAACACGGTGGCGCCGTAATGCAGGCCGTGTGTCAGCACGTGGATTCGCGCTTCGCGCCAAGGCGTGAACTTGCCGTCCAGCCAGATCCATCCGTCGCGGTCGTCATAGGGTATGAACGTCATCGGTGTCGCCTTCGCGGACACGCTGCTCCGGTCTGTTGCAGCTTGAGTTTCGCGTGTTGCTCTTCCATTGTCGGGTCGTGGCCATACCTGTCAACCGACCTCAATCCGCGCTTTCGCCAATGGTCGCAGCCGATGGCAGGCTGTACCTCCGCGACCAGGACCTCGACCAGGGAGCAGCCCTCATCCGCGCCGCGGCGCGGCGTCTCGCCGCCCTTGCTGAATCCGCGACGGTCTATCCGGCCCTCTCTGGCCCGGAAATGGACGTGCTGCTGGAGATTTTTGACGTCGGCTCCCTCGATGTGGGAGAGTTGCGCAACCGGCTTGCCGCGCCCAAGCAGTCCCTCGCCCGGTATCTTAACGACCTGGAAGGCCGTGGATTACTCAAAAGGGAGACTTCAAGTCGCGACCGCAGACGCCGGCTGGTGGCCCTGACATCCGAGGGGGCGGCCTTTGCCCGGCAGGCGACGGACCGACGACGCATGGCCCTTCGCGAAGCTTTCCTGACAGCCGGTCCGGACGCGGTGACCGGCGCGCGGCGGGTCCTCACCGAACTTGCGCGACGAAAGGAGGAGCCATGAGCGTTCATGCCGCACACATTCTGGCGGTTGATGACGATGACCGCCTCCGCGATCTGTTGAAGCGCTATCTCACACGGGAAGGCTATGACGTCACGGTGGCGCGCGATGCGGTTTCCGCGCGCCGGTTCCTGCAGACGATGTCCTTCGACCTCATCATTCTCGATGTCATGATGCCGGGAGAGGACGGCCTCTCGCTCCTCAGCGGCATCCGCGCCGAAATTGATGCTCCGGTTATTCTGCTGACGGCGCGCGGCCTTCCGGAGGAGCGCATCGAGGGACTCCGGAAAGGCGCCGACGACTACCTTCCAAAGCCGTTCGAACCCGAGGAGCTGGCGCTGCGGATCGCCGCCATCCTGCGCCGGGCGGCGCCGGACGCGCCAACCGAGGAGGTGCGCCTGTCGGGGATGGTTTTTCATGTGTCGAAGGGAGAGCTGCGCAAGGATGGCCGCATGATCCGGCTCACCGAAAGCGAAACCCAGCTTCTCAAGATTCTGGCCGGCCGCAGCGGGCAGCCCGTTTCGCGCCTTGAGCTGGCGAGCCTGACGTCGGCGGGAGTCGAACGCTCGGTGGACGTCCAGGTCACCCGTCTCCGCCGCAAGATCGAACGCGATCCCCGCGAGCCGGTGCATCTCCAAACGGTCCGCGGCATCGGTTATCGCCTGGCCGGCGACTGATCATGAAGAACGGATGTCCTTATCGGGTGCAGGGCTCACCATGACCATGGATGCGCCGTTCGGAGCCTATCGGCCGTCTCCTTTCGCCAGCGCGGTGCTGGCCCTTTCGCAGAACACTGTTCTGGGTCGCGGAGCGGCGAGAAAAGCGCTGGGCAATCTTTTGCGCAAACACTCGGGATCGCCGCTGGACGTCAAGCTCTGGGGCCGCAATGCGCGTCTTCATCTGGCGTCGAACTATTCGGAGATGAAGGCGCTTCTCAACCCGTCTTCCTACAGCCGGGCCGACTTCGACTTCATCCGTTCGAACCTTCCGCCTGGCGGCGTGTTTGTCGATATCGGGGCAAACGCCGGCATGTTTTCACTGTTCGCGAGTTCGCTGCTGGGTCGCGGAGGCGTGGTGCTGAGCGTCGAACCGCAACCCGCCATCTTCGAGCGGCTGAAATTCAACCTTCAGACAGCGAACGACCTGGGCGCCGAAGGCGTGAGGGTCATTCTGGTAGAGGGCGCGGTAGGCCCCGCGACGGGCGTCGCGGAGCTCGCCATCCCGGCCGAGCTGGGCCAGGCATCCCTGCGCGTCGAGGTCGGCGGACCACGCATTGCCGTCCCCGTGCTGCCGCTCGGCAAGGTCGTCCGCAGCCACGCCCTCGGTCGCATCGACGTGATGAAGATCGACGTGGAGGGCTATGAGGACGCGGTATTGCGGACGTTCTTCGAGCAGGAGGCGCGCGCGATCTTTCCCCACTCTGTGCTGCTGGAACATTGCAACAGCGAAAGGTGGTCGTGGGACTGTATCGCGGAGTTGCAAAAGCTCGGTTATGTTGAAGCCTACCGGGACAAGGCGAACATTTTTCTCACCCTGCCCGTCTGAGACCTCCAATGGTGCGACTGCGCGATTATACACCCCGCGGATACAACGCCCGTCACATCGTGATCCTGATCGTGCCGATGCTGGTCTTCGTCATCGCTATGACGCTGTTTTTCTTCAATTCCCACGTTCAGAACGTCAACACACAGCTCTCGCGCAGCGCCGCCCAGCTCGTGAAGACAGCCATCGACCAGCGCCGCGCCGATCCGGACGGATGGAACACCTTCGCGCGCGATGTCCGCGCCTCCGGCCTCATGCATGTCGAGTATATCGACGGCGCAACGCTGAATGCCGGCCGGCCGGCCGGCGCTCGCTGTTGCCCAGAACTCAGGAGGGAGCTTGCCGTCGCCCTCGGCCAACCCTTCGCATTCGCGCTCGACTCTCGCAGCGGAATGATCACCCTGGTGACGCCGGTGGGCGACGGACTGGTCGAGGCGCTGATCGACCGCAAGCGCGTGATGATCATCACCGCGCACATATTCATCGTCTGGTCCGTCGGCTTCAGCGCGCTACTTCTCGCGACATCCTACGCCTTCCTGCGCAACCAGGTCCGTTCGATACTCCAGCTTTCGACCGCCGCCGACGCTTTTGGCCGCGGCGAGGACCAGCCGGACTTCAGGCCCTCCGGCGCCCGCGAGGTGCGCGATGCAGCCCGCTCCCTCATTCGCATGCGCAACCGCATTCGCCGCTACGCCGACCAGCGCACCGCGATGCTGGCTGGCGTCTCCCACGACCTCAGGACGCCGCTGACGCGGCTCAAGCTAGAACTTGCGATGTTGCCCAGGAGCGCCGACGTCACGGCCGCTAAGGCCGACATCTCGGAGATGGAACGGATGCTGGACGGCTATCTGGCTTTCGCGCGGGGCGAGGAAGGCGAGCAGGCCGTCGAGGCCGACCTCTCCGCCATCGCTCGCGACGCTTCGGTCACGGCCAACAGCCGGGCGGCGTTCGAATTCGCGGCGCCGGCGGCGGTTTTGGTGCGGCTGCGGCCCCTTGCGATGAAGCGGGCGATCGCCAATCTCGCCAACAACGCCGCCGACTATGGCGAGCACGTCCGCGTCAGCGTGCGCGGCGAATCTGGCGCGGCCGTCGTGATCGTCGAGGATGACGGTCCCGGCATATCCGACGCCCAGCACGAGGACGCGTTCAGGCCGTTCGGCCGCCTCGACGCGTCGCGCAACCAGAATGTGGCCGGGGTCGGCCTTGGCCTTACCATCGCGCGCGACACCGCGCGCGCGCATGGGGGCGATGTCACGCTCGGCAGATCGGAACTCGGCGGTCTGCGTGCGCAGATTCGCCTCCCGCTCGGCGCAGCGGACGCACGCGATCTACGGGATCGGGAAACCCCGAGCTAGAGCCTCCCTCGATCGGTGAGATCGAGTTCTCTGGAAAGTTCGCTGGCCCGGCGCCGCGCGGCGTCGACCGCTTCGCCCATCAGGTCGGCCATGCCCCCCTTCGCCATCAACACCTTCAGCGCCGCGGCCGTGGTCCCGCCGGGAGACGTGACCGCCTTGCGAAGGACAGCCGGATCGCCGCCCGCCTCCAGCAGGGCGCCGGCGCCCGCCACTGTCTTGCGTGCGAGCAGCGCCGCCGTAGCCGCGTCCAGTCCGGCCTCAAGCGCCGCCGCTTCGAGGGATTCGGCCAGCAGGAAAACATAGGCCGGACCCGAACCCGAAACGGCCGTGACGGCGTCGATCATCGCCTCGTCGAGCGGTCCGACGACGGCGCCCAGCGGCGTCAGCAGTTTTTCTGCAGCCGCGCGGTCCGTGTCCGAGCAGGCAGGCGAGGCTGCATAGCCGGTAACGCCCTTGCCAATTGCGCCCGGCGTGTTGGGCATGGCCCGGACGGTTCGCGGAGATCCGAGCGCGGTGACGATGCGCTCAAGCGTCGCCCCCGCGAGTATGGACACAACCAGCGTGTCTGGCCCTACCCAATCCAGGACCGCCGGCGCCGTGTCTGAAAACCCCTGCGGCTTGACAGCGAGGATCACAATGTCGGCCTGCGCAGGATCGCCGTTCAACCGGATGCGGCCCGCCCCCGCCGCCGCGACGACTTCCTCGCCTGGCGATGGCTCCACGATGTCGAGCCGAACGAGGCCGGCGGCCGCCAGGTCCGCCAGCCAGCCGCGCGCCATGGCCCAGCCCATGCGGCCGGCGCCGAAAAGGACGGCCCGCTTCAGCGACGCCTCCTTTTCCTCCCCGGCCGCCGTGCTCACGTCGATCAGGCCTCGCCCGCCGTTTCGAACAGGACGGCGGCGATGGCTTCGGCAGGCGACTTGCCCGCCCAAACGACGAAATTGAACGCCGGCAGGAACTGATCGGCAGCATCCATCCCCGCAGCGATGATCGCGGCGATCTCGCCCGGCTCGGGAGACAAGCGGTCGAGCATCGGAATGGTGTGACGAAAGACCGCGACCCCGTCGTCGGCCCAGTAGTCGAAATGGCCGAGCCACAGGCGCTCATTGATCTTGCAGAGCAGATCCCAGATCGCGGCCTTGCGCGCATTCGGCGCGCGAAGGTCGAGCGACAGCGAAAAATGGATCGACGCGGGTTCGTCGCGCCAGGCGAACATGCCCGCGCATTCGCCCCACCGCGTCATCGCTGCGCAGTGGATGACGCCGTCTTCGGCCCGTTCGCAGGCCCAGTCGGCTGCAAGCAGTGTCTGTTCGACCACGTCCAGAGAATTTTCGGGCGTTTCGAGCGTCAGTTGATTGAGCGTCGACATACGGTGCTCCTGGAATCAGGACGCTGCGCGGCCTGTTCTGTAAAAACGCTATCGGGCGGACGCCGCGGCCACAATGGGGCGATGGTCAAGGATTGCGCTTGGCATGGACGAGAATCATGGCGCCGGCCTGCGATTCGCCCGCCCTCCCTCCAACTCGGCTACGCGCTTTTCAAGCGCCTCGACCTTCTCGAGAGCGGTTCGGGCCAGTGTTTTCAGCGCCTCGACCTCGTCGCGCCCGGCCAGGTCCATGTCAGCGACCAGCCGCTCGCCCTGCGAGCGAGCCAGAGCCTTCATCTCGTCGCCAGCCGCCTGCGCCATGCCGGCAACGCCTGTCATCATTCGGGAAAGATCGTCCCGTAAGGGATTTCGCGTCTGCATTGGCGTCTCCAGTGTGGACCCGGCGGCGGGAGCCGGTATCTATATGGCCCGCTGGCGGCCCCAGTTCAAAGTGGGATATGAGTCGATCATGCAATTGGAAATCCCGTTTCCGAAGATCGACCCGGCCGCCTTTACCATACCGATTCCCGAGTTTGCGCTGGGACCGCTGGCCTTTGGCCCGTTTCCCATCCGCTGGTATGCGCTCGGCTATATTGGCGGCGTTCTGATCGGCTGGTGGTACGCCAACCGCATCGCCTCCCGTCCCCGTCTTTGGGGTGACCCCGCCAAAATGCCCCTGACGCGCGCCGATATCGATGATTTTGCCTTCTGGGTGATGATCGGCATCCTGGTCGGCGGTCGCATTGGCTACATCCTTTTCTACACCCTGCCGTTCGAGCCGGAAAAAGTGGCCAACGATCCCGCATTCATCTTCAAGATGTGGGAGGGCGGCATGTCCTTCCATGGCGGCCTGATCGGAGCGGCGCTGGCAGTTCTCTACACGACCTGGTCGCGAAAGATTTCCCTGCTGAGCCTCGGAGATGTCGCCTGCGCCTCGGCCCCTATCGGCATCTTCCTCGTCAGGATCGCGAACTTCATCAATGGCGAGCTTTACGGGCGCGAAACCACCGCGCCTTGGGCCATGCGCTTCCCGACCTATAACTGGAACACTAGGGAATGGGTGTATTCGGGTTCGGAGGCGCTGGTTCACCCCAGCCAGCTTTATGAGGCGGCGCTCGAAGGCGCCCTCCTGTTCATCGTCCTCGCGGTTGCGGTCTGGGGTTTTCGGGCGTTGCGCAAGCCGGGCCTGGTCTCGGGCATATTCCTGATCGGCTACGCCGCCTTCCGGACATTCGTCGAGAATTTCCGCGAGCCGGACAGTTTCGTCGCCGGCCTGCCCCCTCCGCTCACCATGGGCATGCTCCTGTCCATCCCGATGGTGATCGGCGGCGTCTGGCTGATCGTGCGGGCTCAGCGGACCCCTCAGCCGGCGTGACGCCGCTGGAGCAGCGCATCCGCGACACCATACGGGTCAACGGACCCATGCCGGTGTCGCTCTTCATGCTGATGTGCCTGCACGACCCCTCGCACGGCTATTACGCCGTTTGTCCCGGCTTCAACCGCGACTTCACCACCGCTCCGGAGACGAGCCAGGTGTTCGGCGAACTGATCGGCCTCTGGGCGGCGCACGAATGGACCAGCCTTGGATCCCCCTCTCCCTTCTGGCTGATCGAACTGGGTCCGGGCCGTGGCGTCATGATGGCCGACATGTTGCGCGCCGCTCGAGCAGCGCCCGGGTTTCTCGATGCGGCGCGGGTAGCGCTGGTGGAGGCCAGTCCGGCGCTGCGCCGCGAACAGGACGAGCGCCTGACCGCATATCACGTTCAGCACTTCAGCGATCTTGACGCTGTTCCGCCCGGACCCGCGTTGATCGTCGCCAACGAGTTTCTCGACTGTCTCGCCATCCGCCAATATGTCCGGGACGGAAATCGCTGGCGTGAGCGCGCTATCGGCCTAAGCGGCGCCGGGCGCCTGTCGTTCGGCATCGGCATGCCGGCGGACCCGCCCGGCGATGTCATTCCTGTTGGCGATGCACTGGAAGTGTCGCCCGGGCTGGAAAGCTTTTCGGAGATCGTCGCGCGCAGGTTCCGGGCTGATCCCGGGCGCGCTCTGGTCCTCGACTATGGTCCCGACGACCGGTCGCCGGGAGACACGCTGCGCGCCTATCGCGTGGGCGCCCAGGTTGATCCTCTCGATGAACCCGGCGCTTGCGACCTGACGGCCGACGTAGATTTCCCCCGGCTCCGGCGCCTGTGCGAAAGCGAAGGTCTGGCCGTACACGGGCCGCTTCAGCAGGGCTATTTCCTCACGCGTCTGGGGGCGCTTGAGCGTGGGCGCGCGCTGGCGGCGGCAAATCCCGCCTCGGCGGAGGAAATTCTGGCAGGCGTGCGCAAGCTGACGGCGCCGGAACACATGGGCGCGCGTTTCAAGGCGGTATGCCTCGCCCCGCATGGCTCGCCGGCGCCCGCCGGCTTCTGAAGAGGACCGCCGCCCGTGGCAGAACCGACGCCTCGCCCTCCGCTCTCCGAAGCGCCAGGACTCAAGCGCTACAGCATGCACCTTCGGCATGGCTTTTTCGGTCGTCGCGGCGGCGCCTCGACAGGCATCTACAAGAGTCTCAACTGCGGACACGGCTCGGCCGACGAACAGCCCAGAGTCGCCGAAAACCGGCGGCGCGTCGCGCTGGCGCTCGGCGGAACGCCTGGAAATCTGATAACCCTCCACCAGAGTCACTCGAACCAGGCCGTCACCACCGACAAGCCCTTTCCGCCCGGCCAGAGTCCGCAAGCCGACGCCGTGGTCACCGACCGCCCAGGTCTGGTGCTCGGCGCCCTCGCAGCGGATTGCGCGCCAGTGATGCTTTGCGACCCCGAGGCTGGTGTTATCGCCGCCGTCCACGCCGGCTGGCGCGGCGCCGTCAGCGGCGTCCTCGAAGGGGCGGTGGAAGCCATGATACGGCTTGGCGCCGATCCGGTCAGGATGACGGCGGCGGTCGGCCCTTGCCTCTCCCAGGCGTCGTTCGAAGTCGGCCCCGACCTCGTCGACGCCGTGCTGGACGCATCGGCATGGGCGGAGTTCCTTTTCGAACCCGGCGCCGGCGACCGTCAGCACTTCGACCTCAAGGGGTATGCGCGCGGCCGTCTGACGCGCCTCGGCGTCGCGCACGTCGATTCGCTGGCGGACGACACGCTCACGCAACCGGAGCTTTACTTCAGCCATCGCCGCGCCGTCAGAGCCGGCGAGCCGGACTGTGGCCGCAACATCTCCGCGATCATGCTGCTCGCCTGATCGCACGCATGTCGCACTGCGTCATTTCCGTCACGCGCGATCCCGCCTCTATTCATCCGCAGGAATCCGGCAGGGCGGCGATTGCGGCCGGTCAGCTTTTGCGACAGAAGCGTGACGCAAACTGAGCGTCCTCCTCCGGACTGGCGATACGGGAGAGCGAGACCGTGAAACTGATCTCCTGCAATTCGAATCGGCCGCTCGCCGCTGACATCGCCGGCTATCTCGACATGCGTCTAACGAACGCCGAGGTGAAAACGTTCAAGGACCGCGAAGTCTTCGTGCGGGTGAACGAGAATGTCCGCGGCAAGGACGTCTATGTGATCCAGTCGACCAGCGCGCCTGCCAACGACCATCTGATGGAATTGCTGATCATGATCGACGCCCTGGTGCGGGCCAGCGCCGAGCGGATCACGGCGGTCATTCCTTATTTCGGCTACGCGCGGCAGGACCGCAAGACCGATGGCCGCACGCCCATCTCTGCGAAGCTGGTCGCCAATCTCATCAACGTGGCGGGCGCCGACCGCGTCCTCACGGTCGATCTCCATGCCGCCCAGATCCAGGGGTTCTTCGACAAGCCGACCGACAATCTTTTCGCCGGCCCGGTGATCGAGGACGACATTCGCAAGAATTACGGCCTCAAGGACCTGATGGTGATCTCGCCGGATGTCGGCGGCGTCATCCGCGCGCGTGCTTTGGCCAAGCGGCTCGATGTCGATCTCGCCATCGTCGACAAGCGCCGCGAGAAGGCCGGGGATTCCGAAGTGATGAACATCATCGGCGAGGTCTCGGGCCGTAAATGCATTCTCATAGACGACATGACGGATTCAGGCGGCACGCTCATCAACGCCGCCCGCGCGCTTCTCGACAACGGCGCAATCGAAGTTGCCGCCTACGTCACGCACGGCGTCCTGTCGAACGGCGCGGCCGGCAATATCGACCGGTCGCTCCTCAAGGAACTGGTTGTAACCGACACGATCCCTGCCTCGGAGCAGATGAAGACTTCGAGGAAAATCCGCACTGTCACGCTCGCCCCCCTGATCGGTGAAGCCATCCGCCGCATCGCCCACGATGAGAGCGTATCGAAGCTCTTTGATTGATAGCCTTGGAGCAAGTTGGATTTGGATAACCATCCAGATCGTGAATCGCGCTCTACCAGTGGGTGAGTGACCGATACGCTTCGAGTGAAGCCAAATGACGCGATCTGGCCCTTGGGAGGCCGACATGCCCCGCTATGGCGAGACCGAAATCCGCCTCCGCCTGATCGTCGAGAATCCCGTACCCGGCGTTCTGCACAGCCTCCAGGACAAGAAGAGCGCGCCCGTCGATCAACGGAGTTCCGACGACGGTGCTGCGATCGTCTTCGAATTTGCCGTTCGCGTCGCGCCCGGTCCGAACGGCCCGCGCTTTCTCGGCGAGTTCGTCCGGAGCGAAGGACCCGAACGCCGCTTCGTCTACATCGCGATCGGCAAGCAGGCGGGAGACGCCGGATCGTGTTGGGACCGCCGCATGAAGATCGACATCCACGCTCTCCAGACGGACCTGCTCGATCAGGCCAAGGGCGGCGCCGTTCTGGAGGCTGTCATCGCTGGTAAAGGCGGGGACGGAACGCCGGCCTGCGCCACCGTCCTGCCCGTCAGAGGATGGCAGGCAGTGTAGTCTCGCACCCCAGCCTGGATCAACGCCCCAGCCTGGATCGACCTGCAGGTGGCTTTAGCGACCGGGCTTGGCGCCGCTCTTCCTGGCCTTCGCGGCTTCCTCGACCCGCGCGCCGGAGAGAATGCCTGGGAGCGCATAATTGCCCTCGTGGCAGGCATATTCATAGATTCGGCCGTTGAGAGGCGCGAACTCATACTCTCCGCCCCAGGGCTGCTCCCACATGGCGGAGTCCTCCACGGTGAATTTGTAGTGCAGGCGTTCGGCGCCGACGCGCGTGAAGCGCTCCGTGACCTTGAGATTCTCCCACGAGCCCATGAAGGCCTGGCTGCGCGGAATGTTGATCGTTTCCACCACCAGCGTGTCGCCTTCCCACCTGCCGATGGAATCGCCGAAATAGGGCCGGGCGACGCCTGCATTGTGCTTGGAGTTCAGCCGCACGATGCGCGCATCATGGTTCATCTCCACCTGGATCATCACTGCGTCCGGCGATTGCACGATCTGATAGTTGTTGTTGTAGAAGCCGTTAGGGAACATTGGCGGTCCAGCATTGCGGCCGAAGCCGATGACGCAGCGTTCGCCCAGCGAGCGCGTCTCATAGCTGTCGAACGAGCCCAGCGGGCCGGCGCCCTCGCCGCCGCTGCCGCCGAGCGCCGCAGGCGCCCGTGGCGCGTTCGCCTTGCGCGCCGGCGGGCGGCCGTCAGGCGTGGTGATCAACGATGTGCGGGGCTCGCCATTGACGCGCATCACGAGATTGCCCGGATCGAGCCAGCCCCGGTTGTATCCACCGACCGCGCCGCCAGCGGCCCTGAATTCGGGCCGTTCGTTGGTCGTTGGATTGCGGTACTCCGCCGGGGCGTCGGGATCGGTCGGCGCGTTGCCTTCCTCGACCTCCTTGACGACGGCGGCTTCGAGTTTCTTCACCTCGTCCTCCGTGTGGGCCAGCCTGTCCTTGAAGCTGGCGGGCCGGGTCATTGGCGTTAGGGTGGAATTGCTCCACGTGCCGCTGAGGTCGGGCTGGCCAAAGCCCGTGCGCGGGGCTTTGTAGGCGGACGCGGTGTTCTGGGCGGCCGCATCCTGCTGGCCGGCGACCATCATCGGCGCGACATAAAGGGCGGTTCCTAGGGCGAGAATGACGGCCAATCGCACAGCTTGCCTCCAGCGGGGTTCGGGCCGCGCAGCGCGGCGACATCGCCCTACTTACGGTCCAAGCCAGCCTTGGGCAATGGCTGGGCTGCCGGCCGATCGGCAGGTCCTTGCCGCGCCGGACCGACTGCCATATAAGCCGCCCTTTCCGAAAGGCGGCGACGGTCGTCGCCTGTGTAGCCAGGCTATCGCTCACGGATGTGAATCCGCGACGGATTTCAGGGCGAAACGGAGGCAGACATATGGCTGACATCGTACTGAAGGTCGAGGTGCGCGAGCGTGCCGGCAAGGGCGGCGCACGCGAGGCGCGGCGCGCCGGCCTGGTTCCTGGCGTGCTTTATGGCGGCGAGCGCGGCCCGATCGCGATCAGCCTGGAGCGCAAGGAAGTCGCCAAGGCGCTTAAATCCGGCAAGTTTCTGTCCCATGTCGTGCAGATTACTCACAAGGGCGAGCTGCAGGACGTGTTCGCGCAGGACATCCAGTTCAACCCGGTCTCGGACGAGGCCGAACATCTCGACCTCTTCCGTGTCGAGGAAGGCCAGTTGATCAAGGTGAACGTGCCCGTCCACTTCGTCGGCGAGGCTGTGTCGCCGGGCCTCAAGCGGGGCGGCACGCTCAACGTTGTCCGTCACGAGGTCGAACTCCTCTGCCCGGCCAACGCGATCCCGGAATTCCTCGAATTCGACGTCTCGACGCTGGACATCGGCGAAACGCTGAAAATCTCCGCGATTACCATGCCGGAAAACGTGCGCCCGACGATCAAAGATCGCGACTTCACGATCGCCACGATCCAGGGCCGCGGCGGTAAGGATGACGCCGACGAGAAGGCCGAGAGCGAAGCCGCGACGGCGGCCGCAGCGGCCAGCGCTCCGACCGACCCCAAGGCGGCGCCCGTCGTCAAGGCGGCTCCCGCGAAGGCGGCGCCCACCAAGAAGTAGACTCCTCAGCGGCGGGCGCGCTTCTCGCGCGTCCGCTCCAGACGGGACGGCGTCCAGATGCTGCTGATCGCCGGACTGGGAAACCCGGGCCCGAAATACGCCGGCCACCGGCACAATATCGGCTTTCGCGTCGCCGACCGTATCGCGACCCGCCACGCATTCGGCCCCTGGCGTTCGCGCTTCAAGGGCGATCTGGCGGAGGGCTCTGTCGCCACACCCGATGGCGGCCAGGTTAAGGCCCTGTTGCTCAAGCCTCAAACCTTCATGAACGAGTCCGGACGCGCGATCGGCGAGGCCATGAAGTTCCACAAGCTAGCCGCTAGCGAGGTCGTGGTTTTCTACGACGAACTCGATCTCGCGCCCGGACGCCTCCGCATGAAGACCGGCGGCGGGGCGGCGGGACACAACGGCATTCGCTCGATCATCGCCCAGGCGCATCCGGACGTCAGGCGCGCGCGGCTCGGCATCGGCCACCCCGGGGACAAGTCTCTGGTCTATGGCTATGTTCTGTCGGACTTCGGAAAGTTGGAACTGGATTGGGTAGACGCCATCGCCGAGGCCTGCGCCAAGGCGCTTCCATTCTTGACGACAGGCGACGACGAACGCTTCCAAACCGAAGTGATGCGCCTCGCTCCGGCGCCCAAGGGCGATCCGCGCAGGCCGTCAGCGCAAGACCCGTGAGCGGTTTGACACTGCCCCGCTGGCGGAAGACCAGGCAACCCTGTAAGAGGCCGCTCCAGCGGTTTGCGAGGATGTCATGGGGTTCAAGGCCGGTATCGTGGGTCTGCCGAATGTCGGAAAATCCACGCTTTTCAACGCCCTCACCCGCACCGCGGCGGCGCAGGCGGCGAATTATCCCTTCTGCACCATCGAGCCCAATGTCGGCGACGTCGCGATGCCCGAACCGCGCCTCGACGTGCTCGCAAAGATCGCCGGCTCGAAGGAGCTGATCCCCACCCGCATGAATTTCGTCGATATCGCTGGACTGGTGAAGGGCGCCTCGAAGGGAGAGGGGCTCGGCAACCAGTTCCTCGCCACCATCCGCGAAGTCGACGCCGTCGCCTATGTGCTACGTTGCTTCGAGGACGACGACATCACGCATGTGTCGGGCAGGATCGATCCCTTGTCCGACTTCGAGGTGGTCGAGACCGAGTTGATGCTGGCCGACATGGACAGCCTCGAAAAGCGCCGCAACGGCATCGAGAAAAAGGCCCGGGGAGGCGACAAGGACGCAAAGCAGACGCTGGCTTTGCTTGAACTGGCGCTTGAACAGCTCAACGCCGGCAAGCCGGCGCGCACCGCCCGGATCGACGCCGACGACCTCAAGGCCTGGCGCATGATGCAGCTTCTGACGGCCAAGCCCGTCTTCTACATCTGCAATGTCGATGAAGCCTCGGCCGGGACCGGCAACGCCTTTTCGGACGCGGTGGTCGCTCACGCCAAAAAGGAAGGCTCGCCGGCCGTCGTCATCTCCGCCCAGATCGAAAGCGAAATGGCGATGCTGGAGGACGCGGAACAGGCGGAATTCCTGGCGACGCTGGGCCTTGAGGAGCCCGGCCTCAACCGTGTCATTCGCGCCGGCTACGAATTGCTTGGCCTGCAGACGTATTTCACCGTCGGCCCGAAGGAAGCCCGCGCGTGGACGATCCGCAAGGGCGCGACGGCGCCCCAGGCTGCCGGCGTCATCCATGGCGATTTCGAGAAGGGTTTCATCAAGGCCGAAACCATCGCCTACGACGACTATGTGAAGTTCAAGGGCGAGAGCGGCGCCAAGGAAGCCGGCAAGGCCCGTCAGGAGGGCAAGGAATACGTCGTCCTGGACGGCGACGTCATGCACTTCCGGTTCAACGTCTGAACGGGCAAACAACCCTCCCAACCGCCCTACCCACACACACCAAAGCCCGCTACACCCTCGCGCTTCCCGCAGATGTGAGCGCTCGCCCTTGCCCGACACGTCGTCCTCGTCCCGGCCGCCGGCGCCGGTGAAACGGCTCCATATCGCGGAGTTCGTCGCCATGACCGCATCGCTGATGGCGATGAACGCCCTGGCGATCGACATCATGCTGCCGGCCCTCTCCGACATCAGCGCCTCGTACAGCCTCGAAAATCCCAATGACCGCCAGCTCGTGATCGTCGTCTACATGCTCGGTTTTGGCGTCTCGCAGCTGGTCTGGGGGCCGCTGACCGACCGCTTCGGACGTCGCCCCATTCTCTGGTTTACTCTGCTCGGCTATTCGATCGGGGGCCTTGGTTGCGTTTTCGCTCCGGATTTCGGCTTTCTGCTGGCGGCGCGGACGCTACAGGGGGTCATGGCCGGGGCGAGCCGCGTCATCGCCATGGCGGCCGCAAGAGACATCTACTCCGGACGCCGCATGGCGCAGGTCATGTCGCTGGTGATGATGACCTTCATGGCGGCGCCGATTCTCGCCCCATCGATCGGTCAGTTCATCCTGTTCTTCGCCGGTTGGCATGCGATCTTCTGGGTGCTGGTGGTCTTCGGATTGATCATGCTGGTCTGGTGCGGCCTGCGCCTGCCAGAAACACTCCCGCCCGACCGGCGCACGCCGCTGAACGTCTCATCCATCCTGAAGAGCTACGGCACGGTATTCCGGACCCGCGACACGCTCGGCTACATGATCGCATCGGGTCTCATCTTCGGAGGCTTGTTCAGCTTCATCTCGTCATCCGAGCAGGTTTTCCGGGAAGTCTACGACACGGGGACGGCGTTTCCGCTCTGGTTCGCCGGCGTCGCGGTGGCCATGTCCGCCGCCAATCTTCTCAACTCCCGCTTCGTGATCTCGCTGGGGATGCGGCGCATCTCGCACGGCGCGCTCCTCGGATTCATTGTCGTCAGCGCTCTTCACGTCCTGCTCGCCGCTCAGGGCCTTGCGCCGTTTCCCGTCTTCTACGCCCTGCTCCTCGCCGCCTTTTTCGCCATTGGCCTTCAGGGTCCAAACTACAATGCGATCATGATGGAGCCGCTGGGCCGGCTTGCGGGCTCCGGCTCCGCCGTTTCCGGTTTTGTCACCTCGTTCGGCTCGGGACTGATCGGCGGAGCGATTGCGCGGACCTTCGATGGTTCGACGACGCCGATATTCATCGGGCATCTGCTCCTTGGCCTTGGAGCGCTGCTCGCCATTTTGATCACCGAACGGGGCCGGCTGATGCGGCCGCAGACCCTCGACTGAACACAAGAACCTCAAGCCGCGCCTTGCTCGCCACCCGGCCCTGCCTCGACTAAAGCGACCTGCGTCCAATCGGATGCAGACAAGGTGCTTCGGAATGCTGAAACGGATCACACGTACGCCTTCAACCGATTCCGGCTTTGGGCGGGTTGACCTTGGTGTCCTGATTCTGAGGGTCGCACGATTGTCGCGGCAGGCCCTGAAGCGAACCTCAGAATCGAAAGGACACTAGAATCATGGGCTTGCTGGTGTGGCGGTTCAGAAGTTCGCATGATCTCGACGCAGCCGGTTTGCGAACGTCTGAACCCAAGCCACACCAGAGCAACCTGCGTCCGTCTGGACGCAGACAAGTTGCTCTACACTTTTGAGGTAGAGTATCTTTCTTCGGTCAAACTGAACCAGTTTGATCGAAGGATGCTCTAGACGACTTCTTCATTCGCGAAGGCGGCGCGATTCATGATCACGGTTCACCACCTCAACAATTCCCGCTCCCAGCGCGTGCTGTGGCTGCTCGAAGAGCTTCAGATCCCGTATGAGGTTCGCCGCTACGAGCGCGACAAGAAGACGATGCTCGCGCCTCTCGAACTGAAGGCCATTCACCCGCTCGGCAAGTCCCCCGTCATCACCGACAATGGCATGACGATCGCCGAGACCGGCGCCATCATCGACTACATACTGGAGCGGCACGGCAATGGGCGGCTCATTCCCCCGCCCGGGTCCGACGACCGGCTGCGATTCACCTACTGGATGCACTATGCAGAAGGCTCGGCGATGACGCCTCTCCTGCTGAAGCTGGTTTTCTCACGCATGCCGCTCGCCGCGCCCAGACTTCTGCGCGGCGTCGTCAACGGTATCGCCAGGAATGCGCAGGAGCGCGTCGCCGATCCGCAAATCCGCACCCACATCGACTATTGGGACATGGAACTCGCCCGAGCCGAATGGTTTGCCGGCGGAGAGTTCACGGCGGCCGACATCATGATGAGCTTCCCCCTTGAAGCCGCCGCCCAGCGCGCGGACGCCAAGTCGCGTCCGATGGTGAAGGCGTTCCTCGACCGCATCCACGCTCGTCCCGCCTATCTGGCGGCGCTCAAGACCGGCGGGCAATACGACTACGCGGACTAGAGCAACCTTCGGTCGCTCTGGGTCAGCGTGATCCAGAGCGGCCGCAGAAAGTTGCTCTAGATTCAAAAGTGTAGAGACTGATTGAGCGATCGACCTGATTCAGGTCGATCGCATCAGGCTCTAGGTGTGGTCTCTCAATAGGTTGTCCACTCGGCGCGGACCGAGGAGATTGATGTTGCGACACGTCAATTTCTGCGGAGATGCGCCGAGTGAAC
>JAWXBJ010000005.1:0-3589 GCA_034439955.1 Alphaproteobacteria bacterium
CTGCATTGGCGCCAGCGCACCCTGAAACTTGCCAACCGGCGTCCGCAGCGGACTAACGATAGCAGCTCTACGCATGTGCAACCCTTGCTCTCATTCCCACTCGATTGTTCGGCGGCACATTATCCACCTGATTTCATTGGATAAAAAATATTTTTATCAAAAAACTACCGTCACGGAATCTGGCAAAAACCTACGCTTCGGAATTTTCAGGATAAATCAGGCGTTGTCCGCGACATGCACTTTTCGAGATGTATCGTCTCCTATCGGACGGAAAATGAAAGCAACCGCACCGATTCATGCACTCCCAGGCTGGTTCGAAAATACCGTCACGGCGTGAAAACGCAATCCAATTACGGATACTTCCAGGCACGTCGCGAGCAAGCCGCAGAGCGCGCAATGCGCGCTCTGATGCCGCGATGATAACTGCCTCGCCGCAGCCGACTCAACAGCCTTACCCATCAGGCGTCTGCCAGTCGCTTTTATCTATTTGGCATTACTCAAGGCGACGTCGCTGGCGCGCCTGATCCTGCCTTGTGAGATGCCGAGTACTGGCTACAAGATGGAGCCGCAACACACGCCCCGCGAGCCGATTGGCCTCCGCCGAGCAGAGGTCGATAATCCATGTCCGTTCAGCGCCTGCGCAACATCGTCAACCTGTCCATTCCCACCCTCTTCCGCCAGATCGCCGGCGGTCGCGTTCGGTGTGAGAGCGAAGCTACCTTGCAGCTCCACCTTGGGCGGATCATTGCGACCGCTGCCGACCTCGAAATCATGAGTGAACGCGAGACCTTCTCAGTCGAGCTGGAAAAACCCCTGCGCGGCGCAGGCGGCAAGCGGGGCCGTATCGATGTCTGGTTCCGGCTGACCGACGATGAGGGCCGCGAATGGCGCTGCGCGATCGAGCTGAAGTTCTTCAAGCGCGAGAATCACCGCGAGCCAAACAATCGCTACGACGTCTTCAAGGACATAGCGCGGCTGGAGAGCTGCGGTGATGTTGCCGATCTCGGCTACATGCTCGTCGCCACCGATCACCTGCATTACGTCACCCAGGACGCCTATTCCGACGCCACGAGCGATTTCGACTTCCGACACGGCACTGCCTACGTCGCTGGGACGGTGCTGACCTACAAAACCGGCGGCTATGGCACGCCGATCGCTTTGGCTCGCGACTACCAATTCCGCTGGGCGGATGGGACCACCTCGCTCCACTATCTCCTGGCTGAAGTGCCCCCCGAAACACCGGCGGCTTGATCCCTCGCCTGGTATCGCGGGCGGCAGAACATTGAGTATGAAGCAGTATGGCTGACGAAATCCCCCACGAAATCCTCACAGAGATCAAGCGCGTCGCCCGTGAGGAGTGGCCCGGGGACCGCGACATGCAGCAGTATACGATCGATGCGGAAACCACGGCCTACCGGGCACTGGAAGACCTCGAATACGGCGACGCGGCGGAACACAAGCCCGCGATCCGGAAAGAGGCGGAGGAATTTCACAGCACCTGGGAAGAGATCTACGGCTTCGTGTCGGAAGAGGTCGATGCCTTCAACGCCCTGGCGACCCTTGCGCCCGACGACATCCCGGTCGATTTCGTCGCCGAGCACAAGCGCAAGGCGGCGGCCGAACATGACTGGTTCGCCATGCAGCTTGAGACGGTCGAACAAGCCATCGAGGCATATCGCTATGTCCAGCGGACCCGCGCCAAGGTCGGTCCCATCCGCGACATCCTGGTGCGGATGGAGACCATCATCGGTTCGGAATGCTACAACGCCAATATCCAGAACTATAGCGCCTGGGGTGCCTGGGAGGGCGAAGGCCGGTCATTCCGTTACCCCGTGACCTACATCCGAGACGGCAAGGAGGAAAAGCGTAAGGCCCGGGTCGATGACCTCGAACCCGAAGCGCTGATCACCGGCCACTATAAGTTCGGTGCCAACGAGCTGAGCATCCATCGCGCTCTGGTTCGCATCGTTGATATGCTGAAATCCGACTATGGCCTGCAGGTCCCAGCCGACGAGGATCCACGTTGATTTCGGGACGACGCCTGCTCAGCCTGTCGGCTTCCGCCTTGTTCGCCGTCTTCCTGTCGGCAATGGCGACGCCCGCGCGGGCTGATCCCTGTGAAGGTCGCCTCCCCTCACAACCAGGTCAGAAGTTCACTGGAACGGTGCGTTATGTCGGCGACGGCGACGGCCTGTGCGTCGGCAATTCCGACGATCCCAACACCTGGATCGAAGTGCGCCTGGCCGATTTTGATGCGCCCGAGCTTCACGCGCCCGATGGACGCCTGTCCAAATCGCTCCTTGAACAGGTGGCGTTCGGCCAGAACGTGGTCTGCGAGGCTCGCCGTGGACGGCGCGGCCGGGTGATCGTGTTCGATCGTGTGATCGCCGTCTGCCGCGTCCGCGGCCGCTCGATTGGCGATCTGCTGCGTGCGCGGCGCGCGCCGGAAGGCGGAAACTGACGGTCCAGCGACCAGCGGGATAAGCCTGATGCGGCTTGGGGGGAAATGCCTTCCCCTGCGGCCGAGCCTGCCGTCTCGCCCGACCCCTTTTGCGGGGACACCCCGCAACGCCCCGAGAGTGAGAGTGCGGACCGAATTTCCGTGACGGGTTGAGGGCTGGAGGAGAGGCCTCCGGCGCCCGTCGCGGAGACCCGCGATGTCCAAACATAAGAATGACGCTCGCCCCGGCTCGGACCGGACGAGCCTCTATGACGAGATCACCGGCAAGATCATCGCCGAACTGGAGGCCGGGCGGGTGCCCTGGGTCCAGCCCTGGGGGACGGCGGCGGCGAAGGCGCCGCTCGCCATGCCGCGAAACGCCGCCGCCGGCCGGCACTATTCGGGGATCAACGTGCTGATCCTGTGGGGCTCCGTCATCGAGCACGGCTTTCCCGGACAAAGCTGGCTTACCTTTCGTCAGGCGATGTCGTTGGGGGGCAACGTCCGCAAGGGCGAGCGCGGCACGACCGTGGTTTATGCCGACCGCTTCATCCCCGACGACGAGAAGACGCGCGCCCGCGACACCGGTGAGGATGCCCAGGCCATCCCTTTCCTGAAGCGTTTCACCGTGTTCAACGCAGCACAGTGCGATGGCCTGCCCGAGGACCTCGCCCACGTTACGCCACCACCGGCGACCGACCTGATCGAGCCGCAGGTCGAGGCGCTAATCAAGGCGACCGGCATCGACTTCCGCATCGGCGGCAACCGCGCCTTCTACTTCCCGGCCCAAGACTTCGTGCAGGTGCCTCCGCCCCAGGCCTATTTCGAGCCGATCAACTGGCACAGGACGGCGCTCCACGAACTTGGACACGCCTCCGGCGCGTCCCATCGGCTGAACCGGGATATGACCGGCTCGTTCGGGACCAAGAAATACGCCTTCGAGGAACTGATCGCCGAAATCAACGCGGCCTTCTGCTGCGCCGCGCTCGGCATCGTGCCGACCGTCCGCCACGCCGATTACATCGGCTCCTGGTTAGAAGCTCTGCGGGATGTCAACGCCGGACCAAAAGTACATCACGCGGGCGGCGTAAAAGTACATCACTGACGGTGGATGCAGGTGTTAACGCAGAGGGCCCCCGATCGGGGGCC
>JAWXBJ010000006.1:0-8859 GCA_034439955.1 Alphaproteobacteria bacterium
GCGGTGGCGATCGACCCGGTTCCCGGGAAAGCCGCTGCATTCGATCAACGGCGTCTCGATGCTGGCCCGCACCGCCGAAGTCGCCCGCCGCGCCGGCGCCGCGAATGGCGCGCGGGTTGTCGTGGCGACCGACGATGACCGCATCATGGCTCACGCCGCCGAGATCGGGGTCGATGCGGTCTTGACCGATCCTGCCCTGCCGTCCGGAACGGACCGGGCGCTTGCCGCCGCCAACTTCGTCGCGCCGGACGCCGATTTCATCGTCAATCTTCAGGGTGACGCACCGTTTACGCCGGCATCGCACCTTTCTGCGCTCATTGGCTTTGCGGGGCGTGCCGATGTCGTGACGCCTGTGGTCCAGCTCAGCTGGAACGCGCTCGACGCGCTTCGCGCCCGCAAGCTTGTCACGCCATTTTCGGGAACCACCTGCATTCGCGGCGACGACGGCCGCGCCATCTGGTTCTCGAAGACCATCCTGCCGGCCATTCGCGACGAAGCCCGGCGCCGCACCTTGGGCGAGGCCTCTCCCGTCCTCCAGCACATCGGTCTTTACGGCTATTCGCGTGACGCCCTGGAGAAAATCTCCGCCCTGACGGTCTCCAGGTACGAAGAGATCGAAGGTCTCGAACAGCTCCGCTTTCTGGAGAACGGCCTCAGCGTGCATGCGGTGGAGGTGACGGCGCCTGACCTCGGGATTTCCGGAATCGACACGCCGGAGGACGCGCGTCTTGCCGAGGACCTCATCGCGCGACATGGCGATCCGCACACGGCGGCGTACTAGCCGATGGCCGCCAGGCTCTACATCGTCAGGCACGGGAACACCTTCGAGAAGGGCGACGTGGTGCGTCGCGTCGGAGGCCGCAGCGACATTTCGCTGTCTTTATCAGGGCGGTCCCAGATTCAAGCGCTCGCCGGCCATTTTGCAGGTCAGGGCATGGCCTTCGCGACAATCCGCTCCGGTCCCCTGCGCAGAACCCGCGAGACGGCAGAGATCATCCGCACCCTCCAGTCTGCGCCGCCTGAAACCGCCATTGATCTTTTCCTGCGCGAGATCGACTACGGCCCGGACGAGGGCAAGTCCGAGATAGAAGTCGTCGCCCGCCTCGGTCAGGCCGCCCTCGATGCGTGGGAGCAAGCCTCCATCGTTCCGCCCGGCTGGCGCGTCGATCCGCAGGCCATCATCGGCAACTGGCAAGAGCTATTCGCCCGGATGCGCGCCGTCACAGGCAATCATCTGATCGTCACTTCCAATGGCGTCGCCCGTTTCGCGCTGGCCGCCGCTGGCAACGGTCGTCCCGATCGAAAGCTCGCCACGGGCGCCTATGGAGTGATCGAACTCGACGGCGCCACCGTCACAGTGCTATCCTGGAATGCCCGCCCATAAAAATAAGTCGCGCACGCCCAGCGGCTTGGACGTTACACATTATGGCGCAAGGTGATTTGCCCCTTCGCTGAGGTTTCTGCATGGCTCGACCCTCGTGTTGGCGCTCGGGGCTCGCTCATGAACTTCATCGACCTTCAGGCGCAGCGCACCCGCATCTCCAGCGAGATCGACGCCGCCATCGCCCGCGTCCTGTCGACCTGCAGCTTCATCATGGGACCCGAAGTCACCGGCTTTGAAAAATCCCTGGCCGCCTTCGCCGGGTCGAACCACGCGCTCTCCTGCGCCAACGGGACGGACGCCCTGGTGCTGCCGCTGATGGCCTGGGGCGTCGGCGAGGGTGACGCGGTGTTCTGTCCGTCCTTCTCCTTCGTCGCGACCGCTGAAGTCGTGCCGCTGGTCGGCGCCAGCCCGGTATTCGTCGATGTTCTGCCCGACACCTACAACATGGACCCCGCAAGCCTGGAGGCCGCCATCGAGGCCGTCATATGGGCCGGCGAACTCACTCCCAAAGTCATCATCGCCGTCGATCTTTTCGGCCAGCCGGCGGATTATCCGGCGATCTCCGCGATCGCACGCAAGCATGGTCTGAAGCTGATCGCCGACCAGGCCCAGGGGTTTGGCTGCACTCTCAACGGCCGCCAGCCTCTGGAATGGGTGGATGCGGCGACCGCCTCTTTCTTCCCGGCCAAGCCGCTGGGCTGCTATGGCGATGGTGGAGCGGTTCTTACCAATGACGCCATGCTGGCAGATCTTGTCGATTCCCTTCGCATACATGGCAAGGCCAGCGCCGAAGACATGACGCGGCACAATTACGAGGACGATCCGCGCTATCTCAACATGCGCGTCGGCATCAACTCACGCCTCGATGCGATCCAGGCGGCCATCCTCTCCGAAAAGCTCAAAATCTATCCGGACGAACTCGAAATGCGGGACGCGGTTGCGATGCGCTACTCGGAAGTGCTCGAAGCCCATGTGAGGTCGGTTCCCACCGTAATAGCGGGCGGTCGGTCGAACTGGGCGCAGTACACGATCGAGCACGACGCCCGGGACGCGCTGGCGGCGCATCTCAAGCGGGCAGGCGTTCCGACCGCGATCTACTACCCGATCCCCATCCACATGCAGTCGGTCTATTCGAGCTATCCAAGGGCCCCCGCCGGACTGCCGGTCACGGAACAAATCCGTTCCCGGGTCCTGTCATTGCCGATGCATCCCTATTTGACGCTGGCCGACCAGAACCAGGTCATCGAGGCGATCCGCGCCTTCAACGGCTAGATCAATCTGTCAGGAACGCGGCGTGATCGGCTTGGGTCCGGTCGAGCGAATTCTTATGGAGCGTATCTCTATATCGCGGCGTTTCCCCGACGAGACCGGCCGTATGCCGACGAAGTCATAGCCCTCCGAATCGCCTCGCTCGGCGACTGTGTGTGTAAAGCTGTAGGCCGCGAAATCCGTCGTCAGCTCAAACGATTTCCAGCCACTTTCAGACCCGGCGCGGGCCATATAGTTGGCTTCGAACTGGCTGGCAGGAAATGCGCCGCCGCCCCGGGCCTCGATCGTGACCTGCACGGGCCGCGATTCAAACGCGTATTCCAGGTCCTCGGCCAGAACGATGTGCGGACCCGAGCGGGGATCCTCGTAAACCTGGTCGGCGGTGCGGCTGATAAGAAGCACGGGCTCGGGCGGCACAATCGAGATGGCGCCCATTTCACCCGGAACGAACCGGTGCAGCTCCTCGCCCCGGACGGTCACATCCTCCGCATTGCGCCCACCGGCGCTGGCGGGGCCGTTCGGCGGTCGATAGGCGAACGGATCGAGGGCCAGCAGGACAAATGCCGCCGCGAGCAGCATGGCGAGAGGAAAAAACAAACGATCAGACATTCGCGCCCTTGGACCCCGTGACCGGAATTGATCCTATCCGCCGCGCCGTCATCGCGAAAGCAGTGTCTCCAATTGCGTCGTCATGCCTTCTCGCACGGGTTGGCGAGCCTACATCCAGGGGAATGTCTGGGGCAAAGCAGGGTAATCTTCATGGCCGGAATCATGATCGAGCGCTCGGACGGTCCGGCTGGCGGACGCTATTCAAGCCGCCATGACGGACGGGAATCCGAAATGACCTACACGCGGACATGTCGCGACAAGCAGGAACTTATGGTCATCGACCACACGCTGGTTCCAGAAGAGCTGGCGGGCCGCGGCGTTGGCCTCGCCCTCATGCGGCGAGCCGTAGAGGACGCCCGCGCAGAGGGTCTCAAGATTCTGCCGGTGTGCTCTTTCGCGCGCGTCATGCTGGCCCGCCACGATGATCTGCGGGATGTGATCGCGGACGGGAGCGTCTGACATGGAAATACCAAAGGTCATGGCCAGCATTGTGCGGGAAGACAACTCCACCGGCGGCCGGTATGTCGCGCGCGTCGAGAACAAGCCTGAAGCAATCATGACATTTTCGAAGGCAGGCGAGCGTATCCTCATCATCGATCATACGGAAGTTCCCGGCGAACTTGGCGGGACGGGCGTCGGCAAGGCCCTGGTGGAATTCATGGTGATGGATGTCCGCGCCAAGGGTCTGAAAGTCATCCCGTTGTGCCCGTTCACGCGGGCGACGCTGGAAAAACACAAGGACTGGCAGGATGTGCTAAAGGACCCGTTCTGATTTCGCAACAACCTGTCGGACGCATGACTGACAAGCCATTCTGGAAAACCAAGGGCCTCTCCGAAATGACCGGCGAGGAATGGGAATCCCTTTGCGATGGCTGCGCCAAGTGCTGTCTTGTCAAGCTTGAGGATGAGGACACCGCCGCTGTCATCTACACCGGACTGCACTGCAAGCTGCTCAACGCCGCCACCTGTCTCTGCTCGGATTACCCCAACCGGAAGACCTATGTGCCGGACTGCATCAAGCTGACGCCCGACAGCATTCGCGGTTACGACTGGCTGCCCTTCACCTGCGCCTACCGGCTGATCGACGAGCGCAAAGACCTGCCAGACTGGCACCATCTCGTCTGCGGCGACCGCGAGGAAGTCCATCGTCGCGGCGTTTCAGCCAAGGGCAAAACCGTGAGCGAGGTAGACGTCGCCGAAGACGACGCCATCGAGCACATCGCCGATTGGGCCAACCGTCATCCGGACGAGTATCCGAGGAAAAGCCGGAAAAGGCGCTGAGGCCCGGCCGGCTTACTTGACGACGGGAAACCCGCGGTCGCGCATCAGCGCGTCGGTTGTTGCGTCTCGTCCCCTGAAGGCGCGGTAGGCTTCGGCCGGATCGACGGCGTTGCGGACAGCGAACAGATTGTCGACGAGCTTCTTTGACATCGCTTGGTCGTAAAATCCTCCCGGCGCCGACGCGAACGCCTCCGCCGCATCGGACGTCAGGACTTCGGCCCAGAGATAGCCGTAATAGCCCGCAGCGTAGCCCTCGCTGGAAAAGACATGTCCGAACTGCGTCGAACGGTGACGCATCGGTATCGTGTCCGGCATGCCGAGCTTCGCGAGTTCCTGCTTTTCAAACGCTTTGGGATCTATCCCGGCGGGATCGATCGAATGATACTTCATGTCCATGATGGCCGAGCCGAGGAACTCGACCGTCTGGAAGCCCTGGTTGAAAGTCGCAGCGTTGCGAATTTTCTGGACCAGCGCCTTGGGCATTGCCTCGCCCGTCTTGTAGTGAATCAGGTAGCCGTCAACGACCTTGTCCGTCAGCAGCCAGCGTTCGAGAAGCTGCGAATGAAACTCCGTGTAGTCGCGCACGCCGCCATTCAGGGTGGGATATTCGACGTTCGACGAGAAAAAATGCAGGGCGTGGCCGAACTCGTGGAAGAACGTGTCGGCGTCGTCGAAGGAGATCAGCAGGGGTTCGCCGGGCGCCGGCTTCACGAAGTTCGAGTTGTTCGACCCCAAGACCGTCTGCGGTCCGTCGAAGGTCGAGTGCGAGCGATAGGTCGTCGCCCATGCGCCTGATCGCTTGCCAGCGCGGGCATAGGGATCGAGATACCAGAGGCCGACATGCCTTCCGCTGTTTCTGTCCGTCACCTCCCAGACCTTTACATCGGGGTGGAACACAGGAACGGCGCCCGCCGCCACGGGCGCAAAGCTGAAGCCGAACAGTTCGCCCGCCACAGCGAACATGCCCTCGCGGAGCCTGTCCAGTTGCAGGTATTGCTTCACCTCGTCGCTGTCGAGATCGTACTTCGCGCGTCTCACCTTCTCGGCATAGTAGCGATAATCCCAGGCCGCGATTGTGATCTTGTCCCCGGCCTTGTCGGCCACCTCCTGCATGTCCGCGACCTCCTCGCCGACGCGGGCGATGGCGGCCCGCCAGACGGCCAGCATCAGGTCTTCGGCAGCGGCAGGGGAGGGCGCCATGTTGTTCTGCAGCTGCCAGTCCGCGTAGGTCGCATAGCCAAGCAGCTTCACCCGCTCATGCCTGAGCTGCAGGATTTTGGCGATCACGGCGTTGTTGTCGGTCGCGCCGCCATTGTCACCGCGGCTGTAGAAGGTTCGCCAGACGGTCTCGCGCAAGCCCCTGTCGGTCGCATAGGTCAGGAACGGATCGACCGAAGATCGCGTGTTGGTGATGGCAATTTCCTCAGTCCTGCCGCGTGTCTCCGCTTCCGTCTTGGCTGAGGCCACGAACGAGGCTGGCAATCCTCCCGCCTTCACTGCCGTCACGTAGGTCACATAGCCTTCCTCGTCCGCCAGGAGATTGTTGGAGAACGTCGTCTGAAGCTGGGCGAGTTCTTGGTTGATCGCGGCATGCCGGTCGCGGGCCGCTCCAGTCAGTTCGGCGCCGTTGAGCTGGAAGCGATCATGGACGAGGTCCAGCAGCCGCGTCTGGCGCTGGGTCAGCTGCAGCTGGCCCCGCCGGTCATGCAGCTGCTTGATGCGCGCAAAAAGCTGAGCGTTCTGAACGATCCTGGAGGAGTATTCCGCCAGCCTTGGCGCCATGTCGGCCTGGATCGCCCGGAAGTCAGGGGTCGAAAGATTGGCGCTCCAGAGACCGTAATACGTCATCGCCCGGTTGAGGGGCTCCCCCGCTCTTTCCATGGCCTCGATCGTGTTGGCGAAGGTCGGCGCCGCCTGGTTGCGAGCGATGGCGTCGATCTCGGAAAGATGCGCCGCCATTCCGGCCTCCAGCGCCGGTCTGAGGTGCGCAAGCTCCATCCGGTCGAAAGCCGGCACGCCTCCATGCGGTCCTGTCCATTCCGCCAGCAAGGGGTTCGCCGGGAGCGCCGCCCCCGCCGCCTGATCGGGACGCGCTTCAGGGCCGGCCGGGGCTTGCGTTGTTGAGCAGGACGCGAAGAGCGCCGCAGCAACGGAAACGGTGGCGAGCAGAATTAATCGGTGCATTTTGGCCTCTGGGAGTAAGGGAAGTCTTGCGACCCTACCCCGGCCAGCCGGCCACTCAACGCCAAAGACGCAGCTTGCAGACGGCCCGTATCAATCCGCGATCGACGCTTCGGCCGCGTAGTGGGGGCGCGCTGCCGCCTGCAATCGGTGTTCGAGGGCCTGAGCGAGGCCGTTGAGGGCTGCGCTTTCAGGTGAATAGCCGTCGAACAGGTTGAGCGGCGACAGCGGCGCGGCGTCCGATGTCGCCGAGAGGAGAGGGTGTCCTCCACCGATGTCGAGAAGATGAGCCTCTCCGGTCGTGGGGCGCGGGGCCAGCACCGACGCCCGCAAGCTGGCGAAGGCGCGGCTCAGCCAACGGTTCCTGCCAGCGGGCCCCGTGCCGCTGTCCGTTGCGTAAATCAGGACCTGGTCGAAACCGGCGTCGGCCGCCATCGTGCGCGCCGCCAGAACGCAAGACGCCCCGCCATCAGTCTCCGGCGCTGCGATGCCGAGCAGCCCGTGGGATTGAAGCGGCGCGATGTCCTCGATGAGCCCACCCAGCCGGACCTGCATCGCGGTCCAGATGGCGCTTTCGCGCGAACGGATTGCAGCGAAGCCTCTGGGGCCGATCCGCGCAAACGCGATCCGCAGGGGGAAGGTAAGCTCGGGGGCCGCAGCGGCTCGGGGCGCGACCAACGCCGCGCCCGCGAGGCCGAACGCAAACATGCGGCGCGAGACACCCGGCAGGACTGAACGCATGCCGGCAGATTCGGCCTGCAGGGTTACTCACTTCTTAACGGAATGCGTTCACCGATCGTTCGAGTTCTGCAAGGATGAGCGACATGCAGCCAGCGATTCGAATTCTCGGCGTCGATCCCGGTCTTCGTCACACCGGCTGGGGCGTCATCGAGATGCTGGGCGGCCGGCTCTCCTGGCTTGCCCATGGGGTCATTGAGCCCGATCCGCGCGCCGGCATGGCCGAGCGCCTGGCGCTGCTTGCCACCGGCCTGCGCACCGTCATCGTCGATCACGGGCCACACGAATCCGCAGTTGAGGAGACCTTCGTCAACATGAATCCGAGATCGACCCTCCTGCTGGGTCAGGCGCGAGGCGTGGCGCTGGCGACGCTCGCCGCCGCCGGCCTCCCCGTCGTCGAGTTCGCCGCCCGCAAGGTGAAGCAGTCCATCGTCGGGACCGGAGCGGCCGACAAGAGCCAGGTCGCCTTCATGGTGCGGCACCTCTTGCCCCTGGCTGGAGAGGTTTCTGCCGACGCGGCGGACGCGCTGGCGGTCGCCATTTGCGGCGCTCATCACCGGCCGGTCGCCGCCCTGAAGGTGAAAGCGTGAGGCTGCGGGCATGATCGGCCGCCTCAGGGGCGTGATCGCCGCGCTGGGAGAGGGCCAGGTCCTGATTGATGTCGGCGGCGTTGGCTATCTCGTTCAAGCCGGTTCGCGGACACTGCAACGTTTCGCCGTCGGTGAAGCAGCGGAACTTTTCATTGAAACCCAGATGTCCGAGACGGCCATCCGCCTTTATGCCTTCCTGGCCGGCGAGGAGCGCGCCTGGTTCGCTCGTCTGCAGGATGCCCCAGGGGTCGGGGCGAAGGTCGCACTCGCGATCCTGGACGTGCTGCCACCCGCCCCTTTGATGGATGCGATCGCGCTCGCCGATGTCGCGGCGATCACGCGCGCCCATGGAGTCGGCAAGAAACTCGCGGAACGCATCGTCACGGAATTTAGAGGCAAGGCGCCGCCTATGGGTCTCTTCGCGTCCAATCTCGCTATCTCACCGAGCGGTGCGGCCGACGTCGCATCGCCAGCGTCCGGTATTCGCGCCGCCGCCGTATCGGCTCTGGTGAACCTGGGTTACGGTCACGCGGATGCAGCCCGCGCAGTTGCGGATTCGGTGCGCAGGCTGGGGGAGGGGGCTGGGGAGCCGGACCTTATCCGTGCAGCCTTGAAGACGATTGCTCCAGCCGTGTAGGGATTGGAAATAGAGCTGATGCGATCGACCTGTATCAGGTCGATCGCTGAATCAGTCTCTACACCTACGAATCTAGGCTCTGTGGACAATTACCGCAAAGCGATGATGGTGGCGGCGATGTTCCAGGTTGCTGCATAGCTTGAATCTGTCTTGTCGTATCGCGTGTTCAC
>JAWXBJ010000007.1:0-5311 GCA_034439955.1 Alphaproteobacteria bacterium
CCCTCCCCTTGGCTGCTCCAGAAACAATCTCACTGCGACCTTCTGCCCTTTGATTCTCGTCCGACTCAGAGTCTGAATAATCTCCCGTGCCAACACTTCAGGCACTTCCACCAGTGAAAATCGATCCATGACTTCGACAGCGCCGATGACATTCGAATTGAGCCCGGCCTCATTGGCAATGGCCCCAACGAGATCGCCCGGCCTAATGCCTGCCTCCCTGCCTGCCCCGATATACAGCTTTGCCATTCCAGCTGTTCGTCCGCCCCGACCAGGCGCACTGAACGGCCTGCCCTGTCCCTCTCTCGGCATCATACTGCGTGCCGGGCCGCGAGGATCACCCATGGGACGGCGCCCCATCGATGGCCGTTCCGGTGGCCTATTCGACACCGCTGGAATATCGATTTCCTTTCGCTCCCCACCCTGCATGCGAAAGACAAGTTTCAGTGCAGCCGCTGCCACGTCCATGGGATCTCCCTCCTCGGCACAGGACGCGGCCACCGCCCTGAATAGGTCCAGGTCGCCGGCTGCAAGCACGTCCTCAATCGCGCCTTTGGTGCGTGCAAGACGCTTTGTGCGTAGATCGGCAACCGTCGGCACCGGAGTCACGACAATTTTCGCTTTCGTGAGCTGCTCGATATTCCACAATAATCGTTGCTCGCGCGGGTCGAGCACGGTGATCGCCGCCCCTTCACGCCCGGCCCGTCCAGTCCGTCCAATCCGATGGACATAGCCTTCGGGCGACGTGGGCAGGTCGTAGTTCACCACATGAGAGACGGACGGAATATCCAACCCCCGCGCCGCCACATCGGTCGCCACAAGGAGTTCGGTCTGTCCGGCCCGAAACGAATTCATCACGTGATCGCGCTGGGGCTGATTCATCCCCCCATGGATCGCTTCGGCTCGATGCCCACGATCTGTCAACATGGCCGTCAGCTCGTCGACTTCGATACGCGTGCGGCAGAACACAAGCGCAGACTTCGGAGCTTCCATGTCCAAAATACGAGCCAAGGCCATCACTTTATGTTGTCTGGCGACAATGTAGGCGGTCTGATGCACCCGTGGCGCAGCGCCCGCCTTGAGCGGCTCTTTGGCAATCTTGATTTCGACTGGCTCCTTCAGATGGCGCTTGGCAATGGACGCGATGCGGGCCGGCATGGTCGCGGAGAAAAGCGCCGTCTGCCGCTCTTTGGGAGTCTGTTCGAGAATGGCATCCAGATCCTCGGCAAATCCCATGTCCAGCATCTCATCGGCTTCGTCTAAAACGACCATCTGAACCGTCTTGAGCTGCAAGGTTTTCCGGCGAATATGGTCCAGCGCCCGCCCCGGCGTCGCCACGATGACATCGACACCGCGTCTGAGTGCCTGGAGCTGTAAACCCATCGCCTGGCCGCCATACACCGGAAGGACGGAGATTTTTAATTCCTTGCCATAGCGAGTTACGGCTTCGCCGACCTGTATGGCCAACTCTCTGGTCGGCACCAGGATCAGCGCGGAGGGGCAACGACGCGCTGAATGGGCAATGCGTTGGAGCAACGGCAGGGTGAACGCCGCCGTCTTACCGGTTCCAGTTGCGGCTTGGCCCAAGAGATCCCGGCCTGCCAACAACGGAGGGATGGCCTCGCGCTGGATCGGCGTGGGCTCTTCATAGCCCAGGGTGTCGAGAGTGGTCAGCAGGGCCGCTTCCAGGCCAAGCGCCACGAAACCAGGAGAAAAACCCTTCGCCGGCGTTTCCGCCGGTGGGTGAGTGGTGTTAGGTTTCATACAATATTGCGATGGCCTTTCTGCTCTGTATGCCGATCAATTGTGTATCGGACCATGACCCTGTTGCTGCTAATAATTCTTCCGCGCTCGCTCCTACGCTTTCTCTTAAGGGGTGACCAACTGCTCTGCGGGTTGTGCATAGGGTGATTGGGAGATTTCTATTGCGGCCGTCGAACGAGCACAGTTTCATCGTGCGCGTTCCGGGAGCAGGGAAATCTGCCAACCGCCCTATGCACCATCTTATTCCTCCGGCAGGGCGATCGGCCCCGCCCACTCCCCTTTGGCCAGCGTCACTTCCTGAAACCCGCCGTCTGGCCATTGAAACTGACCAACCTCATCGACTTGCACAATAAAGGGATCGGCTTCGTGTACCAGACCTCGGTACCAGTACCAGCCAGCCGCTGTGGGTTTGCCCTTGGTCCATCGATAGTCGGCCATCCGTCCGTTCCTTTTCCCAACTACTGCAAGTCTGTTACAGTCGCGCAGAGGGAGAAAGTCCTGGACGACTCTCGCGGCACCCAGGCTTTTTCAACAGCCTGTCGGAAGACTGACCCTATCATGTCTACACTTCCAATAGAAGATGTGTTACCGGCACTCCGCCTCGCACTCGCGGAGGGTCGAAACGCCTTGCTGACTGCCCCGCCCGGCGCGGGAAAAACGACGCGGGTGCCGCTGGCATTGCTCGACGCGCCGTGGTTCGGAGGAAAGAAGCTGCTCATGCTGGAACCGCGGCGTCTCGCCACACAGGCGGCAGCCCGTCGCATGGCCAGCGCGCTCGGCGAATCGGTCGGTGAGACGGTCGGCTATCGTATGAGGCTCGATACGAAGGTCAGCCCCAAGACCAGAATCGAGGTCATCACGGAAGGTATCCTGAGTCGCCTGCTTCAGCACGATCCTGCGCTCAGCGAGTATGCCCTCGTCCTCTTCGACGAATTCCACGAACGAAGCCTGCAAGCCGACACAGGCCTCGCCCTCTGCCTCGAAGCGCAACGAATCTTCCGCCCGGAGCTCCGCCTGCTCGTCATGTCGGCGACCTTGGATTGTGAACCTATCGCAGATCTCTTAGGCCACGCACCGGTCATCGCCTGTCAAGGACGGATGTTCCCGGTAGAAATCCGTTATCTCGAACAACCCCTCTCCGGCCACCTGGATGTCGCAGTCGTACAATCGATTAGGCGCTCGCTTGCGCAGGACCCAGGTAGTCTCTTGGTCTTTCTGCCGGGCATGGCAGAAATTCGCCGCGTTGAGCGAACGCTCCTTGATTTAAGCTTGGGCTCGCACATCCTCATTGCGCCGCTCCATGGCGACCTGCCGCAAGACGCGCAGGACCGCGCGATCGCTCCCACTCAACCGGGAATACGAAAGATCGTGCTGGCCACGTCGATTGCCGAGACGAGTGTGACGATCGACGGGATACGGGTTGTCATCGATGCCGGCTTGCTGCGCGTACCCCGCTTCGATCCGCGATCAGGACTGACGAGACTGGACACGATTCGCGTGACCCAGGACTCCGCCGAGCAACGTCGTGGCCGGGCCGGTCGCCTTGAACCGGGCGTCTGTGCTCGCCTCTGGACCTCTGCGGAACATCGATCGTTGGCCCCTCGTCGCCCGCCGGAAATCCTCGATGCCGACCTGGCGCCACTGATGCTTGAATTGGCCCTCTGGGGCACCGCCGACCCGACCGAGTTGTCCTGGCTCACTCCCCCACCACCTGGGGCAGTGTCCCACGCGCGAGAATTGCTCACCAACCTCGGCGCGCTCAATGCCGAAGGACACATCACCGCGCACGGAAGACAGATGGCGGAACTGCCGCTGCACCCGCGTCTTGCGCACATGCTGCTTCAGGCTGTGCCATTACAACTCGGCAACCTTGCCTGCACACTCGCCGCCCTGCTCAGTGAACGAGATATTCTTCGAGGCTCCTTCGGTCAGCGGAATGCCGATCTGCGGCTCCGTGTGGATGTCTTACGCGGACAGCACGACCACGCAGCCGGTGAAACCATCGACCCTGCTACTTGCCGGCGAGTCACGCGCACGGCCGACCTCTGGCAACGACAATTTCTGCGATCCACTCGTTCGAACCAGCACGAGAACCTCGATGAGGTCGGACGCTTGCTCGCGCTCGCCTATCCTGATCGCATCGCCCAACGCCAACGCGGCAATGACGCCCGCTATCTCATGGCCAACGGTCGTGGCGCCCTCTTTGCGAACCCCGATCCACTCGGGACAGAAGACTATTTGGTCATTGCCAGTCTGGATGGCGGGCAACAATGGGCCCGAATCGATCTCGCTGCGCCAGTGACCCTCCACGATATTGATACGCAGTATGCCGACCGGATTCACACAGTCGATGAAGTCCTGTGGGATGACACAACCCAGATGGTTCGGGCCACGAGACAACGCCGATTCGGTTCGCTCATTCTGGCCGAGCAGGGGCTTTCAAAGCCGGACTCTTCGATGGTTTCGGCGGCGTTATTACAGGGCATTCGCCAGGCGGGACTCGACACACTGGCCTGGACTCTAGAGCTTCGTCAGTGGCGAGCGCGAGTGGCATTCCTCCGCCGGATCGAAGGACCAGAGTCGCGATGGCCCGATCTGTCCGATGACGCATTACGACAGACGCTCGACGACTGGCTGGGCCCCTATCTATCGGGACTCACCACGCTCGACCGCGTCACACGGCTCGATCTCACCCAACCATTGCATGCACTCCTCTCGTGGGAACAGTCGCGCCAACTCGAACGGTGGGCTCCCACCCATCTGACAGTCCCTAGTGGATCGAACGTTCGCGTGGAGTACGAGACGCCAGATCTACCCATCCTGGCGGTGCGGCTGCAAGAGATGTTCGGCTGCAAAGATACGCCCCGTCTCGTCGATGGAAAGATCCCGATCATGCTGCATCTCTTGTCACCGGCGAAACGACCAGTACAGGTCACAAAAGACTTAGCCAGCTTCTGGGCCAACACCTATCAAGAAGTCCGCAAAGAACTTCGAGGCCGCTACCCCAAACACTCCTGGCCCGACGATCCCCTCACCGCCCCGCCGACTACTAGAGCAAAACGGCGGAGCCGCTAGTCCTCCTTAGAAGCACACTCCCGCAGGCTGCTCAAACAGTCTGTCCTTCTCACCCGCCCAACCTCGGCGCGCCGGGACGCACCTTGTCCCAGGCAAGGCCGCAGCGAGCGAAGGCCCGAGGCGTCGCATTTCTCACCCGCCTATCCCAAGCTGCCAAGACAGCTCGTTTTCCGCGTGGGGTACGTTGAGGGTCTGAACGATGCGAGAACGAAGTTGGCGGACTGTTTCAGCAGCTTGCTAAGTGGGAATGTCTCTCGTCCCGTCATACGACGTTCTCGATTGGTGGGAGAGCTTCATGATATCGCCGTCCTTGATCACCGTATCTTCCCCGCTGACTTTTTTGTTTACGGCAATCATCAATTCTCGGTTCAAGAGAAACTGTAGCAACGGACCCATGCGATCCTGGTTCGCCTCGATGAGTTTTCTCACCGTGGTCGGCTCGGAAGCCTCACATTTGAACTCTGTTTCTCCGACC
>JAWXBJ010000008.1:0-8676 GCA_034439955.1 Alphaproteobacteria bacterium
ATGATCTGCTCTTCCGAAAATCTGCTCTTGCGCATCTTGCATCCTCTCTATCGAGGACTCTGCAAATTCGTGGCCGGATTTCAGGGGGCTGGGTCAGGGCTTGGATTTGCAAGGCCTGGCTGAGCAGATGCGGACGAGCCCAACGGCGATGGCGCGGATTGGCCAGATGTCGGCACAGACCGGGCAGGTGATTGCCGCTCGTCAGTCTCAACACCTAACAGAAACGATGGCCGACCTGACGGCGCTAATCCGAGATGTCGCGCCAAAGACGAATGACCCGTCCGCAGCGACGCGCGCCTACACCGACTTTGTTCAGTCGATCGTCCGGCGCAATTCGTCTTTGTTCAGCTTCTATGCCGAGACGCTTGCCAGTATGGCGCAGCAAGTGATGACAGTCCCGCAAACACCTCCTAGCACTCACGCTCACGGTCACGACACCGCCCATAGCCCTGCCCCAAAATCGAACGGCCGAGCTGTCCCGGCGAATTCCTAGACCTCAAAATCCATCTACTTTGGAGATCCAAAAGATGTATCTTTCTGCAAAAATGTGCGCGACCGGATTGGCCGCAGCGGCCTGTTTGATTTTCCTACCTTCGGCGGCCTTCGCTGGCGAATGCCCTGCGGGCAAGACAGGACAGGACGTTACTCCGCCGGGTCCGTCGGAGCCCAAGAACGTCACAGACATGGTCATTTCGTCAATCGATCTCGGTGCGGGATATAATATTCCCGGCCGGCAACTCCGCATGCGGCGCCTCGAAATCAAGCCCGGGGGTGTCGTTCCCTGGCATGGGCATGAGGCGCGGCCTGCGAATATCTACATCATGAGCGGCAGCGTCACCGAATACCGCAGCAACTGCGCCGTACCGATCGAGCACAAGAAGGGTGACGTGGTGGCAGAGAGCGGAGCAGTTTCCCATTGGTGGCGCAACAATTCACGGCGAACAACCGTTCTGCTCTCGGCAGACATTTTGCCACCTGACATGAGTGCCGATGCTTCGATGTGACCGAGCAGTCAGCAAATTCGGACGAAAGAAAATAACCTGATGCGAGAATTATCCTGCCTGCCGCGCGCACGGGCATGATGCAACACGCAGGACGCCCTTCGATCACCTATATTACTGGAGGCTCGGTCCATGAGATACGTGAAGGAGCGAGTGCGCCCACGGAACACAAAACGGGCGCAGCCATACCCGCCCGTGCTAATGCAACTCACGCTTGGGAGAACATCAGCACACTACCAGCGACGCTATTGATTGTTGAAGTTATCCCCAAGCCATAAGTTCATGTCGGCGACAGTCTCCTGCACGACTTTGCCGAGAAGTGGACAAATGAACTAAACAAAAGACGTCGGGCAGAATGAAAGGCTCGTGCGAAGAATGAGCCATTCGAAAGCTGCTCCAGCAATTTTCAAAACGCGATTTGCCTATGGGGAGTGGTTCAACCTTGTGGCGATTGGCGTCATCGCCTTCCTCACGGTGGTCGATCTGTTCGCGACCCAGGCGATCCTGCCGGCGCTTGTCGCGCGCTATGGCGTTACGCCCGCCGCCATGAGCGCCGCAGTCAATGCGAGTACGCTGGGTATGGCAGCATCCAGCCTTCTCATCGCACTTTTGAGCCGCCGGATTCCCCGGCGCACTGGTATCGCCGCAAGCCTTGCCTTGCTAGCGATTCCAACTGCCCTTTTAGCTATGGCGCCTGATCTCTCTACGTTCACGGCGCTCCGAGTGCTTCAAGGTCTCTGCATGTCGGCGGCATTCGTCCTGACATTGGCGCATCTCGGCGAGCGATGTAGCGCCAGCGCCTCCCCGGCAGCGTTTGCGGCTTACGTTACCGGCAATGTGGCAAGCAATCTATTCGGACGGCTGATTGCCGCCAATGCGGTCGATGGCGCCGGGCTTGAGTTCAATTTTCTGCTGTTCGCGGGGCTCAACATCGCAGGCGCCGTTTTTGCCTGGGCGACGATTTCACGCGCGCCGCCTAAACCCGCACTGATGGCCCCCGAGGGAAAGACGCTGGGGGCTCTGCGACAACATTGGGCAGATCCGGCGCTTCGCGCGGCATTCGCAATCGGATTCCTGATCCTGTTCGGGTTTATCGGCGTGTTTTCATTTGTGAATTTCGTGCTGGTTCGGCCGCCCTTTGCCTTGCCGATGACCATGCTCGGATTGGTCTATCTCGTTTTCGCGCCGGCGATGGCGTCGACCCCTTTTGCAGGCATATTTGCGCGCCGCTTTGGTGCGCGGGTCGTTATTGCCACCTCGCTGGCAGTCGCAGCAGCGGGGCTTCTGCTGACGCTCTCAGCCAGTCTCGGGCTCGTTTTGGCCGGCCTCGTTCTGGTGGGGGCCGCTACATTTTTCGCTCAGGCTGCGGCCACTGGATTCGTGAACCTGCGAGCGGTGTCCGACAAGGGCGCCGCCAGCGGCATCTACCTTGCATCCTATTACCTTGGCGGACTGGTGAGTACGCCCTTGCTGGGCTGGGCCTTTACCAACTTCGACTGGACTGGATGCGTACTCGGCGCCGCCGCCGCATTTCTCGCAGGCGCGGTGATCGCCCTCTCGCTTCCGACGCAGACTCAGCCCCGCCAGAAGGACAACGCGCATGCGGCCTCTTGAAAACAAGCGCGCAATCGTCACCGGCTCGACCAGCGGGATCGGCCTAGGCATTGCTGCCTCGCTTGCCGAGACAGGGGCCAAGGTGATGCTGAACGGTTTCGGAGACGCTGGCGAGATTGAAGCGATCCGCGCGCGCCTTGCCAAACAGTTTGACACCGAGGTCCACTATCACGGCGCCGACATGTCGAAGGTCGCCGATATAGCGGCGCTTGCTGGCACGACCCGAAAAGCATTTGGCGGCATTGATATCGTCGTCAACAACGCCGGTATCCAGCACGTTTCGCCCATCGAGGATTTCCCTCCCGAAAAATGGGACGCCATTATCGCGATCAACCTCACGAGCGCCTTTCATCTTGCGCGCCTGACCTTCGGCGACATGAAGCAGGCAGGCTGGGGACGCATCGTCAACATTGCGTCCGCCCACGGCCTCGTCGCGTCGCCGTTCAAGTCCGCTTACGTGGCTGCCAAGCATGGCGTGATCGGTCTCACCAAAACGATCGCCCTTGAGGGCGCGGAACACGGTATTACCTGCAACGCGATCTGCCCCGGCTATGTCCTCACACCACTGGTGGAGAAACAGATTCCTGATACAGCGCGCGCCCGCGGAATCAGTAACGACGCGGTGGTGCGCGACGTGCTGCTTGCTTCGCAAGCCACAAAGAAGTTCGTGACAGTTGAACAGCTCGGCGCACTCGCTGTCTTTCTGTGCACGGACCAAGCCTCCCAGATCACCGGAACTGCCTTGCCAATGGATGGCGGGTGGACCGCTCACTAGAAAGACATTTCATGGTAAAGCTCGCACGTCCTCGCCTCATCAACCTCGCCCTGCAGGGCGGGGGCGCCCATGGCGCATTTTCCTGGGGCGTGCTTGACCGCCTGCTCGAAGATCCAACGATACAGATCGAAGCGATTACCGGCGCATCCGCCGGCGCAATGAACGCCGTCGCGCTCGCTGATGGTCTCGCCCAATGCTGCAGGGAAGACGCCCGCATCACGCTCCGTAAATTCTGGGAAGGCGTATGCGACGCGGCCCGATCAAGCCCCCTTCAGCGAACGCCCTTCGAAAAGATGTTCGGCGGAGGATGGAACCTCGACAATTCTCCCACCTATGCATGGTTTGATCTGATGAGCCGCTTGGTCAGCCCGTACCAGATCAATCCCTTGAATATCAATCCGCTCCGCGATCTGGTCGAAAACCTAATTGATTTTGACCGCGTGCGCAAAAGTGACGTGAAGCTGTTCCTGTCCGCGACGAATGTCGAAACCGGGAGGACGCGCGTTTTCCGTAACGAGGAACTGACGCCGGACCATGTCATGGCGTCGGCCTGCCTGCCCTTCATGTACCAGGCAGTCGAGACTGAAGGCGTTGCGTACTGGGATGGCGGCTACATGGGCAACCCGCCGCTATGGCCGCTGTTTGATCATTCCGCCTCTGACGATGTCGTTATTGTTCAGATCAATCCCATCAAGCGGCCAGGCAAGCCGCAATCGGCGCGCGATATCCTCAATCGACTGAATGAGATCACCTTCAATGCATCGCTTCTCAGAGAGTTGCGGGCTGTGGATTTTGTCTCCCGATTACTGGAAGAGGGTCGTCTCGAAGGAACTGGCTACCGGCGTGTCCTGACCCACATGATTGAGGACGAAGCGACCTTGTCTGCTCTCGGGGCCTCGTCAAAGATGAACGCCGAACGTGGATTCATCGATATGCTTTTCCACCGTGGACGGACCGTGGCTGACATCTGGCTGATGGCCAATTCCAGCAAGATCGGCCAGGAATCAACCATCGATATCCGCAAATTGTTCATGGGCGAAGAGGATGCGCTGGACGGCTATCGCATCACGCGCCCGGCCACCTACAAGCGCGCACAGAAGGAAGCCTGAGGTGCAGACCGCCGCACGTCGCTTCAGTCTTGTCGTGTTCGGCTTGCTGAGCGTTTTCCTGATACTGTTCGGCATGCTCTATGCCAGCTCCGGCGGTTACCTGCCTTTTCATGCCGCAGCATTGCCGGAGACCGCTCGCGTTGCGAGCCTGCCGCTGTATCTCGCCCTGATGAAACTGATCGGCTCCGCCTCCGCATCGCTCGGCGCGCTGTGTCTGTTTGTGAGTTGGGAGTTGCGCCGGCCTGACCGCCGCTTCATGGGAGAAATCCTCGCCGTCGCCATTGCTTTTCCGGTGATGATGGCAGCCTATGTCGCCGAAACACTTGCGGCTGCGACTGGCGCGCCGACGTCCTGGCATATCATGGGCGGACTGCTCGCGGCGGATGCCGCAGCTTATCTGACTTGGCGGATTTCGATGCTGTCAGTCTAATGCAATGTGGTCTCTGCTTTGGCCGGAGCCGCCAGGTTAAGTGGCCTGCGCAGAGACTCTTCAAATCACGAAACGCCCCGCAATGCGCGCCAGCTCGAGCGTCCAAAGTGGGCAGTCTCTGGTCGGCAGAAAGGTTGGTGGAGGGGACTGGATTCGAACCAGTGTAGCCGTTAAGCGCGAGATTTACAGTCTCGTGGATTTAACCACTCTCCCACCCCTCCAGGGGCCGCATCGGGGTCGCTTGACGCGACCGCCCGCGAGGCCGAAACGGGAGACCAGCCTCACTGCGGAGCGCGTCTTATAGTGACGAAGGATCGACCACGCAACTGCTCAGGCGGCGCAGGCCCGGGAGGCTCGCCGACACACATCAGACAGGCCCCCAAAAGCGGCAAGCCTCACCTGTCTGGGGGGCCGGGACGAACAGGTGGGCCGGCTCGATCCGACCGTTCGCCTTATCAGGATCGTCGTGAATCACAGTTTCAGGAAGGCGACGATGTCTGGATATGGGGTTTGCACGCGGCCGCAGCCGCCCTCGAAAATCCGCGACGCGACATCCGGCAGGCCATTCTAACGGTCAATGCTGCGGCGCGCCTCGGCCTCGACCCGGACAGCCTGCCGCCCTACGCGACATTGCTGGAGGGCAAGGATATCGACCATCGCCTGCCTTCCGGGGCGGTGCACCAGGGCGTCGGCATAAAGGCTGCGCATCTCCCGCCCCTCGACATCTCCGACGCTGTCATGGCGCCGGACAAGCCGCTGGTCATTCTCGACCAGGTCACCGACCCACAAAATGTGGGCGCGGTCTTCCGCTCGGCGGCCGCCTTCGGGTTTGGGGGCGTCGTCATGCAAACGCGCCACGCCCCCGCGCTGGGCGGCGCCCTCGCCAAGGCGGCGGCCGGCGCCATCGAAAAGGTGGCAGAGGTCCGCGCGGTAAATCTCGCCCGCGCGATAGATTTGCTTACGGAATCCGGCTGGCGGGTGATCGGTCTCGACGGCTCGGCCGAACAGGATATCCAGGCGGCGTTTGGCGGACCCGAACCTCTTGCCATTGTGCTGGGCGCCGAAGGAGAAGGCATCCGCCCCGCCGTCGCTAACGCGTGCACGCAACTCGCGCGCATTCGGATCGGCGCCGCCATGGAAAGTCTCAACGTCTCGAACGCCGCCGCGATCTCCTTCTATGAGGCCCACCGCCGCTGAATGGAACAAGGTGCGGACCCAATTGAAACCGGGTAGATTGCATGTCGCTCGCCTCACACGACTGGCGAGAGGGGAAACGGGAGAGCGGGAATGCGCGTCGTTATCGTGGTGCTGGTGCTGGTCGCCCTCGCGTCGGCGGGCATCTGGGCCTTGGCCCAGTTTGGCGGATCGCCGGATGCAATGGTCGCGGAGGAAACGACGCCAACGGCGCCCGTAAGCGAAACCGAAATCGTTCTGGCGCCAGCGGAGCCCCCCACCGCGCCTGCTGCGCCTGTCGAACCTGATCTTGCCCCGTCCAATCCGCCTCCGCCTCCGCCCGCGGTCGGGGAGACACCTGCAGTCGTCAACGACCCAAGCTCCCTCGAAAGCGCGAGGCCTTCCGAGGACGTCGGATCCGCAGCGTCGGGGTCATCAGCGGACGCGCTTGTTTCACCGCGTCAGGCGCCGCCCCTACCGGATGTGGATGCGTCGTCCGAAGCGAGCCGGATGGGCCAAGCTGCCGCCGCGCAACCTCCGGCCGACCCGAGCTTTGCAACCACCAGCGTTCCGGCGGCGCCCGCGTCGCTGGCGACCCAGTTCAAGACCCGCAAGGTTGCCTACAACCGTCCGCCCCGGACACTCTTTCTCGACCGGCCCATCGACATCTCTCTCGTGATCGACGCAACGGAATCGGCCAATCCCGCCGCTGACCTGCAAGGATTTCCCGGAGACATCGTCGAACGCGACGTAGACCTTTCCGACACGGTGTCGGCCCAGCTGACCGGGGTAGGCTTCGACATTGTCTCGCAGACGGTGGCGCGCCAGAACCTGTCCGGCCGCCTCGCCAACCGCTGGCAGTGGCGGGTCACGCCGACCGAGCCCGGCGAGCGTTTGTTGTTCCTCGAGATATTCGGATACGCGGCGGGCTCGCTCGACGCGGAGCCTCTGGATGCCTATCGCGACGAAATAAGTGTGGAAGTCCGCCAGCTTGACCAGGTGATCGGTTGGGCAAGGGGCGTCCAGCCGATCTTCGCCATTGTCGCAGCGGTCGCGGGCCTCCTGTCTGCCCTGCTGGCGTTCATGCGCTTCCGGGCGGAGAAAAAGCGCTCCGCCTAGAAGCTTCGACGCAGCAGATCGATGGCCGCCGCCGTCATGGCCTCGACCCCCGTTGCAATCGTCGGATCGGGATCAGGCGCATAGGTCGAGGAATGCAGCCCCGGCAACGGCGGCGCCCCCGGCTTCAAGGAGGCATCGTACGCCGCCTGCGCCACCGACCCCAGCCAGAAAATCGCGCTGGGTATCTTCGGCTCCGTCCGCCCGAAACGCGAGAAATCCTCGCCGACCATCGAGGGCGTCGCCACGATCAGTCTTTCGGCGCCTAGCCTTGTCTCCAGCGCGCGGGCGAGGCGCGCCGCCAGTTCGGGCTCGTTATAAGTCGAAGGGGTATAGTCGGTTTTCACGGTCATTTTAGGCGCCAGGTTTCCTTCGATCCCGGCGGCCATCGCCTCGCCCCTGGCGATCCGTTCGATACCCTTGAGCAGCTTTTCCCGCGTCGCGTCCTCATAGGATCGCACCGTGATCTTCAGCAGCACCTCGTCGGGAATGACATTGTGCGTCCGCCCCCCGCTGATCGAACCGACGGTGACGACGCCGGCGTCGAGGGCGTCGATCTCGCGCGACACCAGTGTCTGAAGCGCACCGACGATGCGCGCCGCCAGAACCACCGGATCCTTGGTGTCCTGCGGATAGGCGCCGTGACCGCCCTTGCCATTCACCAGCAGATCAACGGTATCTACATTGGCCATGACAAAGCCGGACCCGTGGCCCACCATCCCGGCGGGCAGGTTGGCGTTCACATGCAGCGCCAGATTGTAATCCGGCCGGGGGAATCGTTCGAACAGACCATCGTCCAGCATCGCTATCGCGCCGAGCCCCAGTTCCTCGGCGGGCTGGGCGATCATCACCAGCGTGCCCTTCCATTCGGATTTTTGCCTGACCAGTTCGCGCGCCGTTCCCAGCCAGACCGTCATGTGTATGTCGTGCCCGCAGGCATGCATGACCCCGCCCTCGTCGCCGCTCCAGCTGACGTCGCGCGCTTTGGAAGCGAAGGGGAGTTCTGTTCGCTCGACGACCGGCAAGGCGTCCATGTCGGTCCGGATCATCAGGGTCGGCCCGGCGCCGTTGCGCATCACCGCCACGAGCCCGTACCCGCCGACGCCCGCTTCGAGTTTCCCGTAGTCCGCCATGGCGCGGGATTTGACCCAGACGGCCCCGACGCCCTGTGTCACCTCGAAGCCGAGCGCCTTCATCTCGGCAGCAAGGATGGCCGACGATTTGCTCTCCTGAAACGAAAGTTCAGGATTACGGTGGAGATGCTCGTAGACCGCCTGCAGCGGCTTGCCTGTCGAGGCGAATGTCTGGGCCAGCGCGGGCGTGCCAATGCATGCAACCGCCATCGCAACAGAGACGAACGCGCTGAAACCATGTCTCATCGAAACTGTCTCCGTGCCGCCAACGGCGCCACCCTGATAGCGCCCACGTCCTTCGCCGGCAAACAGAAGGCCGGCCGAA
>JAWXBJ010000009.1:0-9174 GCA_034439955.1 Alphaproteobacteria bacterium
CAGCAGACCCCCTCCTGAGGATTTGATGTTGCCGGCGCCCTGCCTGAAGCGCCTCCCCCTTGCAGGGGGAGGAGGACTGGCAGTCTCGCGAAAATCCGATTGTGGCCAGCCCAGTTGCGGCAGGCAAAGGAAGATTCCCGGGTCGCGCTTCGCTTGCCCGAGAATGACTTCACCGAATGCTTTAACGGGATTGGTTGAGACAAAGCCCGATCCATCCGAACCCAGAAAACAACAGCCCGCCCCCTTCCCCCTTCGGGGTACTTCCCCCGCAGGCGCGGGAAGACGGCGGTCGCCGACATGGCGACCCTCCACGACCGGGTACTTCCCCCGCAGGCGCGGGAAGACGGCGCATTCGCGCCGACCGCCGGCGCACTCTTCCCCCGTTTACGGGGGAAGTACGGCGAAGCCGGGATGGGGGCGGAGGGCCGGCGAGCCGATCTCCTGCCGGGTCCGGTTCGCCTCAAGGCGCTCCTTGTCGAACTTCAAGGGGCGGGTCTGAAAATATCCCGCAGCCTCAATGCACTGAGTCGTGAAACTATTTATTTACACGGGGGTTCTATGCCCGTATATGCACTGCGCCGGCGGACATCGGCTCGAGGCTCTGCGCCTTGATTCCACGTGGCGTCTGAACTTCCCGAAAGCGTGATCTGGGCGAAAAGCCTGATCTGGCAAGGGGTTTGGATGACGTGTGCGGGTTGAGAGGCAGACTTAACGAGTTGAAGGCCCGTACTAACGCCGGATTGGGTTTAACAACTTACAGGGGTTTACGTGAATTGCTCACGTTCAACACGCCCCTGGACCTGGTCCGGGAACGACTCCCAGAGAAGCCGGTCGCATGCGTGCGTCCGGAAAGGGTGTCTTTAGCCGCGAACTGGTTCCAGGAAAACTTTCCGGGTGAAGTGATCTACGCCGTCAAGGCGAACCCTTCACCATGGGTCCTCGACGCCGCCTATGCGGCGGGCATTCGCTGGTTCGACGTCGCCTCCGAGGTGGAGGTCGAACTGATCGCGTCCCGTTATCCGGACGCGGTGATGGCGTTCATGCACCCCGTGAAATCGCGCAAGGCGATCGAGCGCGCCTATTTCAATCATGGCGTGCGCATCTTCTCGCTCGACTGCGAAGCCGAGCTTGAGAAAATCGTCGCCGCCACCGCTGGCGCGCGCGACCTCACCCTGGTCGTGCGGCTTGCGGTGTCGAACGCCGAGGCGGGCTATGCTCTCTCCGGCAAGTTTGGCGTCAGCGAGTCGGACGCGCCCGAACTGCTGAGGCAGACGCGGCGTCATGCCGACGAGCTGGGCGTCTCCTTCCATGTCGGCTCGCAGTGCATGAGCCCCTCGGCCTATCGCGACGCGATGGACCTCGCCTCGCGGATCATCCTGCGGGCGGGCGTCACCATCGACATCGTCGATGTGGGCGGCGGCTTCCCGAGCGCCTATCCCGGCATGTCGCCGCCGGACCTGTCGCTCTACGTCGACGTCATCGACGAGTGCTTCGAGGAAATGCCGGTCCTCATGAACGCCGACCTGTGGTGCGAACCCGGCCGCGCGCTGGTGGCGGAATCGACCTCGATCCTCGCCCGCGTCGAGCTGGTGAAGGACGGCGCGCTCTACATCAATGACGGCTCGTACGGAAACCTGTTCGACGCCGCCCACTGCAAATGGCCCTTCCCCGTGAAGGCCCATCGCGCCGAGGGCGAGTTCGGCGAGGAGGCGGGCGCCTACAGGCTCTACGGCCCGACCTGCGATTCGATCGACACGATGGAGGGTCCATACGACCTTCCGGCCGATATCCGCGAGGGCGACTATATCGAGATCGGCATGCTGGGCGCCTATGGCGTCGCCATGCAGACGCGCTTCAACGGCTATGGCGAGACCGACACCGTCGAGGTCGGGGACGCGCCGTGGACGTCGATGTATGGCGCGCTGCCGGAGGCCGTGGAGAAAACCGCCAAGGTCATCGCGTTTCCGCGCCAGAAGCGGCTGAAGCGGGCGCTGTAGGCTGGATCGAACCCTGCGCGTCGTGTCTCTACTTGCCCGGTCCGTAGATCACGGCGCCCCTGGCCTTGTAGGCGCGGAGGATGTCGATCCCCTGAGCGCGCAGGAGGCCGGGGTCGAAGACGACGCCACGGGCGGTCATCTGGGCTTTCAGCTCGACGACGCCTGCGCCCTCGCTGAAGCCGATCGCCTCGGCGTCCTCGCGCAGGGCGCTGTAGACAATGCGGCGCACGCCCGACCAGTGCAGCGCGCCCATGCACATGATGCAGGGCTCGCAGGAGGAAAACAGCGTCATCCCGGCCGGCTCCGGTCCCTTGCCGGCGCTCATCAGGAGCGCGACGACCTCGGCGTGCAGCACGGCGCAGCGCTGGGGCAGGACAAGATTGACGCCGATGGCGGCCACAGCGCCGGTGGCGTCGTCACGGAGCGCTGCGGCGAAGGGTCCGCCGGTCGCGAGCGAGACATTGCCGCGCGCCAGTTCCAGCACGAAGCTCATGCAATCGAGATCGGCGGCGGGCGCGGCGGGACGGGCGAGGCCGGCGGTCCAGCCGGGGAGGCGGATGTCGGCAATCATTTGCGCCGCCTGCCCCCGCCCGGCCTGCCCCGGCGCGGCCTGCCGCGCCTGAAGAGATTGCCGGCCTCCTCGAACAGATCGCCGGCCGCAACCAGAAAAAAGACGAGAACGACGGCGGCGCCGCCGATGATCGCAACCCAGATCCAGAATTCCTGCAGCGGCGTCCGGCCGGCCCACATCTCCGAGATCTGCAGCGCCATCTGGAAGAGGCCGAAGGCGCCGACGGCCGCGACGGCGTAGGTGACGGCGCGGTCCTCGCGTTTCTGGATGCGGGCCTGGAGGTCGGCGGTCTGTTTTTCGAGATTGGAGACGATGCCTTCGAGATAGCGCGTCTTGCGTTCCGTTCCCCGGCGCTGCTCGACCTCGCCGAAGACATCCGCCTCGGTGTCGTACCGGAAGACATTGTCATAGCGGTCGTTGAAGAAATCGGTGAACGGGCCGATGCGAAACTCGTAGAAGCGCTCGGCGGCGTCGTTGAGCTTGTGGGCGTCGTTGAGACGCTTCACATCGCCGATCAGATCATGCGTCGCCCGCTCATAGTCGCGCGCCAGGAATTCGTTGTGGACGGCAAGCGCGTGAATGAGAAAGGCGTAGGGACACGTGCCGATGAAATCATTGCCCGCCTCAAGGCTGCGCGAGGAGCGCACATAGGAGGTCAGCGCGCGGGCGTTGGCGAACCGCACGAAGAAGCGCTCGCTCGACTGGTCCTCGGTGCGCGGATAGATCGGGTCCGTGGAGTCGAGGATTTCGGACGCATCCTGATTCATGAAATCAATGATGTTCTGGTTGAACCCGGACAGGAAAAGATAGACGAGGCAATCCGGCCGCGTGTCGTCCTCCCAGGCCGGGATGGTCTTCTGGGCGGCTTCCATGAGGGCGGGATGAAGCCGCCTGTCCTCCACATAGTCCGGCCGTGTCGTGGCCCACGTCCAGTAGCCGGCGTCGAGTTTCACCGCGTCGGCGCTGGCCGATTTCCGCTCGGCGATCGCCTGAAGGAAAGGCTGGTAGCACTGCTCCTGGACCATCGACGAGCGCGGTACAGGCCTGCCCGTCTCCGGATTCATCGGCGGCAGGAGGCGGCGAAAAAAGTCCTTGTCCTGAAAGAAGAACATGAAGCGGAAGCGCGGCATCGTCAGGCCCGGGATTTCCAGAAAGGCCTCGCGCCGGATCAACACTCTGAACGGATCGGCCAGCAGGGCGCCATTCCCTCTGCGCCATACGTCGGCGCGCGCCAGCCGGTCGAAGAGGTGCGGCGCGTCGGCCGCAAACCAGTGCGCGACGGCGTTCCAGAACGGCGCCTCGTCGAGGCCCGGACCCGAGACGCGCACAGTGTCCAGCGGGGCGATGCCCGTGCCGCCGGGCGGTGGGGCGTGAACGTGAAGGCCGGCGTCGATGCGGGCGCCGCCGGCAGGGCGGAACTCCTTGGGAGCCAACACTTTCTGGAGCATCGAGATGAAATAGAAATGCGCCGGAGAGTGCTGGTAATCGAGACGAAAGGAGAGGTGCCACGAGACGGCGCCGTTCTTGTGGATGTACCAGAACCGGCGCTGGCGGACCGGCTGGGGACCGATGGCGCCGGGCGAGGCCTCGAAGCGAACGCCTTCGGTCTCCCACGCAATCGTCTCGGGCGCGGAAATGAGGATGTCGGTGCAGGCATTCGCCGGCGCGACGGCAAAAAGATGGTCATCGACCCGGCCGAGGCGCTCGCGGTCCGAGATGTCGTTGAACAAGGGCTCGATCGCGTCGCTCAGTTCGCGCGACGCCGGATCCGCTGACTGGATCGAGCGCAGGCTAGCGGTATCGCCCGGAGACGCGGCCAGCGCGGCGCCGAGCGCGCGCCGGATCGCATCGGGCAGTTCGGCAGGCGCGATGTAGAAGGAGACGGTCCAGTAGAGCGCGCGGTCGCTTGCGGCCTCGAAGCGTTCCGGCGCGGTCTCGTCGGTACGGCTTGCGGTATCGGCCATGATCGCCCCCTCGCCCAGAGGGCTGAGCCTAGAGCATCCTTCGGCCAAACTGAATTCGTCCGAGCGAAGAAAAAAGCTCCGGTGCAGGCCTATGCGGCAATCGTCAGCGAGTGACGGTGTTGAAAGATGGATCCCGGTCGCGCTGCGCGCCTCCGGGATTTTCCGTGCCTGATTGTGCATCGTGGCTTTGGGCAGGATGACAGCAGGAGGGTCAGCTTTTCAATCCGTTTGTACGATCCAATTCTGACCCCCCTCGCCGCTTCGCTGCGGTCCCCCCTTGCCGGGGGGACAGGCGCCTCGCCCTACGTCCCTTCAGGGCAGGGCTATCGCATATGGCGGCGGGATCGTTGCCGGGCTTGACCCGAAGCTTTCCTCGTCGTGAAGAATCCGGTTGTGGCAGGCAAAGAAAGATTCCCGGGTCGCGCTTCGCTTGCCCGAGAATGACTTCAATCGATGCTTTGCGCCCATATGCGATATCCCCCCCTTTGCCCGGCGAACAGGCGCCTCGCCCGCTTTGCCAGCCGCATAGCGGCGGCCCGGCCCCGTGACGAGTCTCGAAGGGGCGTTTCCGGGACGACAATTTGGGTCAAGGTCAATGGCCGTTGGTATCAGTTCATCTCACGCATCAGCGCACGAAAATCCAGCGGGCGCGCGGCGCCTGAGAGGCGGGCGGCGCGACCCATCTCGATCGACGGCGCAGGATCCAGCAGCGCGACGGGCTCTCCCCGGATGGCCATGTCCGCCAGAGCCTGGAGCTGGGCGGCGGCGACCGGGACGGTCCAGGGATCGACGCCCTTCAGGACTGAGACGCCGAAGAAACGCTCCAGATGTGCAAGGAGAATCGCGGGATCAAGCGAGGTCTCGCCCGCCGCGCCAAGCACCGCGTAGATCAGGCCCTCCTCAGGCGCCTGATGGGCGGAAAGCGGCGGCTGGACATAGGGAAAATCGACGATGCGGGCGCCGAGCCGTGCCCAGATCGCGATACGGTCGAACTGGTCGACGCCCGCCGCTTCGCTGTCGAGCCGATAGTCGGCGTCGGAGAGGATCATGGGATCGTTGAGCTCGATGAAGGTGAGCGGCCGGCGCAAGGGCGGGGCAAAAAGCGTCTGCATGAGTGCTTCGCAGGCGGCGACGAGGCGCCGGAAGCGTCCCTGCCCGCGCGCCCCGGGCTGCACGAAAATGTAGTTGAGATTGCCGACGACGAGCGTCTCGCCGACCGGATGGGCGATGAAATTGGCGCCGCCGATCATGGCCGGCGCGTCTTTCCCCTGTTGCGCGGACGCCTCGCGGGCGACGAGCACAAGCTCGACATGCGGGCCATGACGTTCGAGCAGGCGCCGGCGGATTGCGCCATGACCAAGATCGAGACAGGCGCGGAAGCCGTCGAGATTTTCTTTCTCGTCGGGCAGGATGAAGGCCTGGTCATAGCCTGCGAAGAATTCCGCGAGGATGGGGCTCTCGGGCCGGGTTGTAATGTCGAGACTGAAGCCGGAGGCGGACGTGACACGCCGGTCCGCGCCATCGCCGGCCCTTACGCCGCCGCTCACGACAGCCTGCCCGCGAAATCCTGGTAGCCGAAGCGTTTCACGACCTCGTAGCGTCCATCCTCATGCAGCAGGGCGAGGTCCGGCAGGGGCGCGCCGTTGAATGTGTTGTTCTTGACGAACGAGTATTGCGCCATGTCGAGGAAGACGATCCGGTCGCCGGGGGCGAGGGGTTTGTCGAACGAGTATTCGCCGATGACATCGCCGGTCATGCAGGTCTTGCCGCCGAGGATATAGGTGTGCGCCTTCTCGCCCGGCTGTCCGGCGCCGTGTATCTGCGGCCGGTAGGGGACTTCCAGCACGTCGGGCATGTGGCAACTGGCCGAGGCGTCGAGAATGCCAAGGTGCGCGCCGTTGCGATGCGTGTCGACGACGGTCGAGACGAGATAACCGGCATCGACGATCAGCCCTCCGCCGGGTTCGAGATAGACCTCGACATCAAAGCGGGCGCGGAACGCCCTTAGCGCGGCGATCAGCTTGCCGACGTCATAGCCGGGCTTGTTGATGAAGTGGCCGCCGCCGAAATTGACGGCCTTCACGCGCGCGACATGGGCGGCGAAATGCGTGGCGATGTGGTCGATCAGGCCGATCGAACCTTCATGCTTCGACTCGCAGAGAGCGTGGGCGTGGAGCGTGTGGACGCTGCTCCAGTCGACGGCGCCAAGTTCGGACGGGATTTCACCGAAGCGCGAATTGGGGGCGCAGGGATCGTAGAGCGCGCCTCCGAGGGTGGCGTTGGAATAGCCCGGATTGATGCGCAGGCCGACGGCGTGGCCCTGGGCGGATGCGCACTCGCCGAAGCGGGCCAGCTGGCAGGCCGAGTTGAAATAGACATGGGTGGCGACGCCGTTGAGCGCGGTTAATTCCGCATCGGTGTAGGCGGGGGAGTAGCAGTGGACTTCCTTGGGCGTCCCGCCATCCTTGGCGCCGAACGTCTCGTGAGCGAGACGCGCCTCGTATTCGCCGCTCGCGGTCGTGCCGTCGAGAAGGTCGCGCATGTAGGGGAAGGCCGCCGGCATGGCGAATGATTTGGTGGCGAGAAGGAGTTTGGCGCCGGCCTCCCTGCGGATGCGGTCGGCGACGGCGAGGTTGGCGCGCAGGCGTCCGATATCGATGACATAGGCGGGCGTGGCGATGGAGGGGGGGATGGGCCCGGGACCGCTCATGCTCGCTTCAACTTCTTCAACGCGCAGGCCCGCCACACGGAGATGCGCTGGATCCGGGTCGCTGGGGCTCCGTCCACGGCTACGCCAACAGACGCATGCCGGCTTCAGAGACCGCGCCAGAATCGAACGTCACAACCTCGCTGGCCCCGGCGAGTCTTGCCGTCTCCACAATCAGCGCGTCCGCGAATTCGACTGCCTGGGCGTGTGAGTATTTTGCAAGAGCGCGATAGGCGGCCTCTGAATTTTCGACCACCAGGTCGGCCGAGCCCAGGAAGCCTTCGACGGCCGCCGCGACGTCTTCGCGCGACGCCCTGTAAGCGCGCGCCAGCACCCAGCTTACCTCGGCCAGAACGACCGCGCTGATAAAGCCCGGACGCTCCCGCGTCAGGCGACCCATAAACCGCGTCGCGACCGGCGACTGTATAGGATCATCCTGAACGAGAAAGCGGATAAGGACATTCGTATCGATGCCGATCATACACCGCGCGCTCCGCTGACGATCGCCTTGTCCATTTCTTCCAGGGAAACGGGCTTGCGAGGTTTAGCAAGCAGCCCCTCTAATCGTGTCGCGGGAAGCGCCGCGGGCATGAGTGCAAAATTGCCATCGTCCATCCGCACGAAGGTGATCCGGTCGCCCGGGCCCACGCCCAAGGCAAGGCGCACTTCCCTCGGGAGCGTAAGCTGGCTTTTCGATGTCAATGTCGCGATGGCCACCCAGTGCCTCCTTACAAGGAGTAAGGCGGAACGTAAGACGCATGCGGAGGTCGGTCAAGTCGCCGCATCGACGCAATCGGCACACACGCGAAGCGCGAGGATGGCGCCTGGGTCGATTCCGGCGAGGACGACGCCGCCATCGTCGCCATGCTCGACCGCAACAAGAACGCCTACGGCATTCTCGGATATTCCTTCCTCGAGGCGAATGGCGAGCGCATCCAGGCGGCCGCAATCAACGGCGCCGAGCCGACCTTTGAGACCATCGACTCGGGCGAATACAAGCTGTCGCGCCCGCTCTATTTCTACATAAAGTCGTCGCATCTCTCGCGCCTGCCAGCGATCAGCGAGTATGCGCGCGAATTCCTGTCGGAGGCCGCCGCTGGCGGTGGTGCCGTCGAGATAGGGCGCGAGATGCGGAAAGGCCGCCGGCATGGCGAAGGCTTTCGTCGCCAGCAACACCTTCGCGCCAGCCTCGCGCCGGATTCGTATCGGGGCGGCCATGTTGGCCTTCAGCCTGGCGACATCGATCACATAGGCGGGCGTTGCGATGTCCGAGGGGAGAGGCGAGGACGTCATGGCTTGTCCTCAACGTTTGCAACGCGCGAGCCTGCTCGAATGCGGTGATGCTGTAAATCGGCGCCGCTCTCAAGTGGCGCGCGCTTGCCGCGGATGCAATGCGGGGGAAGGCGCCCGCGCCGGTTCAGCGCCAGGCCGGCGCCGAGGCGTCGGCCTCCACGGCGCGCATATAACCTGGGCGGGCGCGGGCGGCGGCAAGATATCGCCGCGCATTGGGGCCGAACCCGTGGCCAAGGCCGACCACCCCGTCGGCGAGGTGCAACGCATAGAGAACCGCGATGTCGGCGATGGAAAAGCGGTCGCCGCAAAGCCATGTCCGGTCGGCCAGCGCGGTCTCGACCGCCTTCAGCCGGCCGAAGAACCATTTTTCATAATCGTCGGCGGCTTGGGACAAGCGCCGCTCCGGCGGCTCGAGCTGGCGATAGCGCAGCACGATGGTCTGGGGAAAGGTCAGCGTCGCGTCCGAAAAAAACAGCCAGTTGAGGAAGGCCGGATAGTCCGGCTCGTCCGGGCCGAGCGTCAGCGGCGTGGGGCCGTGGCGGGTCGCCAGGTAAAAGCAGATCGCGGTCGATTCGGTCATCCGGACATCCCCTCCCTGCGCATCGCCGATCAGGTACGGAATGGTGCCCAGGGGGTTGATGG
>JAWXBJ010000010.1:0-3559 GCA_034439955.1 Alphaproteobacteria bacterium
AGGCCGGCGACATCATCGGCCACGAGCCGATGGGCATTGTCGAGGCGGTCGGGCGGGGCGTGAACAACCTCAAGAAAGGCGACCGCGTCGTCGTGCCGTTCACCATGGCCTGCGGCTCGTGCTTCTTCTGCGAGAAGACCCTCTTCAGCTTGTGCGACAACTCCAACCGCAACGCAGAATTGGCCCGCAAGCAACTCGGCCATAGCCCTTCGGGCTTGTTCGGGTACACCCACATGCTCGGCGGCTACGCCGGCGGGCAGGCCGAGTACCTGCGCGTACCCTTCGCCGACAACGGGCCCATCAAGGTCCCCGACGGGCTGCCCGACGATCAGGTGGTGTTCCTGTCCGACATCTTCCCGACCGGCTACATGGCGGCGGAGAACTGCGACATCGAGCCTGGCGAGACCGTCGCCGTCTGGGGCTGCGGGCCCGTCGCGCAGTTCGCCATCAAGAGCGCCTGGATGCTCGGCGCCGGCCGGGTCATCGCCATCGACTGCGTCGCCGAACGCCTCGAACTCGCCCGCAGCCACGGCAAGGCCGAGACCATCAACTTCGAAGAAACCGACGTCTACGAGAAGCTCCAGGAAATGACCAACGGCCGGGGCCCGGACTGCTGTATCGACGGCGTCGGCGCGGAGAACCATGCCGCCGGAGGGCTCCGCGAGGCGATGGATGACCTCAAGACCGCCATGCACCTGGGCAGCGACCGCCCCCACGTCCTCAACGAGATCTTCAAGTGCTGCCGCAAGGGCGGAAAGGTCTCCGTGCCCGGCGTCTACTTCGGCAACGTCGCGCTGGCGTGGGGCACGGCCATGAACAAGGGCCTCCAGTTCAAGATGGGCCAGACCCACATGCAGCGCTACCTCGAGCCGCTGCTCCAGAAGGTCGTGGACGGGGAGATCGACCCGTCCTTCGTCATCACCCACACCGAAAAGCTCGAAGACGCGCCCGCCGCCTACGAGAAATTCCGCGATAAAAAAGATGGCTGCATCAAGGTCGTGCTCATCCCGTGACCCACGGTGCAGACCTCTGAGCCAACTCACCGACCAACCCGTCAGCCGCAGCACCCCAAGAAACTTTGGAAAATCGCGTCGCCAACCGCTAAGATATTACCTATGCCGACCACATGTCAGGCAACAAAGACAAGGCCGAAGGCAAGACCAAGCAGGCCAAGGGCAAGATGCAGGCCGCGGCCCCCGGCAACGAGTAACAGCAGGGCAAGGCCAAGGACAAGCGCGGCGACGTCAAGAAGAAACTCGACAAGTAAGCCGCCAATGCCCCCGAGGAAACCCCCTCACCCCCAACACATTCCACACGCAACCGCGAAATCAAATTTCCTATCAGTGAAGGGACGGACGCCCCTTGGCGAAGCACCCTCAGTTTGAATGCGTGCTTCGTCCGCTCGAGTTTCTTGGCGTCGATCGACCGCTGCTGAAGGAACCTGTCCGGGCGCGGCCATCGGGTCATTGGCGCCTCCGGGCTATGCAGCCGATGCTGCTCGCGTTGGTCTGCTGTGTGTCATTGATCCAGGGGGCACTTGCGCAAGCGTCGGGAAAGGATGCGAAACCAGAGAACCAACCCCCGGATAAAACAGAACTCACAATGTCGCCGGCCAAGGTGGACGTGCAGCCGGTCGCGCACGACGAAGAAATCCGCAAGCGCCTGCAAAGCGTTCTGGAGGCCACCAAGTGGTTCGTTGACCCGCAGGTCCGGGTCGATGAGGGTGTTGTGTTTCTCTCGGGGCAGGCGGACACCGAAGAGCTGAAGAAGTGGGCCGGCGATCTGGCACGCAATACGCAGGACGTGGTGGCCGTCGCCAATCGGATCGACGTAACTGAGCCGTCCGCGTGGGATTTCGCAGCGACGCGGAAGGGGATGGCAACATTGTGGCGAGATTTCCTTCGCGCCCTTCCTTATATTATTTTCGGTCTATTCACTCTGGTCTTGTCGGCGGGTGCGGGCTGGCTGGCGGCGCGGGCAACGCGGGCGTTTTTCCGCAAGCGGGTCCGCGCGAAACTCCTGCTGGGCGTTGTCGCCTGGGGAGCAGGACTTCTTGTTTTCCTCGCCGGCGCGTATATCGTCCTACGCGTCTCCGGTCTGACCCAACTCGCGCTCACGATCGTGGGCGGCACCGGTCTGGTCGGGCTCGCCGTCGGTATCGCATTCCGCGATATCACGGAAAACTTCCTGTCCAGCATATTTCTCAGCGTCCAGCGCCCGTTCGAAAGTGGCGACCTCATTGAAGTCGTCGGCGTCACAGGGTTTGTTCAGCAACTGAATATTCGCACGACGGTGCTCATGACGCTCAGCGGGAACCTCGTCCAGATTCCAAACGCCCTGGTCTATAAGAGCACCCTGCGAAACTTCAGCGCCAACCCGAACCGTCGAGAGGACTTCGTCGTCGGCATCGGCTACGACGATCCCATCGACAAAGCGCAGGAAGTCGCCCGAAAGGTGCTCGCCAACCATCCCGCCGTTCTGAACGACCCAGAGCCTTGGGTACTGGCAGATAACCTTGACAAGGCCACGGTGAATCTGCGCATCTACTTTTGGCTCAACGGCGAAACGCACAGTTGGCTGAAGGTCCGATCCTCGGTCATCCGGTTGGTGAAGCGCGCTTTTCAGGAAAACGGCATCTCGATGCCTGACGAGGCGCGCGAAGTCATCTTCCCGCGCGGCGTTCCCGTCACCATGCTTAATCGAGAATCAGACCAGACCGGAGAAACCAGGCAAGCCCACAAGCCCGATCGGCATCGGACGCCGGATCGCGACAAATCGACGACGGCCGAGGATGAGGTGTCTACAAAGGCCGAGGGCGGGCTTGCAAGTGAAGCGGCAGAAATCCAGGAACAGGTCCGAAAAGCCCAACCCCTGGATGAGCAGGAGAATCTCCTGCAAGCCGCGCCAAAAGTCCGAGCCGCCGAATAACGCGGCCGCACGTTGTGAAGTGGGTATGCGCGCCCACCGTTTCGCTATCTACCGGCGGGGATAGGAAAACGGGCCAGGTCCGACTTATTTCCGCTCCCGAAGCGCGACATCGCCGTTGCGCCCATGCTTGAGTACAAGCATCATCGGCGGGACGCCGATGGTACGGAATTTTCATCCTCTCAGGACGAAGCGCAGCGTCATGTTCAACTTGGTGTTTAATCAAACTATTTGAACCTTGCCGAACGCCCCGCGCGCTCGTTACCGATAGTTCAATTGAATCCCCGGCTTGCGCTTGGATCGCGGTGACAGCGGGCGCACGATCACGTCGATTTCGTGCCGCAGCAGCACGACGAATCGCATCAACCGCTCGACCGAGAATCCGTGGTGGCGTTCATTCAATAGCCGCGACGCCGCCGGGCGATCCAGGTCGAACAGGTCCCGCACGTCCGCCTGCGACAGGCCGAGTTGCCTCACGCGCACGCAGATCAGCCGGCACAGGGTTTCCTGAAGTGATTCGTTGACGCGCGTTTTGACAACTTTTGTCGACATGGCTTGCTCCAATTCAGTTGGCCTGGAAACGATCATACCGCCGGCGGTGTCCTGCTGCACGAATTGTGAATTCCACCATTAT
>JAWXBJ010000011.1:0-42811 GCA_034439955.1 Alphaproteobacteria bacterium
CCCCGAGCCTGCTCCTGGCGCCGCAGCCGATCTGCTTCGCACACGGCGCTTCGACGAAGAGGTGCCGGGTCGCAGCTTTGTCGGCGTCAAGACCTGGCAGGGCCGTGAGACTTCAGGCGCGGTTCTTGAGCCGCCAGCATTCGTTGCCGTCTCACGGATATCGCAGCGATGCGTCGGCCGGTCGAGGAGCGCCATGGTCATCTGGGCGTCACCGAAGACTGAGGTCGCAAGCCCCGGCGCCGATAAAGGCGCGCGCTGGCTATGGCCGGATGGTCTGAGCGCCTTTGACCGGCAACGCCGAGCCCGTCGGGCATTGTCAGTAATTGTCGGAAAGTCGGCGGACCGGGCTGGGCGCCGTCTCCGCGAAGCGTCGGGGGCGTGTCTCCTACGCCGGCTTGCGGAAACGCAGCGTCTGACGATCGCTTTCCCCAACCGCCTTGTATTTTGCGGCGTCGAAGCCTGCCGGCGTGACGCCGCCCCGCGGAGCGGTCCAGGAATTCGGAGGCAGGGTCCAGACGCCGAAAGGATGATCCTTGGTGTCCTTGGCGTTCGCATTGACCTCCGATTCCGCCTCGAGCACGAGACCGGCCTTCCGGGCTGCCGCCACGATCGTCGCCTTGGCGACGTACCCGTCACTGGCCGGGCGGTTGTTGGCGACGGTTTCAGGGCGCGGATCGGCGCGGTGCTCAACGACGCCCAGGACGCCTCCGGGCTTCAGGGCGGCGGCAAAGTCGGCCATCGCCTTGTCGGTCATGCCGGGTTGCCACATCCAGTTATGAATGTTGCGGAAGGTCAGCACCATGTCGGCCGAGCCTGCCGGGACGAGGGGGCCGGAATCCTTTCCAAACGGAACATAGGTTTGCGGTCCCCAAACGGCTTGGTCGGCCAACGCTTCGATCTGCTTGCCCGTGCCGATATACTTGCCGCCGGTCGCCTTGGCGTAAGGCGCGAGAATTTCCGCGTAATAACTCCCGGGCGCGACCTCGACCACGGTCATGCCGCGCTTGAGGCCAAAAAAGGCCAGTGTTTCGGCCGGGTGGCGGTGCATGTCGCGCACCGTGTTGGCCGGCGAGCGGGCCGGATTGGCGATGGCGGCAGAAAGGCTGGCGTCGGCGGCAGGCGCCGCCACTGCTGCTGGCGTAGGCGAGGCGACTGGCGCGGCTCTGGGGGCGGAGGAGGCCATCGGCCCTGGGGCCTGGACAGTCTGGGCGGGCGCCTGTTCGGCATCGGACCCCATGGCGCAGGCCGAAACGGAGGCTGAAGCAAGCAGCAAGGCGGCGAGGGTAAGTTTCAAGGCGGCGTCCTCCGGGTTTGTCAGTCGTTGCGCGCCAACCTATGGCTCGCGCGTGCAATCGCAAGTCCCTGATGGGACACAAGGCCGGCAGCGACATGAAGCGCACGTAATGCTGCAAGGGCTCGCGCTAGCTCAAGACGAGCAGTCGCATGGCGCTCAGGAGCGCCGGTTCGTCGGGTGAGATCGCAACGGCAAGCCGTCGCGCGAAGGGTCGAAGCGGAGCCGCCGACGCCTCTGAAATCGCCGCCGCGTCAATTGGCGCAGCCGAATCCGCAGCGGCCAGAAAGCCGGCGAGCACGGCTGATGCGCGCGGGGAATGGACGAGTACCGCCTCGAAGCGCGGCTCGCCCAAGAGGTGGCGCGCGAGATTCGGTCCGGGCCGTTCGGCGGGAACCGCCCGGTAGATCGCCACGAACCGCGCATCCAGGCCCGCCTCGCGGAGGCCGCCCGCAAGGTCGCCGCGACTCTCCTGATTGCCGACATGCAACAGGCGGGCGCCCGTCTCCAGCTTCGCCCGGATGAGCGCGGCGAGCCCCGGTACATGGCTGTCGGCGGAAACGACGTCGGCGAACCGAGCGCCCTGCGCGGTCTCGGCGGTCCGTGCGCCCACGCAGAAGGCCGTAACATCCCGACGCCGCGACAATCGCTCGAACGCCCGGACGCCGTTGGCGCTGGTGAAGGCCAACGCGCTGAAATCGGGAATGTCGGCGTCGATCGGCTCGAGATCGAACAGCGGTTCCACGATTGGATGGAAGTCGAGGTCCGTCAGCCGGCGGGCTGTCGCCAAGCATTGAGGATGCGACCGCGTCACGAGGATGCGGGCGCTCATTCGGGCGCGGTGATGGGCGGGAAGGCCGCCTTCGGTCCGAGATCGTCCATTCGGCGGGCGGCGACGTCCTCGGCCAGGCGAAGACCGAACTCACCGGCGTCCTGTTCACTGGGATCGTGGCAAATGGCGCCGTCGGCGCGCCAGCGTCGCGACCCGTCTTCCGCCAGCACTTCGCCTGACATTTCCGCGCCGTCGGCGGTGAGCCGGAAATGGGCGGCGATCGGCGTGCGGCAGGAGCCGTCGAGCAGCCGCAGAAACGCTCTTTCGGCAGTCGCCGCCAGCCGCGCGGGCCGATCGTCCGTAGTGGCGCAGGCGGCCACAAGCCAGTCGGGCGCATCAACATGGAGCGTCACGCCGATGATGCCCTGGCCGGCGGCAGGCAGCATCTCCTCGATCGGGATGACCACGCTGGCCGTCTCGATCATGCCCAGGCGGCGAAGGCCAGCCGCCGCCAGCAGTGTCGCGTCAGCCTCTCCTTCCGCCAGCTTGCGGAGGCGCGTCTGCACATTGCCACGAAACATCACGACTTGAAGGTCGGGTCTTTGGGCCAGAATCTGGGATTTGCGACGCAGGCTGGAGCTGCCGACGATGGCGCGCGGCGGGAGGTCGGCGATCGAGCCGAACGGTCCGATCAGGCAGTCGCGCGGGTCCTCCCGGGGGAGGTAGGCCGCCAGCATGATGTGGCGGGGCAGCTTGACCGTCATGTCCTTGAGCGAATGGACGGCGATGTCGATCGCCCCGTCCTTCTGGGCGCGGTCGAGTTCTTTGGTGAACAGGCCCTTGCCGCCAGCCTCCTGCAGCGGCCTGTCCTGAATCCTGTCGCCCGTCGTCGTGTAGGTGTGGATCGTGCAAGCGATATCGCCGCCAGACTTCGCTTCCAGCAACGCGGCGAACATCTCGGCCTGGGCCACGGCCAGGGGAGACCCGCGCGCGCCGATGCGAACGGTGCGGGCGGCTGCCTCTGTTCCCCGGTACCCCTTCATCCGCTCCATCGGGAAACTCTCCTCAGGTTTCATTTGGCCGCCGTGCGGCGCGGACGCGAATCGTGCTGCTTCGCTGCGCCCTTGGCTTGGCCATCGGGCGCCAGCGGCGTACAAGCGCGACCGCGATGGCGCAACTCAAACTGCCACTGACCGTGCTCGGCATCGAGACCAGCTGTGACGAGACCGCAGCGGCGATCGTGCGCCTTTGCCCGGATAAGGTCGAGGTCCTGTCCGACCGCATCGCCAGCCAGACCGAAGCCCACGCGCTTTACGGCGGAGTTGTGCCCGAAATCGCGGCCCGCGCCCATGTCGAGCGGCTGGACGGCCTGATCAGGCTCGCCATGTCGGACGCTCGTGTTGTCTGGGATGATCTCGAAGGAGTCGCCGCCACGGCTGGCCCTGGCTTGATCGGAGGCGTGATGGTCGGGCTCTCGACGGCCAAGGCGATCGCGCTTGGGCGGAACCTGCCGCTTCTCGCAGTCAATCATCTTGAAGGTCACGCCCTGTCGCCGCGTCTTTCCGGCGACGTTCCCTTCCCCTATCTCCTTTTGCTGGTGTCCGGCGGGCATTGCCAGTTCATCGCGGTCGAGGCCCTTGGCCGGTATCATCGCCTCGGCTCGACAATCGATGACGCCGTGGGCGAGGCCTTCGACAAGACCGCCAAGCTGCTTGGTCTTGCAGCGCCAGGGGGACCGAACGTGGAACGCGCGGCCAAGGAAGGCGATCCACACGTCGTTGATCTGCCCAGACCGCTCCTTGACCGGCCTGGTCTCGACATGTCGTTCTCCGGACTCAAGACGGCGGTGAGGCGCGCGGCAGGCGAGCGGATGTTGACGGACCGGCGGCGGGCCGACATCTGCGCCAGCTTCCAGAGCGCCGTCGCCGACATACTCGCCGCTAAATCCGCCCGCGCCATGGCGCTGTTCGCATCGCGCCAGAAAGGTTCGCCGAGATTCGTCGTCGCCGGCGGCGTCGCCGCCAACGGTATGCTGCGCATGCGCCTTGAAGCTGAATCGCGACGCGCCGGCTTTGCCTTCTCCGCGCCGCCGCTGCGCTGGTGCACGGACAACGCCGCGATGATCGCGCTTGCTGGCGCGGAGCATCTGCGGGCGGAAAACTTCGCCCCTCTCGACGTCGCCGCCCGCGCACGGTGGCCGCTCGATCCCGAAGCCGAGCCTGCCTATGGCGGCGGAAAAAAGGGGGCGAAGGCCTGATGGCGGCTCCGCATTCTGGCATACCTGCCGCTTTGTTTGCTGAGATCTGATTACGGTCTGGAACGCTGTTCGTTGCTGGCCGTTGTTGGCGCGGGTGGTCCACCGCCGGACCCAAGGCCTGAGCGATGATCGACCGCAGACGTGCACTGGCATTTGCTTCCGGCCTCGCAGCCGCCAGCCTGGCGCTTGCAACCGCCGCAATGACCACCGTCCCGCACAATCCGAATTCCGAACCAGAATACATGTCCGGCCTCAAGGTCGAGGGCCTTGCCGGATACGATGTGGTCGATTTGCGCGGCCTGCCCGTCGGCGAGGTCATTCACGTCCAGGCGGATCACAAAGGCCGGACGCGCTACGTGCGGATTTCTCTGGACGGGGGCGGGGAGGCGCGCATTGCGGCGTTTCGCGCCAGCCTGAATGCAGACCAGAGGCGTATCGGCCTCCACCTGCCGCGCGATCTCGTGCTGGCGGAAGCCAGCTAATCGGCGACGTCCTACAGGTCGCAAGCGTTAGCTGATCCTTAGTCTGACCCTAAACGTTGCGGCGTCAGGTTCGGCCGCGTCTTCCCAAGGACGCCGCTGGGCCATCACGAGTTCGGCCTCGCCGGTCGAGACGGCCTTGAAGACTGTCACCTCCCAGTGATTGCCGCCCGCGAAGCCAGGCTGGAGCTGGTCCGAACTCGTCGGTCCGCCTGTCTCCGCCGTCTTCTCAACAATCGACGGCAGGGTCTGCGGCGCCCAAACATAGCCTGCTGTCGGGACGCCCGACAGCGAGACGGAGAACGTGTCTCCGACCTTGAGGTCGATCAGGCCGCCTGCGTCGGCTTCCGTCACATCGCGCACAACGCCGTCGGCGGGCGGCGCGGGCAGGCTTCGCGATTCCGGAGCATTGGACACGGGATCGTTCTCCACGGCTGTTTCGGCAACTGGAACGGGGTCTTCCGCCGGCTTGGTGCAACCCTCGGCGGCAAGGAGAAGTCCGAGGCTGGCCGCGCCGGCCATCATTCTCGATCGCCTGCTGATAGTCATGGCGCTGTCCCACTCCGTTCGACTGTCCCGAAGTTACAGTCAGGCGCCGCTGGCGTGCTGGCAAGTGTACCTCTGGTAGGGTCCAAAAGGGGATGACTGCAAGCCGCGAATCCGCTTAGCACCCGGCTATGTTCGACATCGACCTGACTGCGGTATTTCACGCGCTTGCGGCGCTCTTCGCGGGCGCGGCTGCAGCGTCCGGCTGGACGGCCGCCGTCATCGTCGCCAACACGGCGTTCGACGGTCTCGACCGCGGGCGGGCCGACCGTCACCTTCAGCGGGTCCTGGTCGCCACTGCGGGATTCCAGACGGCGCTGCTCTGCATCGCGGCTGGGTTTGCGCTGGTCTCGGCCGCCCATGCCAGCCTGGTGACGGCGGGCGTCGCCGCGCTGGGTTTCTTTTCGAACATCTGGACGCTGGCCCCCCGGCGCGACAGGACACCGGAAGGCCTCAGAAAGAAATCCTCGACGCGGCGGGTGGTCGCCGTCTCGCTCACCCTGATCATGACGGCCGTAGCGCTGACATCAGCCGTTTTCGCCGCGTTTGGCATCTAGATCTGGCCTGATCTAGACGCTCCGCAAGCAGGTCGCGGTCGCCGAAGACAGCGCATCGCTGATCTCAGTATCCGCGTGGACGGATTGCGGCAGCCAGCTCGAACCGCTGTACTGGCGGTTGTCGTGAGCCGCCTTGGCGAGACGCGCGAACTGTTCCGGCGTCAGGGCGGCTTCGATCGAGGATACGTAACAGCCGCATTTTTCCTGTGAGTTGCCCATACGGCTGAGGCAAACCTCGGTAAACTCGGTCTTGCCCGCGGCTGAAGCGCCGCAGGCCGACAGAACGGAGCTGAACGCAAGAAGGGACGCTACGATGGAAACTGGACGTTTCATGACACTCCCCTATCTGGATCCGGATTTGAAGTTGTCCGGTAGCAAAGAAGGCCGACTCTCCCGCCAGCAAGTCAAACGGAATCTACGAGGTTGTCGCGGGGCGGTTTTACGTTCGGACGGCTATCTCTTCGGCCGAACATGAGGATAGTGAAGCGCGGATTCATGTCTTGAAGTGGATCGCTGGATTCCATCCAAGACGATCCGGCACGAGCGAAATCCGGGGGAGGACATTTGAACGCCGCGATCAATGCCTTCGTTCGGGGCTTTCCGGACTTTCTCCTCTACGGCGGCGTCACGCTGGCGATGCTGGCGGCAGGCTGCGTCGCGCATGTGCTGTTCACACCGATGAAGGAAATGAAGCTCGTTCGGGAAGGCAATGCGGCGGCGGGGCTGGGCCTCGCGGGCATCGTCGCCGGACTGGCCATTCCGATGGCCGCATGCCTGGCTTCCGCAACCTCGGTCTACGACCTAGTCATCTGGGGCGTTGTCTCCATCCTCCTTCAGATGCTGGCCTTCCGGGCCGCCGACCTGCTGATGCGCGATCTGCCGAAGCGCATCGAGCGGGATGAGATCGGCGCCGCGCTTGTGCTTGTTTCGGTCAAGCTCGCGACGGCGATGGTGACGGCGGCGGCGCTCTGGGATCCCAATCTCGCGCGCGTCTGAAGACTGATTTCGGATAGCGGTTCTTGAACCACACTCCGGCCCTGAATCCGCCCTGAATCCGTCCGTTCCGGGCCGCCGGATTGAAAAGCCGCGAAACGACATGATCTTTCATGCTGGAGACGTGCATGAGAATCCCCGACTGGGTCGTCTACACCGTGGTGCTGATCGCCGTGATCACGACACTTTTTGTGCGCGGCGGCGAAGACGAGGACATCGGGCGGATACCGTCACCCTTCGATGTTTCGGAGCCGGACCCTTCGCTGATGGAGCCAGGACCGGCGCTGCCCGATCCTGATCCGTTCGACGAAAAGGTGCTTGTGCAGGTCGGATCAGCCGAGGATGGGATCGGCACGGCCTTCGCGGTCAACCGGTCCGGGGCCTGGCTTACGGCGCGGCACGTGGTCGATGGCTGTTCACGCATCGGGCTGGTCGTTGGAGGCGGACGGCTGGCCATGGTCGATGATGTGCGAACCTCGACGGATTCCGATCTCGCGCTTCTCTTCACCGAGCGAGCGCCGCGAGCGCTTTCCCTCGATCTTGACCGCGAGCTGCGAATTGGCGACGCCGGATACCATGTCGGTTTTCCGCAAGGCAATTCAGGCGAGGCCTCCTCGCAGCTTCTCGCCCGGTCGCAACTGGTCACGCGGGGACGTTATCAGCTGGAGGAGCCGGTGCTGGCGTGGGTCGAGACCGGGCGTTCCGGCGCTATCGAGGGAAGTCTGGCGGGCATGAGCGGGGGCCCGGTCTTTGACGCCGACGGTTCCGTCGTTGGAGTGACAGTTGCGGAAAGTCCGAGGCGCGGGCGGATCTACACGGCGGCGCCCGGGTCCATCGAACGCTTCCTCGACAGTCAGGGACTGATCACTCCGGAAAGCGAGGCGACGCCGTTGGCGGCCGCTTCCTACGCCCGCGAGGCCGACCGCCTGCGCCGAGAACTGGCCGTGGTCAAGGTCGTGTGCCGGGTGGGCGGGCTTTGAAGCTGGTCTTCGCTGACAGGCTGGTCATGGCGACACGCGCGCTCGGACCCCTTTGCGTGGGCGTCGATCCGCATCCGGCGCTTCTACCGGCCTTGTTCGGTCCGCCCGGGCCGGACGCCGCCGCACGCTGGGGCGTCGCCGTCGTCGAACGGTGCGTCGGCCGGGCCGTCGTCTGCAAACCCCAGGCGGGGCTGTTCGAACGATGGGGCGCGGCGGGCATGTCAGCGCTGGAGCGGGTCTGTCAGGCGGCGACGCGAGCCGGGCTCGTCGTTATCCTCGACGCCAAGCGCGGCGATATCGGCTCGACGGCGGAGGGCTATGCGAAGGGTTATCTTGGCCCGGACTCGTCCTGTCCGTGCGACGCCATTACGGTCAATCCCTATATGGGCCTCGACGCGCTGGAGCCGTTTGTCGCCGAGGCCGAGCGCCAAGGAAAGGGCGTTTGCGTTCTTGCGCGCACGTCCAACCCGGGCTCGGCGGATTTCCAGTCGAAACGGGTCGAGACCGCTGAGGGGGCCGCCGAACCGCTCTATCTCCACGTCGCCCGCGCCCTCGGGCCGATGATCGAAAGGCTGCGAGGGCCTGAAACAGGATGGTCCGGGCTGATGCTGGTCGCCGGCGCGACCGGGCCCGCCGAGGCCAGGGGGCTGCGTGAGGTCGCCCGCGAGGCGCTGTTCCTGGTTCCGGGCTATGGCGAGCAGGGCGGCGGCGCGCGCGAAGCGGTGGCCGGATTTGTCGATGGTCCCGGAGGTCGCGAAGGCGGGGTCGTCAACGCCTCGCGTTCGGTTTCGCTGCCGGGCAGCGCTCAAGCAGCCAACTCCGCTCGCGACTGGGAAAGCGCGATCGACCAGGCGATCGAGACGGCTCAGCGCGACTTGCTGGCCGCAGTCCGAAGCCGAATGCCCCAAGCCTGAAATCGGCCTCGCGGATCGAGCCGACAGCGGCTAGACGCGTGACTCGCGGATTGGGCGGGTGCGCTGAACCAACCTCGCGGGACGCCTTCTGGACAGGACACGCGATGCCCAGGGCCGACGCCACGACGATGAGGCCCAGTCGTGCGGCCTTGCTGTTCCTGCTGATCGGAAACATCGTCATCGGATCGGGGGTGCTGGCGCCTGCCGCCATGATCAATGCGATGACCGTCGATCTTGGCGTCAGCGCGGTCGCCATCGGCGCGCTGATCGGATGGGGGGCCGTCGTGCTGTGCATCGGCGCGCCGGCGTTCGGCTTTCTTACCAACCGGATGGACCGGCGGTTTCTGTTGGCGGCCTCGCTTGTCCTCTATGCCGTCGGACACGCAGCGTCGGCGTTCGCGCCCGACTACGAGACGCTTTTCATCATCCGCCTTGCGATGATCAGCGGCGCTGCCATCTTCACGCCGCAGGCGGCCAGCGCCGTGGCCCTCATGGTCCCCGAGGCGCGCCGCGCCAGCTCCATCGCGCTGGTCTTTATGGGTTGGGCGATCGCGGGCGCCGTGGTCGTGCCATTCATGAGCATTTTCGCCGAGACGATGAATTGGCGTTATCTTTATGCCGGCCTCGCCGTCGCCGCCGCCGTTGCCGCAGCGGGCGTTGTACTGCTGATGCCGGCCGGGCTTTATCCAGCGCGCATGACCCTCCGGACCTGGGGCGGCGTCCTTACGCGACCGCCCATTCTGTTCCTGCTGGGGACCACGTGCCTGCAGCTGATCGGACAGTTCACGCTCTATCCCTATCTCGCCGCCGAGCTCCGTCGGGCGACAGAGGCGGACGCGACTGGCGTCGCCCTAGTCTTCGGCCTCTACGGCGCCGCTGGCCTTTTCGGGTCGATCGTGGCGGCGAGGACAGTCGATTGGATCGGCGCGCCACGCAGCCAGCTCATCTGCCTTTTGACGCTCGCCGCCGGCCTCGCCGGATGGTCCTTGTTTTCCACATCGCTCGTTCTCACCGCAGGCAGCATTTTCGTGTGGGGACTCGGTTTCGGCGCCGCCGTTTCGATGCAGCAGGCGCGCCTCATTGCGGTGGCGCCCGCGCTGGCGTCGGCCTCTGTCGCGCTGAACACGTCGGTGCTTTATCTTGGCCAGGCGCTTGGATCGGCGATCGGCGGAGCGCTGATCGCGTACCGGTTTCCTTCCCTGCTGGGACCGGCGGGACTCGTTTTCCTGCTGCTGGCTTTTGCCGCGTCCGCGTGGGCCTACAGGCGTTTTGCCGCGTGAGGCGGTCGAGCATTTGAAGTGTAGACCGCGATTTGTGGTTGGGAGGACTCCCTACAAATCGATCTTCCGCTAGACGAAACGCTTCCATGCGGCCTGCCGCGTGACTCCCATCGCCTCTCCGATCTAGACTGTCGTAACAAGGGGCCGACTTGCGCGGCCTCGAGGGGAGGACGCTCATGAGACTTGGCTCGGGTCTGCTGACCGGGATCGCGCTGCTGGCGTTGTCATCGTGCTCACAAAAGGACAAGCCGCCTGCGCCGTTGACTGCGGCCGAGGTCAACGGCGCCGCCATAATCGCGGCTGACGATCGTCCCGGCGTCTGGCTGTCGCACGGCCGCACCTATTCCGAACAGCGCTTCTCGCCTCTGACGCAGGTCAACGCCGAAACTGTCGACCAGCTTGGCCTTGCCTGGTCGGCCGACCTCGACATGGGGCGCGGGATGGAGGCGACGCCCATCGTGGTCGATGGCGTCATGTATGTGACGTCGGCCTGGTCTGGCGTCTATGCCCTGGACGCGCGGACCGGCGAGCGCAAATGGACCTACGATCCCAAGATCGACAAGGCGCGCGGCGTCTTCGCTTGCTGCGACGTCGTCAATCGCGGCGTCGCGATCTGGGAGGGCAGGGTCTATGTTGGCACGATCGACGGTCGGCTTGTCGCGCTCAACGTCTCTGATGGTTCTGTCGCCTGGGAAAAGGTGACGGTCGATCAGTCGCGGCCTTACACCATTACCGGCGCACCGCGTGTCGTGAAGGGCAAGGTGATGATTGGCAATGGCGGGGCGGAGCTGGGCGTGCGCGGCTACATCACGGCCTATGACGCGGCCAGCGGCGAACAGGCCTGGCGCTTCTACACCACGCCCAACCCGGACAAGCAGCCCGACAACGCCGCCTCGGACGCCATCTTCGCGTCGAAGGCCAACGCCACCTGGGACGATGTCGGCGAATGGCGGGAAGCGGGCGGCGGCGGCACCGTCTGGGACGCCATGGCCTATGATCCCGAACTCGACATCATGTATTTCGGAATCGGCAACGGTTCGCCCTGGAATCAGCGGCTGCGCTCTCCGTCGGGCGGCGACAACCTCTTCCTGTCCTCCGTCCTCGCGCTCAAGCCCGAGACCGGCGAGTATGTCTGGCACTACCAGACCACTCCAGGCGAAACTTGGGACTATACGGCGACGCAGCATATCATATTGGCCGACATCGAGATCGGCGGCACTGTCCGCAAGGTCGCCATGCAGGCCCCCAAGAACGGTTTTTTCTACGTGCTCGATCGTGCGACGGGAGAATTGCTCTCGGGCGACAAATACCAGGACAATGTCAACTGGGCGTCCAGCATCGACATGGCGACGGGCCGTCCGGTCGAAGCGCCGGAAGCGCGCTACAAGGACGCTCCTTTCCTCACCTATCCCGGCCCGCTCGGTAGCCACAACTGGCACCCCATGGCATTCAGTCCGGAGACGGGCCTGGTCTACATCCCCGCCTTCACCATTCCGGCGGTCTACACCGACAAGCAGAGCTTCGTGTACCGCCCCGGCTTCTGGAACACCGGAACGGATCCGCTGGCCGGAGCCCTTCCCGGCAATGAGGCCGAACGCAAGGCCACGATGGCGTCCCTCAAGCAGGGCGGCCAGCTGGTCGCCTGGGATCCGGTGGCCAGGAAACCGAAATGGGCCGTGGACCATCCCTCCCCCTGGAATGGCGGAGTGCTGGCGACCGCAGGCGGTCTGGTCTTCCAGGGCGGGCTCGACGCGAAGTTCCGCGCCTATGACGCCGCCACGGGCGAGAAAAAATGGGAGACGGACGGCAAGTACCCCGTGCTCTCTGGCCCGATGAGTTATGAGATCGACGGAGAGCAATACATCGCGACAACGGCAGGGTGGGGAACCGTCCTGCCACTGCTGGGTGATTTCGGAGTGCCAAAAGTCGGCTCCGCCGAGTTGGGCCGCGTCATCGTCTACAAGATTGGCGGGGCCGCCACCTTGCCGGACTACGAAGTTTTCGAACTCGACAAGGTCCCGGCCGCAGAGGATTTCGGCAGCGCCGCCCAGGTCGCTCACGGCAAGGACGTCTATTACCAGAACTGCATGGTCTGCCATGGCGAGGCCGTCGTGTCGGGCGGCGTGATTCAGGATCTGCGTTGGGCCCAGGCGCCGGGTTCCGAAGAGAGCTTCAAGGCGGTCGTCCTCGAAGGCCAGTATGCCTCGGCCGGCATGGCGAGCTTTGCCGGCGCGTTGTCCGAGGACGACGCCGAGGCGGTCCGGGCCTACATCGTCTCTCGCGCCCACGAAGATGCGCAGCCGCCGGTTCCACAATGACGCATTAAGCCTTCAGGCTTTCCTGTCCGCGCACCTTTCCGAAGCCTTGCCAAGTGAATTCGATATATCTAAATGGTGTATCGAACGATCTAGTCAGGAGACAAAGCATGAGTCATCATCGACACTGGACCGGAGGCATGAGAGCGGACTGGAGGGATATCGCCGGGGCATTTCTGGCGGCTCAACATGGCCGCAGCGAGGACGATCGTCGAGGCGCCGGCCATGGCCGAGGTCGCTGGGGCGGTCCGCGCGGCGGCGGCCGGCTCCTCGGTCATGGCGATCTTCGCCTTCTGCTTCTGGTTCTGATTGGAGAGCGGCCGCGTCATGGCTATGACCTCATTCGAGCCATCGAGGAGCGGTTTGCCGGGGCCTACACGCCGAGCCCCGGTGCTGTCTATCCCTTGCTCACCCTTCTCGAAGAGCAGGATCTGATCCGTGCGACGCCCGAGGGCGCGAAGAAACTCTACGCGGCGACGCCGGAGGGCGAAGCCTATCTCAGGGAAAATGACGCGGCGGTGCAGGGCATCCTCACCCGCGTCAAGCTGGCCGCCACCGCCTATTCCAGCCAGACGGCGCCCGACACGGTATGGGAGGCGTGGAAAACGCTGAAACAGGCGATAAACCTGCCCCGCGCGCCCTGGACCGAAGGGGAGGCGCAACGCATCCGCGCCATTCTGGAGCGGGCGGCGCACGACATCGTCCTGCCGCCTGCGAACGGCGATTAATTACTTTGGGTTGCAGTAGACGAGATAGGACTCAGCTGCGGGGCCGATATTGCGCAGCGCGGCGATGTATCTGGCGTCCACTCTCGCGGCGGGGTCCTTGACGAAGGCCCATTGCAGATCGCCCTGATCGCTCTGGAACGTCACCTGATCGGCGGCCGCGATCGACCGTAGGCCGGGACTGTCGAGCTTGAAGACGAAATCGGCGTCGCTTGATCGGGGCGCCGCCTCGAACCTGCCTTCGATCATTTGCGCCTTGTCGCCCACGCGCATCTGGTAGGTCGCGCTCTGGCCCACGCGGGTCGCTGGCTGCTTGCCGAGCCGGGCCGTCATCGCGCCATTGTCGGGATTGCAGGTGGTGGAGAACCCTGCGGGCGCGCCGACCGCGCCGCCGCCATCTACCAGCGCCAGAATCGGATATTGTGGCAGCAGGCGCTCGTCCGAAAGCCAGGAAGATGTTGCGGAGAGGTTAAGCGTCGGCGTGAACGCCGGGGCCGTGGGCGCCGCGATGAGGGGCGATCCAGGCTCGGGCGCCGATGGTCCGGCGAGGGGCGCTGGCGCGGACGCGCAGGCGGCAGCCATCACGCCAGTCGCGGCGAGCAGGGCGAGACGGTTGATCATGATGATCCTCTCGATGGGTTGGCGTTTGAGAACCGGCGTGCCTGAATCATGTCAGATCGTGATGACGATTTTTCCCTTGGCGCGCCGTTCCGAAAGTTCCTTGATCGCTTCGGCCGCGCGCGCGAGCGGGTATGTCTTTGACACGTGTGGCCGAATTGCGCCCTCCTTGTACAGTCGGAACAGGTCTGCGAGGTTGTCGGCATGCGCCTTGGGATCGCGCGCCACGAACGCGCCCCAGAAAACACCGACAATCTGGCAGGATTTCAAAAGCGTGAGGTTGAGCGGGAGTTTCGGTATCCCCGCCGGAAATCCCACCACCAGAAATCGTCCCTCCCAGTTGAGCGCCCGCACGGCCGGTTCGGCATAGTCCCCGCCGACGCCGTCGTAGATCACGTCCACGCCGCCGCCGCCGATCTCCTTGATCTGGTCCGAGAAAGCCTTCTGCTGGTCACGCGACAGCGGATTCTCGGGGTAGACGAAGCCCTTGTGAGCGCCCTTGGAGATTGCAAAATCGACCTTGTCCTGTGTCGAGGCCGCCGCGATCACCTCCGCGCCCATGGCTCGTCCGAGTTCGACCGCCGCAAGGCCGACGCCGCCGGCCGCGCCCAGCACCAACAGCTTCTCGCCTGGCTGTATCCTGGCCCGGTCCTTCAGCGCATGGTGCGACGTGCCGTAGGTCATCAGGAAGGCCGCCGCCTCCTCGAAAGGCATCCCCTCGGGCATCCTCGTCAAGCGTGTGGCCGCGAGCGCAATTTCTTCGGCCATGCCGCCCGCGCCGCACGAACCGAACACCTTGTCGCCGACCTTGAGGCTTGTCGCTCCCTCGCCGACCGATAAGACGACGCCGGAAATTTCTCCCCCCGGCGAGAAAGGCCGGGGCGGCTTGAACTGGTACATGTCCTGGATGATCAGGAAGTCAGGGAAGTTCACCCCCACCGCCTTGATGCCGACCACCACTTCGCCGGCCTTGGCCACGGGGGAGGGCGCGTCCTCCAGCACCAGACTGTCCGGCAGTCCCGGCGCCTTGGAGAGAATGGCTTTCATCGAGGAACATCTCTTGCGGTTGATGGATGTGTGACGACTACGAAAACGCAAGGCCGGAAACACAGTCGCATGGCGCGACGGCCTTCCAGTTCACAGGTCCCGCCCGCCACGGCTCCAAGTCCCTCGAATCAAACTGCGCAAACGCAAATCAAACCGCGTGAATGCGAGCGACCGCGAAGGACCGGTTGAAGACGCGCACGGTCGATGCCGGTCCGTGTCTAATACTGCGCCTTCAAGAGCAGGACTTCCATCACCCGCCGGGCGTTGTCTGGATCAATATCCAGCATCTTGGCCAGGGCTTGAAGAAAGTCCGCCTCGGGTTTCAGCAATTGGCCGTCCGAAAGTATGATGTCCACGCAATGCGCGAAAACCGGCAGGCACATATCCGGGGACAGCGTTTCGCATGCTTCCTGCAGGGCGTTCGGTCGCGACTTCATGCGCTCATTGACCGAGGCGTCCGCCTTGGCGAGATCCTGCGGGCTGAGAGCGGTCATGGCTCGCGAGCGCGTCACTACGGACTTGATCGTCTCGACTTCCTTGGCGTCGAAATTGCCGTCTGCCGAGGCTGCGAAATAGAGGATGCCAAGAAAGGCTTCCGGGATCGACCAGCCGGTATTGCGGTGACGGAACCGGTCCGCCAGCTTGTCCACGTCGAAGGGTGACTTCGACTCCACAGCAAAGTTCTGGAACACATTCATTGTCCGCGATCCTGTCAAATTATCCATCTTCCCACCTCTGCACCTTGTCCAAGGGCCGGATTTCCCGCAGCGCCCAGAGAGCGCCAGTCCAGCCTAGCAATTGGGATATTTCGGATCGGCTGCAGTGCAGGGCTTCGGCGCCACTGGCACTGTCCGCCTGGGCGGCGTCCAATCGTCGATGCGCTGCTTCAGCACCTGCAACTGGTCCCGGCGGCGCGACAGATTTTCCTCCACATACCTATGCCAGTCGCTGTTGTCGAACACGGTCCATTTGACCTTGTTGTCGAACGCGTCCCACAATTCTTTCGACACGACGCCACCGCGGACCCCGGTGTAAACCGGCTCCGAAATTTTCTTCGCGATATCGTTGCGGATGCGCGTAACGTCCGCATCGACATCGGCCAGGGTCGACAGGCCGTCGAATTTGGTGTTGAGCCGGGCTAGGTCGGCGGCATTCTGTTTGGCGGTGGTTTCCGCGGCCAGGACTTTTCCCTCGGCGATCTCGACCTTCTTGTTGGCTTCGGTGAGAACGCGATCAAGGTCGTCCGAACCGCTCGACAGGACATAGACCAGAAACGATACCGCAGCGATGAGAGCGCCGGCCAACAGGACGGTCACGATAACGAGTTGCCGGCTGCTCTGCTTGGCCCGGTACAATTCCTCCGCCGAGGGTACGTCAGCGAATACCTTGGGCAGCACGCGCCCCGAAGACGAGTCGTCTCGAACGAAATCCATATCCCCTGCTCCATTCCCACAACAACCAGTCCACGGGTCTTCGCCCTACGGCCGCGGCGGCCGCTCTACATGCCTCGCCGCGTCGGCGTGCAACTAAGCAGATCGAGCCTTGCAAAGAAATCCAATTCGCGCGGATCGACCGGCTTGCTTATATTTCCACAGCCTCTCCCGGTTTGGGTGATGCTATTGGCCAGGTCCTCGCCGGACTTCAGAAGATTGAGGCGTATCGGGGCGGCGGCTTCGCCTTGAAGCAGCCAGTCAAAAGCTGGCGGGTCGGTCACGACGACAAGAGACTGTCCGGCGCGAAAAGATTCGCGCGCCCAGTTCGCATAATCTACAAATCTCTGTTTCCGGTCCTCGGAGCACTGGTTCAAGGCCCCGCCCGGCTTGGCCGTCTCGCACCCGGGCAGGAATTGCATCCGCCGCAGCTGGTAGGCGCCCCGCAGCAGCAGATCATCGGCCGCGGGGGTTGGGCCGGGCTGGCAAAGCGGGGATTCGGCCGAGGCCGAAAGCGAGGATTCGCCGGCGGCGATGTGCGCCAGACAGGCAAGGCGCTTGGCGCGCGGATCGCTCAAGCTGTTGGATGCGTCTTCCAGCACCAGCTTCCAGGCGGGGGAAGTGTTCGCCGTCCGAGCGCCAATCGCAGCAAGATAGTAATAGGACTGCGCCGAAGGCTGCGCCGCGCCGGGTTGTGCTCTTAGCCGGACCGACTGGCGAAAGGCGTCGGCGGCCCTGATCGAATCATTGTCGAACCAGGACATGCCGATCTCGTAATAGGCTTCGGACGTCTCTCCATACCGGTTCGATTCCTCCCAGACAGGCCGGACAACGGAGCGCGGTTTTCCGAGGTCATCGCGCTGCAAGCGCGCCTGTTCGCGCAGGGCGTTGCCTTTCTGCTCGTCGGTCAGGCCAGGCCCGGTCGGCAGGCCGCTGAGGCGCGAATAGGAAGCGTCCGCCTCGACCAGTCGGCCCATCGCCTTCTGGAGCTTCGCCAGGGCGAGGCGGCGTGCGGCCGTTTCGACCTTGACAGCTTCCAGCCACGCCCGGAGGGCGTCATCGCGCCGTCCGCCCCAGGCTTCTAGGTTTTTCGCCCGGCCTTCCGACGCGTCGGCCCTTGACCCTGCATCCCGCGTGAAATTCACAGCCGCCAGATAAGCGCATTCCGCCTGCAGGAATTGAGGATCGGCAGGCCGATCTCGCGCCAGGAGGGCCGCCGCATCGCCGATACACATCTGGACCTGTGCGTTTTTCCCGTTTTTTGCCGATTCAACCACGCAGGCGCGCAGGACCGCCTCGATTTTCTCACGGTTCGGCGAGAACTTTTCAGGCGGGACGGCCTTGACCTCCCTCAGCGTCAGCATGGAGACTTCCAGCGACGCCGGCCAGCTATTCTTGCCTTTAATGGTCGGGCAGGCCTGGCCCCAGGCCGGGCTAGACGCCAGCAGCGTAATCGCCAACGCGATCGCGCCAGTCGCCAATCGAGCACGACCCCGGAAAAGCTCCACCATGGAAGCCCCCTCCCTGTTATTGTTATCTGGCCCGGGTTGAAGTTAACAGCCCCCGTCCCAAAGGGAAGGGGGTCGGACCGATTACCTCAGTCCGTTGCCCAAGCGCCGCTCAGGCGTGTCCGGCGGTTGCCGCGCCGACGCCTGCGCCCCGAAGTCGATTTTCTTGACGCCGCTGCGGCTTTGCGAAAGCCTGCTGACAGCCGCGTTCCGGGCGGGAGGAGGGGATTTGATGCGGATCGCCGGCCTTTTGTGCTTCGGCCTTCTCATGGCCTGCGAGGCCCAGTCGACTGGTTCTAATGTGCAAGGCGCCTCGGCGACGCGCTCTGTCGAGATCGCGCTGGTCGCTAACGCCGAGGCGGGAACCGTCTCGCTGGTCGATGTCATGGCCCGCAAGATTGTCGGCGAGGTCGATACAAATCCAGAGCGGAAGAAAGTAACGCGCCCGGGCACGCCCAACTATGCGCAGGACACCGACGTGTCGCCGGACGGCCACACGCTCTACGTGTCGCGAGGCTATCTGGGCGACGTGGCCGCCTTCGACATCCCCAGCGGCAGGCGGCTCTGGGTACGCGATCTCGATACGGGGCGCGCGGATCACATGACGATCACCCCTGACGGCAAATGGCTGTTCGTTTCATTATTGTTCGACAACCAGGTCGAGAAGATCGACGCTGCGACAGGCGAGGGGAAAGGGCGGTTCCCCACAGGAGTCTATCCGCATGACAACCAGATTTCCGGAGACGGCAGGCACGTCTACAATACCAGTCTTGGTCAACTCGGGGATTTGCCGGCTGGCGCGCCTCCCAAGGTAAAGCCGGCAAACCCTATCCAGTTCACCGTCGCCGATATCGACACGCTCGAAGTCGTTGACAGCTTCGTCATGCCGCTCGGCATCCGACCGTGGCACATGAACCCCGAGGGGACGGCATTTTATGCGCAGACATCGAATGCTCATGCTGTGACGATGTTCGACTTTCCGTCGGGCAAGGAAACGAAGCGGCTGGACCTTCCGGTCGCGGCGGGTGTGAGCGACAAGGACTGGGATTTCGAAGCGCCACATCACGGACTGGCGCTGTCACGCGATGGCTCGGTCTTGTGTCTTGCCGGACGCGCGTCGGACTATGCGGCGCTGGTTTCAGCCCCCGATCTCAAGCTCATAGCCATGATCCCGCTCGACGACGCTCCCGGCTGGTCTGCGATGGCTGACGGCGATCGCGTCTGCCTTCTCGCCAATACTCGGGCCGACACGATCTCGGTCGTATCGGTCGCCGAGCGCAAGGAGGTTGCGCGCATCCCGGCTGGCGACGGCCCCAAGCACATCACAGTCGCCCGCCTGCCAGCGGAAGTCGTCCGGGCCGCCGCCGGGCCGGCGGGCTGACAGACCATTGCGTGGCTGATCACCGATGAAACCTGCGCGCGGCTATTTTGGCATCGGCGCCGAGGGCGTCTCCAAGCCGATGAATCTCGGCGCCCTGATGCGCACCGCCAACGCCTTCGGCGCAAGCTTCACGTTTTCCGTCGCCGCCTCGCGCAACATCCGCCTCGCCTACAAGGCTGACACCTCGAAGACGTTCGAACACGTGCCCTATTACGAGTGGGACGCGATCGAGGACGTGCGGCTGCCGGCCGGCTGCCAGCTTGTCGGGATCGAACTCGCCGACGACGCCGTCGATCTCCCCAGTTTCCGCCATCCGCCCTCAGCCGCCTATGTGCTGGGCCGCGAGAAGGGCGATCTTTCTCCAGAGATGCTGGCGCGGTGCTCGCACGTCGTGCGTATCCCGACGCGCTTCTGCATCAACGTTTCACTGGCCGGCGCGCTCGTCATGTATGACCGGGCCCTGTGCCTTGGCGGCTATCCCGCGCGGCCGGTCATGCCGGGCGGGCCTCCACCGGAGCTGACACGTCCCTTGAAGGCGAAGTAGAGCCCGCCCAGACCCAACACCGCCGCCAGTCCGCCCGCGACGATGAGCAGGGCGCCTTGATCCTGGGGCTCCAGACCTCGGACCGCCATCGCGCCGAGCAGCACGCACAGCGTCGCCACAAGAGCCAGCCAGCAGACCCGAGCCGCTCGGCTGATCAGGCCGCAGATGGGCGCTCTTGTGCGCCACTCCCCATGGATCCACCGTCCCAGCGCGATCAGGGCGAGACCGGCCGCCGCTGGCGGCAAGGTCAGGAACGCGACCGTCGTTACCGCGTCCGCAGAGTTCTCCAGCTCGATGAAATTCGCGAGCGCGACGGTTGCGACCAGCGCCATGGCGAGGACCAGGACCGCGCCTAAACCCATCACGATCGCCCCGCCCAGACGTCGCCAAACTCCGTCCCGCAACTCCTGTAGTCGTTGCCGTTGTCGCATCACCATCCCCGAGATCGGCCCCCCTTTAATCGGGATCGGTTAAAGGCGGATAGGTTGATCTGCCTCAAAGTCCAAAACGACTTTCCTGCGTCCGACGGGAGGCAGGATGCTTTAGCCGTCAGGCTCGATGGTAAAATAAGAGTTCGACCACCGGCAGCGGAAACCGCGCCAATATGATCCACTTCGATTGGAAATCCCAAGGGACGCCTGGGATTCATCGCATCCCATTAAGCCCGTTTTCAAGCCTTCGTGCCAGTTTGATCCGCAAGAGAGGCAGCCGCCAAGAGCCGCCTTGAAGAACAGGTGTGGTGATGGCCAAGACGGTTCTGGTGGTCGATGACGATCCCACGCAGCGCAGGCTCCTGCAGGCGGCGGCCGAAAAGCAGGGCTTCCGTGCCCGCGTCGTCGAGAATGGCGACCGCGCGCTGGAAGAAGCCTCCGACGCCAAGCGAGGCGTCGATGTTGTCCTCCTCGATCTCGTCATGCCAGGGCTTTCCGGCATGGAGACCCTCGAGCGTCTGATGGAACGCCGGCCTGACTTGCCCGTCATCGTGCTCACGGCGACGGGCGGCATCGACACCGTCGTCCAGGCCATGCGGGCGGGCGCGATCGATTTCTTTGTCAAGCCGGCGAGCCCGGAACGCATCGCCATATCGATCCGCAACGCCCTCAAACTCTCGGATCTGCGCGTCGAGGTGAAACGCCTCACCCGGAAAACCGGCGGGTCGATGGGCTTTGGCGACATGATCGCCGCAGCCCCCGCGATGCGCCAGGTCGTCCGCCTCGGTCAGCGCGCCGCCGCGTCCACCATTCCAATTCTGATTCTGGGCGAAAGCGGCGTCGGCAAGGAAGTCGTCGCACGCTGCATCCAGGGCGCGTCCGAGCGCTCGGGCAAGCCTTTCGTCACGGTCAATTGCGGCGCCATTCCAGAGAACCTGGTCGAGTCGATCCTGTTCGGTCACGAGAAGGGCTCTTTCACTGGCGCACATGAGAAAAAGCTCGGAAAGTTCGTCGAGGCGGACCAGGGCACGCTTTTCCTCGACGAGGTCGGCGAACTCCCGCTTGAAATGCAGGTGAAGCTGCTGCGCGTTCTGCAGGAAGGCGAGGTCGACGCCGTCGGGTCGCGCCGTCCTACCAAGGTCGATGTCCGCATCATTTCCGCGACCAACCGGGATCTCGCGACCCAGGTCCAGGAGGGACGCTTCCGCGAGGATCTTTACTACCGCCTCAATGTCTTCCCCATCGAGGTGCCCTCGTTGCGCGAACGCCGGGAGGATCTGCCGGCCATGGTCGAGCACTTCATCCGGCGCTTCAACGCCGAGGAGGGCCGCACGGTTCCGGGCGTCACCTCCGAAGCGCTTTCGATGCTCATGTCGTATGACTGGCCGGGCAATGTGCGCCAGCTCGAAAACTCGGTATTCCGCGCGATTGTTCTGTCAGACGGGGCGGCGCTCAAGCCCGACGACTTCCCGCAAATATCGGGCCTGAAGGCTGAAGGCGGCCATGGCTTTCCCCCGCCATCCCTTCCGGCCAACGACGTCGCGACCGACGCACCGGTGCTGATCACGGACCTCACCGGCGATCTGCGGAGCCTTGAAGCAATCGAGCGTGACCTTATCCAGTATGCGATCGACCATTATTCCGGGCACATGTCCGAAGTCGCCCGCCGTCTCGGCATTGGCAGATCGACGCTCTACCGCAAGGTGCGCGAATATGATCTGCGGGTGCGGGAGGATGGCGAGGATCTCGAGGCGGCCAGCTGATTCGGCGCTGCGGGGCGCCCCAGCCTCCGCAGCGCCTTTTCATGGCGTTGCTCCCTCGCAGAGGAAGACGCTGAGATAGTAGGGCGTCGGGTTGTCCGGCATCTTGCCTGCGTTCAGCGCCAATCCGCCCCTTGCCTCTACAAAAGTACGAAGCGCGGTCCCTGCTTCGGCCTCGTTCTTCTCGGCCCGGACCTCGTCGCTCCTGATCTTGTAGCCGGAAAGGCTGTTGCGGTCGTCCGGGAAGTCGCGCAGCCGCAGGCGGCCGATCTGGAATGGCAATCCTGTCGTTGCGCTAGCCCCGGCAGCCAACTGACGGGCCTGTTCGGTCGCCAGCACCTCATGTACGCTGGTCGCCCGCGCTTTTGCGCCCTCGACGCGGCAAAAAAAGACGTCGATGTCGATGCCGGTCGCGATCCGCGCCTGCTGGCTGACCTCCTTTAACTGCTGGATCGCGTCGCTCACTTCAGGCGCCTGCCGCAAGTCGGGCTCCGTCGCCGCCGGCGCTCCGGCTTGTCCGAGGCCTCCGGCAACGGCCGCCTCTGAAGCCGTCGCGGGCGGCGGGGCTGACGGTTTCGCCAGCAACAGTGCGTCGATGATTTTCTGGGTGTCGTTGAGCTTGGCCTGAAGCGCCATGTTGGACTGGTCCGCGCGCGCCTTCGACTCCTGCGCCGCCGCGTTTTGCGCCATCGCGTTGGAGCTGGTGGTCGCCGCCAGATAGGTGCTTGCCACCGTTGCGATCAGCAGCGCGATAGTGACTCCGCCCCAGATGCGGTTGGCTCGCGCGACCCGCTTCAACGCCTTTTCCCGGTCGGCTTGCGCGCCGCGGATTTCCTCCAGCTTCTTGAGTTCCTGATTGGTGCGCAGCTGTTCGGCGGTGTTGCTGTCGTTGATGTAATCCCGGTGATCTCCGGTTATGTCAGGTGAACCTGCCTTCCATTCGGCAAGCCAGGCCTTTGCCGAGTCCAGTTCCGACCCGCGCAACAGCAAGGATTCGGACTTACCCTGGCCGCGCCAGCGGATCGCCAGATCGCCAAGCCGCGTGTGTTCGCGTACCCATGCAAGGTCCGTCCGGAGCGCGATTGACAACTGTCGGAGCGCCGCCCCGAAGGAGTTGCCGCGCGAAAAGAAGATGTAATTCAGCCGCCGCAGTTTTGGCGGCGTCTCCGCTTCCGCGACATCGATTGCAACGATCGGAATAATGCGCTTGGAAAGCGCTTCCGCGCGGTCCAGTTCCCAGCCGCAGCGCTCGGACGCGACAAAGGCTGGCGAGAGGACGTAAACAATCGTGTCGGCCTGCTGCAAGAGATTGTCGAGGCGCGCCTGCCAGTCCTCGCCCGGCGCGATGTCGTGACGATCCAGGAATGGATCGAAGCCGGCTGCCTCTAGCCCGGCCAGCAAACCTTCCGCGAAATCGCCGCTGTCCGAGCGGGCGTAGGAAATGAAGACCCGCAGTTTCTGGCTTGCGTCGCTCACCGTTCCCGCCCCGACCGCTGCTGGTCAACCTACCAGAAAGCGGGCGGTCACGAAAGCGGCGGGAAGCCAGTCGGCCTCGCTCGCGGAACAATTTTCACGTTCGGGATCGAAGGTTGCTCTGGATTGATTGGTGTACACACTGATTCACCGATCAACCCGATAGAGGTCGATCGCACCAGTTTCTAGGTCTTGGGCAGCAGACCTTCCCGTTGCGCCCTCTTGCGAGCCAGCTTCCGAGCCCGACGAACGGCTTCGGCTTTCTCGCGCGCGCGTTTTTCCGAAGGCTTCTCGAAATGGTTGCGGCGTTTCATTTCTCGGAAGAGGCCCTCCCGCTGCATTTTCTTCTTCAGCGCTTTCAATGCCTGGTCGACATTGTTGTCGCGCACGACAATCTGAACGATGTGACACTCTCCATGGGTCGGACCGGTCCGCCCGCGCGGTTGACCGGCCAATGCCGAAAAGACGCCAACGACCCCGGACCGGGGCGCGCGACGCCGCTCGAACGTGTTATATTTCCGGCTCCCAATGACGGGGGCTGGGCGTTCCGATAGCATAGGAAAACCCGCCTGCCTACTCTCCCCGGAGACGGTTCCAGAGCCGGCGCAAAGGGCAGAAGCCGGCACAAGGAGCAAGAACCATGGACGCGAAACCCGAACGCCCCGCGCCCAGCGACATCTACCGCGCGCGGCTTCTCGACGCCATGCTGAAGACCGTGCCTGAAAAAGGCTGGACCCGTGCCGCGTTCGATGCGGCGGCGGTCAAGGCAGGTCTCTCGGCGGGAGAGGCCACGCTGGCGTGCCCAAATGGTTTTGCCGATCTGATGAACGCCTTCGGCGCCAAGGCCGCAAAGGCTGCCGAGGCGCAGCTTTCCGGCACGGCCGGCGGGGGCCTGAAAGTTCGCGATAGAGTCGCCGCCGGCGTCCGCGCCTACCTGGCGGCCCTCGACCCTCACAAGGCGGCGGTCAGGCGGGCCGCAGGCTCTCCGGCGAACCTCGTCACGGGCCCGCAGGCCGTCTGGGCGGCCGCAGATGCTATCTGGGCCGCGATGGGCGACACATCGACAGACGCCAATTGGTATTCCAAGCGGCTCATCCTGTCGGGCGTGATCGCTTCGACCTTGCTGGTCTGGCTCGGAACCGATGATCACGCCGAGATCGCTGCCTTCCTCGATCGCCGCATCGAGAATGTGATGGAGTTCGAAAAGAACAAGAAGAAAGCGCAGGATTTTCTGGGCGGAGTTCCCAACCCATTTGAAATACCCGGAGCAAAGCTCAAACCCAAATCCTGAAAAAGGATCACGATTTAGGTCGCAGTCTCACCAGATGGCCCATCTTGCGGCCGTCGGCCGTGCGCCGCTTGCCATAGAGATGGACTTTTGCCCCATCGGCGGCGTGGCGTGGCCAATCGTGGATTTCCGTCCCAAGCAGGTTGATCATCTCACCGTCCGAATGACGCGCGGGATCGCCGAGCGGCCATCCGCATACGGCGCGGATATGCTGCTCGAACTGGCCGGTCCGGCAGGCGTCCTGGGTCCAGTGACCCGAATTGTGGACGCGCGGCGCGAACTCGTTGGCCAGCAGCCTGCCGTCCTTCGTGACGAACAGTTCAAGCGCCAGCACGCCGACATAATTGAGTTCCTCCGCCAGTCGCCTTGCGAGGCGCGTCGCCTCCGCGAGCAGCGCGGTCGGCACGGTTGAAGGAAAGGTGGACCGCCTCAGCACCCCGCCGGAATGCACATTCTCGGGCGGATCGTACGCCGCGACTTCACCGTCCGCACCCCGCGCGAGCAGAACCGAAATCTCCCGGTCATGCTCGATCCATGCTTCCAGGATCGACCGTCCGCCCTGCATCTCGGCCCAAGCGGCCGCCGGCTGGATTTGGCCGGACAAACGTATCTGGCCCTTGCCGTCATAGCCCGAGAAGCGGGTCTTGAGGACACCGGACCCGCCAAGCTGGTCAAGCGCCGCCTGGATCTGGTCCGCCTTGTCCACGCGCACGAAGGGCGCGGGTTCGACGCCGATGTCCCGCAGGAACGACTTTTCCGCCAGCCGGTCCTGGGAGACCGCGAGCGAGCGCGCATCGGGCCTGACCGGCGTTCCGGCGGCGGCGATCGCATCGACGGCATCGACGGGAATGTTCTCGAATTCGATTGTGACGACCTTCACGCTGGCGGAGAACTCCAGCAGCGCAGCGCGGTCGTCGTAGGGCGCGATCCAGGTCTTTCGGGCGACGCGCGAGGCCGGACAATCCTTATCCGGGGCGAACACATGGACGTCGAAACCGAGGTCGGCGGCCGCCAGCGCCAGCATTCTACCGAGCTGACCTCCGCCGAGAAGCCCGATCGCGTCGCCCGGCCTTGCCAGCACGCCTTGCGACTGGGCCGCCGTCAACTGGGCCGCCGTCATCGCGGGTCTTCCACGCTTTCGGGGACGCCGTCGGTCTGCGCGGTACGCCACGCCTCGATGCGCGTCGCGAGCGCCGCATCCGACGTCGCAAGGATCGACGCCGCGAGAATGCCCGCATTCGCCGCCCCTGCCTCCCCGATCGCTAGCGTACCCACCGGAACGCCGCGCGGCATCTGCACAATCGACAGCAGGCTGTCGAGCCCCGACAGCGCGCCCGACTTCACAGGCACGCCCAGCACAGGCAGGGAGGTCATCGCGGCCACCATGCCTGGCAGGTGCGCCGCGCCGCCTGCGCCTGCGATGATCACCTTGATCCCCCGCCCGCGCGCTGACCTGGCATAGGCGGCCAGACGGTCAGGCGTCCGGTGCGCGGACACCACCTTCGCCTCGTAGCTCACGCCAAACTCGTCAAGTAGCCGCGCCGCCTCCCTCATGGTCGGCCAGTCGGACCGGCTGCCCATGACAATGCCCACCACGGGTCCAGCGAGCGGCGCACTCATTCATCTCTCCAGGGACGCCCGCAGCGGCTTGCAACGCCCCGGTTCAGGAAAGCGGTGAACTATAGGCGCCACAGCGGCAACCGCAATCGGAGCGCGAAACAGCAAGCGCCCCGCATGTTGCATTAAGCGAAGCAAACATCGCTATCATGCTGGCATCATTGCGGAAAAGCAGTAACTGGGGTATTTATCTAGCGGGGATGAACGGTACAGGTCCGGGGGTCGATATGAAAAACATTCTTGCGAAGCGTGCAGCCGAATATTCGAAGACAAAGAACGGTGACACGACAGTCTTCAGCGTGACGCCCGCGTCAGGACCCAAATTCTGGTACCTGATTGTCATAGGCACCCTCATTTTCCTGGCTGGTTTTATGGGGCTGGGTATTTTTGCGTGGGTCATGGGCGGCGGCGCCGTCGCCTACGGGCTGTTTCGCGACCAGAGGCCCGCCGCGCACAAGACGCCGGCCAGCTTCAGCGTGACGCCTGCAAGCATCACAGCAGGCGGCAAGACGTTTTCAAAGGACGAATTCCACCGTCTGATCCTCAAGAATCCGATACTCGAACGCGCAGGGCTCGACGTCTACACCTCGAACGCCAACATCGCGGCAGGGATGGAACAGGTGATGAAGCTGGGCGAGGTGTGTTACGGTCTCGATGTCGAAACCGGCGGCAAGGCCCACTATCTGGCTGGAGGGATGGACTATACGACAGCCTTCGGTCTTCTCACGGACACATCGAGAATTCTCGGGCTTGAAACGAAGTAGTCGGACGATGCAGCTCGTTTCTGTCATGTCGCCGATCCAAGTGGACCGGCGCTCGGGTATGCGTCAAGGCTTGCTTCATCCATGCCGTTGGGGGCCGCGATTAAGCGCCTGCTAACGGGTATCGGGTCTCTTCGGGCGAGGAGATGGCTCGATCGATGAAGTTTCTATCCATATTTGCGGGCCGCAAGCGGCTCCAGCGCACCGCGCCTGACGCGGAGGCGAGCGAAGCGGGGCCACAGGATGGAGCCTTGCGCGCCGCCGAGCTTCTGGGCGTTCCGCAGGCACACCTCACGCCGCAGGTCCGCGCTGCGTTCAACGCCCTGATGGGCGAGGTGGACGCCTTGCGGCTTGAGGTCGATCAGTTTCAGCTCCTGCTCGCCGACGCCGAAGCCTCCGCCGACTATGATCCGCTGGTGCCCGTCTACAATCGCCGCGCCTTCATGCGGGGCGCTTCCCAGGTGGTCGCGATGGTCCGCCGGCATGAGGTGGAAGCCAGCCTTATCTATTTCGACCTCAATGGATTCAAGGACATCAACGATCTGCACGGCCATGCCGCCGGTGACGCCGTCCTGCGCGCTGTCGGTGAGACCCTGATCCGCCAGACCCGCGAGACTGACCTTGTCGGCCGGATTGGCGGCGACGAGTTCGCAGTCGTCCTTACCCACCTCAACGCCGCGGCCGCCTCCGCCAAGGCCGAGACGCTGGCCGCCGCCGTCTGCACCGACCGAGTCCTGCACAATGGCGTACCGCTGGTCGTCAATGCGGCGTTCGGCGTCAGCCACTTCAATGCTGTCGATTCGGCCGAACAGCTCCTCGCGGCTGCGGACGAGGCGATGTATGCTGACAAGGCGCTGTACCGCCGGGCCCGCGCCTGATTCGCCGATCCTAGCGCGGGTCGCCGAAGCCGCCCGGGCTGCGGCCCTGCCAGCCGCCGCCGCGTCCGCCGCCCCAGACTTTCTCGCCAATCAGGCAGTCGGTCTTTTCTGTCGGCAGCTTGAGCTGGACGCGCTGAATTCTGGCGTCTTGCTCAACGCGATCCGTCCCGGAATCCGCGAACTGGATGGGCGAGGCCTCGGGCGCCACGTCGCGACCGGCGATCTCCATCACAAGCTTCTTGCGGATCGTCGCCGCGAGGTGCCGAAGGTCATAGACCGGGGCGATGAACGCGGCGGGGCCGCCAATCACGCAGTGCTTGTAGTAGCGGTCGAGGTGGTCGATGTCGTAGAATTCCTTCGGCTTGTTGAGCATGATCGGCAGGCCGTTGATCGTGATGTCGCGCTTCAGCACCTCGTCCCGCGTGAGGTCCACCTGGGGGCCGGTATTGTTGGCTCCGTCGCCCGAGACGTCGATGACCCGACGGTGCGAAATGAACTCGTTGGTCTCGATGAGTTCGGTCGCCTTGATCAGCGCGCTCGAAATCGATGTGCGCTGTTCGCCATAGATTTCCTCGGCCGCCAGCCGGTCGGCGAAGTCCCTGGCGGCCTTCGGGCTGTCGATAATGGTCCAGCCGATGGTCTGCACGGGTTCGTACATCCCGGCCCATTCCATGTAGGTGACGGCGATGCGCCCTTCGGGTCCTGACGTGATGGCCTCGATCACGTCCTTGCTGCGAAAGGCGTCGACATAGCCGTTCCGCTGCAGCTCGTGTTCCTCGTAGTCCATCGACTGGGAGACATCGACCGCCAGCACCAGCTCGACATCGACGGCCTTGCGGACCTGCGCCGACGCGCTTCCGCCGGCAGCCAGAGCGGCCGACCCCGCCATAAGGGCGGCCCTGATCCGCCCGGACACAGAGTTCAGCACCTGACACGCTCCTCCGAAGATCGGCAGCTTGCAGCCCAACGTCTTCGCGAGCAAGCTCGCTTGCATCACGAACTCACGAGCGGGACGCGTCAGGCGGCCGCCGCATGGGTTGGGAGGAAACGATGACGATTGGCCCGATCAGGCTTGGCGGATTGGCCCTGGCGTTATCCTGGGGCTCGGGAGTTTCGATTGCGCAATCGCCCCCGGCGACTCCCCCCTGGCAGGCGCCGCGTGCGGCCGACGGCCGTCCCGACCTGCAGGGCGTCTGGACAAACGCTTCAATCACCACGCTCGAGCGCGCCGACCGCTACGACAGCACCGTGCTGTCTCCGGGAGAAGTGGAGCAAGCCACCCGCGAGCATCCCCAGATCGTCCGTATCGAGACGGAGGACATCGCCACCACACCGAGGGAAGGGCTCCTGACGGGCAAGGATCTGCTGGCGGGACGAGGCTACAACGCTTTCTGGATAGACCCCGGGACGCGCTTTGGCGTCGTCAGGGGTCAGACGCGCACCGCCTGGATCACCGATCCTCCATCCGGCAAAATCCCGTACTCCGCTGCCGGCAGGAAGCTTGCCGAGGCTGGCGAAAGGACGCTGGGATTTTCCGACCCAGAATCCCGCCCGCTGCCCGACCGTTGCCTCGCCACCGGGGGACGAACTGGCCCCCCAATGGTCAACGGCCTCTACAACAATCACTACCAGATCGTTCAGACGCCGACCCATGTCGTCATCCATACCGAGATGATCTCCCACGCTCGCGTCATTCCGCTGACGGCCGAAGCCGGCGCCGCGCACGGCCCACCGGCCTTGCATCCGTTGTTCGGCGATTCGATCGGCCGCTGGGAAGGCGACGCGCTGGTGATCGAAACGACTAACTTTCACCCCTGGCATGGCTGGCAGGACCATCCCGCCTACCTTTCGGGAACGGCGAGGGTCACCGAGCGCTTCACGCGGGTGGCGCCTGGCGAGCTGCTCTACGCCTTCACGGTTGATGACCCGGTTTTCTACGCCCAGCCATGGTCGGGAGAAATGACATGGTGGAATGACGGCGAGCGTCTCTACGAGTACGCCTGCCATGAGGGAAATTATGCCATGGCAGGCATTCTCAAGGGCGCCCGGGTCCAGGAAGCAAAAGGTGCGGAACTCAAACCCGCGAATGAGGAATGACTAGTTTTAGCCCAGCCTTACCACATCGACGCCAACCGACAGGCTCGATCCGCCTGCGCCCTCAAAGGAGCCCGAAATGGGCGTCAGTTCCTCTCCGCCGCTGGCCGAAGCCACGGGGATGAGGTCGCCGTCGTCGATGAGGCCGTTTGTGGCGTCGAGTTCGATCCATCCGACGCTGGGGATATAAACCTCCGCCCAGGCGTGCGGCGAAGACGATCCCGGCGCAGCGTTGGCCGTATAGACATATCCGGTGATGAACCGCGCCGCGTATCCCAGATAGCGGGCGGCCGCCATCATCAGCTCCGCGAAATCCCTGCAGGTGCCCGAATGGAGGTGAAGGGTCTCTCTCGGTGACTGCAGCCCCGGCTCGTAGCGGACGCGATAGTCGAACTCGAACCGGATGCGGGCGGCGCACTCCAGCAGGCGTTCATAGATGCTCTTGCGCCGGCTCTGAGAGGCCCGTTCGACCCAGTCGGCGACCGGACCGAGCACGTCCGCCGCGATTTCAATGAACGGGGCCAGGACCCGAAGCTCAAGCGGCGAATAGATCAGTCCGCCGGTCTCCAGCAAGCTGCGCCTTTGCGCCTCGCTGCGCGGAAAGGTCTCTATCTGCAGCTCGCTGACGATGTCGAGACGGCTGGTCTGGCCAACAAAGCGCGCCACGGCGACAGAATTGCCGTAAAGATCGTTGCGCCAGAGGATTTCGGCGGGCGGCGTCAGCCCAAGGCCCGCCGAAATCACCCGAAGCCTGTGATCCCCGCGAGGCCGCAGATAGAGTTGGTGCGCTCCCAATGCTACGGGGGATGAGAAGGCGTAGGTCGTCGCGTGACGCACGGAAAATACGGTCATTTGGCCAGGCTTGTCCGGTGGGGATCGCTTAACTACGTTCGCGGCGCTTGGACGTTCCGCCGTCATCCGCCCCCTTAACCTTGACCTTCGCCACAGCCAGGCGTAGGGAAGCCGCCTTCAGCGCAGACGCCCCCGACTTGTGCTCGGGACTGCGCCTTGACTGGGACGCCCCCCGCCTTCCGAGAGGAAGGGCAAACGGATGAGCCCGGCGAGGTCCCCCGCTCAGCGCATTGCGCCCGGCGGGGCGTTTGGCGTTTGGGCCAAGGTGGAGCGACGATGTTCGACGCGCTGACAGAAAGACTTTCCGGCGTTTTCGACAGCCTGACGGGTCGCGGCGCGCTGTCGGAAAAGGATGTCAACGACGCCCTCCGAGAAATCCGCGTGGCTCTACTCGAAGCCGATGTCGCCCTTTCCGTCGTTAAGAAATTCATCGACGACGTCCGCCCCAGGGCGGTCGGCGAAAACGTTATCCGCTCGATCAAGCCCGGTCAGCTGGTCGTCAAGATCGTCTATGACGCGCTGGTCGAGGTGCTCGGCGGCGACGAGGAGCCCGAGCGCCTCCGCATCGACAGTCCGCCTGCGGTCATTATGTTGGCCGGCCTCCAGGGCTCGGGCAAGACCACCACAACCGGCAAAATCGCCCGGCGACTGCGCGAGCAGGACCGCAAGAAAATCCTTGTGGCGTCGCTTGACGTGCGCCGTCCGGCCGCCATGGAGCAGCTGCGCGTGCTGGCGGTCCAGGCCGGCGTCGACAGCCTGCCGATCATCGAAGGGCAGCTCCCGGCGGATATCGCAAGGCGCGCCCTCAACGCCGCGAAACTGGGCGGCTATGACGTGGTGCTGCTCGACACGGCCGGCCGCACCACGCTCGATGAGCAGATGATGAACGAGGCGGCCGAGATCGCCGCAATCGCCAAGCCCAACGAGACCCTGCTGGTCGCTGACGCCCTGACCGGTCAGGACGCGGTCGAGACGGCCCGGCGCTTCCATGAACGCCTGCCGCTGACTGGCCTTGTTCTCACCCGCATGGACGGCGACGGGCGCGGGGGAGCGGCGCTGTCCATGCGCTCGGTGACGGGCCTGCCGATCCGTTTTCTTGGAGTCGGCGAGAAGCTCGACGGACTCGACGTGTTCGACGCCCGCCGCGTCGCTGGCCGGATTCTGGGGCAGGGCGACATCGTCTCCCTCGTTGAAAAGGCCAAGGCCGAGATCGACGAGGTCGAGGCCGAAAAACTCGCTAAGAAAATGTCCAGGGGTCAGTTCGACCTGGAAGACCTCGCCGGCCAGCTTCGCCAGCTCCAGCGCATGGGCGGCCTTGGCGGCGTCATGGGGATGCTGCCGGGTGCTCAGAAGGCCAAGGCGGCGATGGCCTCGGCCAATCTCGACGATCGCATCCTGAAGCGGCAGGAAGCCATCATTCTTTCGATGACGCCTGCCGAACGCAGGAAGCCAGACATTCTTCAGGCCTCGCGCAAGCGCCGGATCGCCGCTGGCGCCGGCGTCGATGTGGCCGAGGTCAACAAGGTGCTGAAGATGCACCGCAACATGGCCGACGTGATGAAAAAGATGGGCAAGGGCGGCATGAAGGGCATGGCGCAGGCCATGGGCGGGATGATGGGCGGCATGGGGAGTGGAGGTCCGCCCGGCCAGGGTCCACGCATCGATCCCGCCCAACTCAAGAAACTCCAGGGCCTCGGCGGCGGCTTGGGCGGCCCTCCTGGCTCCGCGCCGAAACTTCCGGGCGGGTTGCCCAGCCTTGGCGGCCTTCCGGGACTTGGGGGTTCTGAGCGTGGCGACAAGAAGAAATGACCGACCCCATGCCCGACCTCAAACGCCTGCGCGCCTCGATCGACAATATCGACGCGGCACTGGTTCACATGCTGGCCGAACGCTTTCGCTGTACTCAGGCCGTCGGCGAACTGAAGGCGCGGGAGAATCTGCCGCCCGCAGACAAGGCGCGGGAAGCCGAGCAGATCGCCCGCTTGCGCCGCCTCGCGCAGGACGCTGACCTTGATCCGGACTTCGCCGAGAAGTTTCTCGCCTTCATCGTGACGGAAGTGATCCGCCATCACGAGCAGCTGCAGGGAGGGGCCCGTGACTAGCCCCCTCCACAACCAACCGTCTGAACTTCAAACCTCAACCCATCCCCTGAAAGGTCCTCCATGTCCCTGAAAATCCGTCTCGCGCGCGGCGGCTCCAAGCACCGCCCGTATTACCGCATTGTCATCGCCGACTCGCGCTCGCCGCGCGACGGCCGGTTCATCGACCGCATCGGCTCCTACAATCCCCTGCTAGGCAAGGAAGAGGAAAAACGCGTCGTTATCGATGTCGAAAAGGCCAGGGAATGGCTCGGCAAGGGCGCCCTTCCGACCGACCGGGTCGCCCGCCTCCTCTCGACCGCCGGCATCTACAAATGGGAGAACGGCAACAACCCGCAGGCCGCCGAGCCAGGCGAGAAAGCCAAGGCCCGCACCGCCGAGCGGGAGGAGCGCGACGTGGCTCGCCTCGCCACCGAAGAAGAGGCCCGTAACGCGCCTCCGGCCGAGGAAACCGCTGAAGAAGCCGTCGAAGAATCTGTCGAGGAAGCCGCGCCCGAAGAAGCGCCGGCCGAGTAGGCCGCCTTGCGGCTTGCCGTCCGCGACGCCGGAACAGAGGACGAGGACTTTATCCTCGCCCTCAACGCGGCGTGCGATCCCCATGTCGGCATGATGGACCGGTCCGGCTTTCGCTCCATCGCCGCAGCAGCGCATTGCGTGGCGGTCGCGACCAGCGGCGCCAAGCGGCAGGGCTTTATCATCCTGCTGCGCCCCGGCGCAGCCTACGACAGCGACAATTACGCCTGGTTCGAGCAACGTTTCGACCGCCACTTGTATATCGACCGCGTCGCAGTCGATGCGTCGGCGCGCGGGCGGGGAGTCGGCCAGGCGCTTTATGCAGAGGCCCTGGCGATCGCCGTCGCCCATGCCGACGAACGCCTCACAGCAGAGGTCAACGCGGACCCGCCCAATCCGGCAAGCCTCGCCTTTCACCTCGCCAACGGTTTTTGCCCGCTTCTCTCGCGCCTGTCGCGTTCCGGCAAGACCGTAGCGATGCTGGAACGAAAGCTTGTATCTTGATGAGCGCCATGGCGGACCGGCTGATCGTGGTGGCCCAGATCGCCGGCGCCTTTGGGGTCAAGGGCGAGGCGCGTGTGCGCTCCTTCACGGCCGATCCGGAGGCCTGCTTTGGCTATGGTCCGCTGATGGACGAGGCCGGCGCCGTCCTGCTGACGCCGTTGACTTTCCGCGCCCTCAACGAAGGTTTTGGCGTCACCACGAAGGAAATCCGTCAGCGCGAGGAATGGGAGGCCCTGAAAGGAAGATTGCTGCATGTCGCTCGCGAGAGCCTGCCGGAGCCCGATCCTGACGAAGTCTACGTTGCCGACCTCATCGGCTGCGAGGTTCATCACGTCGATGGCCGAAGGCTGGGCGTCGTCATGGACGCCCCGAATTTCGGCGCGGGCGATCTGATCGAAGTCAAGCCGTCCGCAGGGCCGACCTTCCTGCTTCCCTTCACGCGCGCCATTGTGCCGGGGGTCGATCTAGCTGGTCGCCGGATTGACGTCGATCCCGTTGAGGAAATGCTGCCCGACGCGCTTCAGCGGCAGGCGTCCGATGGTGGAACGAACTGAAAGTAGAGCGTCGCGGACTTGCTCTTGCTGAGCGTCAGGTTTCTCCGGATCGCGCCGTCCGCGCCGAGATCGTGCGGCGGGGAGCGAAGCTCGTCGTTCAGATAGGATGCCAGCTTGGCGGGCATGACGGCGACTTTACGTTCCGCGTCGAACAGGGTCTCCCTCCATACGGCAAGGCAGGCGCCGCGCGTGACCGCCGGTGGAAAGGAGTCCGCCGGGAGGGATGCATCCATCACCCGCGCCTCCAGCATGGCGCCGCGCAGATTGCCGGTCAGGTGCGGAACGGCGCCGACGATCGTGCCGGCCTCGAAGCCGCTGCTGCGCAATTCCTCCGCCCAGGCCGCGATCGGCGCATAGGGCCGGCATCCGCCTTCCTCGCATGTCTCGATCTCGAGCCGCCACTCGACGAACCGTCCAGCCGCGACGGCTCCAACCAGCGCGATCGCCAAGGCCGCGAACGCCCGGATGGCCACGGGAAACTCTCCAGCCCGCTTGACGTGCAGGAACATCCACAACGGTCCGGTATAGAGCGCGGGCAGGATCCAGTAGCTCTTCCAGCTCTGGACGCCGATCAACACGCCTACGACGAATATTGCCGCTCCAATCAGCATGGCGCGGGCAAAAAGGGCGCGCCATGCCGCTTCGTGCTGTTCCTCGTCGGTCGAGCGGCGCGCGAAGACCGGGTAGAGGACCGGGAGCCACATCGTCCAGAACAACGTCAGCCAGAACAGAGATAGCGGCAACGAGAATTGCAGCAGGGTGCGCGCCAGCGATACAGCCCCGGCGCCAGCCCGCTCCAGCCACCCCCCGTCGATCTCCCACGTCGCCGCGACATCCTGCCCGATTTCGGCGATCCGGTCCGGATGCGCCGTCAGCCAGACGGCGTAGGGCGAATAGATCGCCGCCGCGACCAGCAGCGCCCCGACTAACCGCATGGGCTTCATCGCCTCGCGGAAGAACGGCGACAGAAAGGTGGCGAAAAACAGCGCCAGCGGAAGGACGATGAACAGGTGATGGGTGAGCAGTCCAAGTCCGAGTGAAAGGCCCAGATAGAACCAGTCGCGATTGCGGCGCCAGGTGAGAATGCGCGTCAGGGCATGCAGCGTCAGCGACAGGCTGGCCATCAGGGCGACGCCGACGATCAGATCTTCATGGATTGCCCAGCCAACGACGAATGTCAGCGCCCAGGCGCCCACCGCTGCGGCCGATGCCGCCGGTTTCGTCAGCACGTTTCGCGCGGACAGATAGTAGAAGGTGAGGGCCACGAACAGCAGCGCATACTTTATTGCGAAGACGACCGGTCCGCTCAGGCCAGGCCAGGCGGCCGCCATCGCATGCACCCAGGCGATCATCGGCGGTTGTCGTGCGTCATAGCCCAGCTGAAAGGATTGCGACATCAGCAGCTGATCGGCTTCCTCGATCGTATAAACCGGCGCGATGAAGACGCGGATGGCCCAGTGTGACAGGCAGAGCAGAAATACAAGAAGGATGACGGCGGAACGGTCGAGTCTCGCGAAGCTCTCCAGGGACAGCTGCGACCTGGCTTTCTCTGGCTGGACGTTTTGTTTCCGTTTGCGCGTCTTCGACGCCAGGGTTGGGCGTGGCTGACGCAAGGGCCTGGACTTGCCCCGGTCGGATTTCACGCTCGCCATCTGTCCTGCTCACGCCGCGCGCCACACCGTCGGAGCGCTTCGACCGTCATGGCCGAGCGCGCGGATCATTCCATTCCGCTGCGACGCCATAGCCTCCGCGCCGCACAAGCCATATCATCCCCAGCAGGTCTACAATGCCCGCGCCCAGTCTGCCGAGAAATCCGTATTTCGATACGCCATGCAGCCGTTGCCGGTCGGCGACCGGCTCCTCGATCACGTCCCAGCCCGCGCGCTTGACGAGCGCCGGCAGGAATCGGTGCATGGCTGCGAAAAACGGCAAATCCTGGAAGGCGCGCGTCCGGATCATCTTGAATCCGCAGCCGGTATCGGTCGCGTTGTCGCGCAGGCAGAACCGCCTGACGCCATTGGCGACGCGCGACTGCACCCATTTGAAACCACTGTCATTGCGGCTGGTCCGCCGGCCGCACACAATCCCTAGCGACGGATTGTCGCCCCTCGAGACGATCGCGTCCCAGATGCGGCGCGCGTCGGCCGGGTCGTTCTGTCCGTCGCCGTCGAGCAACTGCACCCATTCGCCGCGCACGCTGCGCAGACCGGTGAAAAGCGCGGCGGATTTGCCGCGCCGGCGAATGTGCGTGAGGACCGTCACACGTTCCGGGCTGACCGCGCGGGCCGCGGCGAGTTCCGCGCCGGTTGCATCGCTGGACGCGTCGTTGACGCAGACCACCTCGTAGTCGAGCCCCGCCAGTGCCGCGTGGACCTCCGCCAGCAGGGCGGGGATGTTTCCCGCCTCGTTGTAAAACGGTATCAGGACGGAGAGGGTGCGGCGCGGCTCGGGCAAAGGGGCAGGTCCCACGGGCTGGGCGGCGACCGGTCGTTGCGGTCAGGCTAGGGCGAGGCATGGACGTCTATCATATCTGGTGCGACCTGAAAGACAGCCGCGATGACAAGGCGTTCGCCGCCGCTGTCGCCGCCTATCTCGACGATCACAAGGCCGGGGGCCGCATCGAGAGCTGGCGTTTGTTGCGCCGGAAGCTGGGCCTTGGACCGGACGGCCTGGGGGAGTTTCATGTCATGATCGAGACCCGCGACATGGCTCAGCTTGATGCCGCCTTCCGCTTGGCCGCGACCCGTTCGGGCGCGGTCGAGCGGCTGCACGCGGCGGTTTACTCCCGGGTGGCGACTGCGCGTTTCGGTCTTGAGCGGGACTTTCCCGATCAGGGCTAGCTGTTGCGGTTTTCGTAATCTCAGGACTGATGCTTGACGTGTGCGTCTGTTAGGATGCGAGCGTGGAACGGGCGGCGTAGATTCCTGCTGACGCCCGGATGCGACGGAGGATAGGTCATGGCTGACACCGCAACTGCGCCCGTTGCAGTCGCCCCGCCCACGCGGAGCGCCGGCGCCGAGGAATTCCGTACCAACGGCATACCGATGGGGGCGCCCATCCCGCCCGCCTCCGAGATCGACCTAGCGACCCTCGACATCACCGATCCGGAGCTTTGGCGCCGCGACGCCTTCTGGGACCGGTTCGCGCGCATGCGCAAGGAAGATCCGGTCCACTGGTGCCCGGACAGCCCGTTCGGTCCCTACTGGTCGATCACGACCCACAAGGACATCATGACGGTGGACACGACCCACGAGGTGTTTTCCTCCGAGGGCGGCATCACGGTCGTCGATGCCGACGAGGACTTCAAGCTCCCGATGTTCATAGCAATGGACCCGCCCAAGCACGACCTGCAGCGAAAGACTGTGCAGTCGATCGTCGGGCCGGACAATCTCAAGAGCTTCGAGGCGCTGATCCGCAGCCGCACCTCGACACTGTTCGACACGCTTCCCGTCGGCGAGGAATTCGACTGGGTTGATACGGTCTCGATCGAACTCACCACCATGATGCTGGCGACCCTTTTCGACGTTCCATTCGAGGACCGGCGCAAGTTGACGCGGTGGTCGGACGTCGCGACCGGCCGCAACAACCCCGACATCGTCACTAGCGAGGAGCAATGGCGCGGCGAGTTGCTAGAATGCCTCGGTTACTTCACCGGCCTCTGGAACGAGCGGGTCAATGTCGATCAGAGAGGCGACCTGATCTCGATGCTCGCCCATGGCGAACACACGCGAAACATGACCCCGCAAGAATATCTCGGCAATCTTCTGCTGCTGATTGTCGGCGGCAATGACACGACGCGCAATTCAATGACTGGCGGGGTCTATGCCTTCAGCAAATGGCCCGACCAGTTCGACAAGCTGAAAGATAATCCCGCGCTCATCCCGTCGGCGGTCTCCGAGATCATCCGCTGGCAGACGCCGCTCGCGCACATGCGGCGCAACGCCCTCTCGGATTACGAGATCGGCGGCAAGACGATCCGCGCCGGCGACAAGGTCTCATGTGGTACGCATCAGGAAATCGCGACGAGACGCAGTATTCCAACCCCGATGATCTCTGGATTGAGCGACCCCAGGTGCGCCGCCACCTCTCCTTCGGTTTCGGTATCCACCGTTGCGTCGGCAACCGCCTCGCAGAGATGCAGCTGCAGATCCTGTGGGAAGAGTTCTTCAAGCGCTTCGATCATGTCGAAGTGCTGGAGGAGCCTGGCCGCGTCCCCTCTTCGTTCGTCAAGGGCTATACCCGCATGCCCGTGCGGCTCACGGCGAGGCAGCGCTAACAAGGGTAAACGGCAAATTGTGACTGCGGGTCAGACCCGCTGGAGCAAGCACAAATCCGCAGCGACGTTTGCGCCGGTCGCGTCGCTAGTCCGAGGCTTCTTCGGACTCAAGCGCAGCCTTCTCCGACAGCTTCGTCGCGCGGGTCGAGGCGCGCTTGGTCGCGGTCGCTTTTTTGCGCTCCACGGCGGCTTCCGCCTTCAATCCAGCCCGCCGCTCGAGTTCTGCGGTTATCAGCGGCAAAAGCTCGGCCGCTTCCGGTTGCTTGCGGTTCTTGGCGTCCTGCGACACGCGCGTCGCATTGGCCTGGAGGGATGTTAGTTCCAGATCGCTCAGCCCTGGAAGCCGTTCGGAAAAGGCCTGTGGAGGAGGGGGCCGCTCGTCAAGGTCTGGGGCAGGCGGAGGAGGCGCCGCACGGCTCTGCGAACTTTGGGTTGCGCCAGATTTCCAGCGCCCGGCTCCAAAATTCGACCGACCGTTCGCTGGGCTAGCCATGTTGGGCTCCTGAAAAAGCAAAAGTATAACTGAGCATAAGCCGGGCGAGCGATTTAAATGCCCGACCTGCCCCAGATCAGGAGCTCATCCTGAAATTGGATGGGCTCCAATCGGGGTTCATGATCTTGACGTAATATAGGCATTGGCAGTCCCAATAGCAAATGATGGAACACGGCGATCCGCTTTTGTCTCGGTCAAGCCCAGTCCTGTTCGCCGGTCGGATGGATGAGATCCCAGCGGTTGCCGTAAAGATCGAGGCACACCGCGACAACGCCATAGGCCTCGCGCCGGGGCGCCCGGGTGAATTCGACGCCTTCCCCCAGCATCCGGGCGTGATCGCGGGCAAAATCATCGGTTTCCAGAAACAGGAAGACGCGGCCGCCGGTCTGGTCTCCGATCCTGTTTGACTGTTCCGGCGTCGCAGCCCGCGAAAGCAGGAGTTCGCAACCTGCGCTCCCGGGCGGACGCATCACAACCCATCTCTTGTCTCTACCCGCAGGCCGGTCCTCGATGAGCCTGAAGCCAAAACACCTCCGATACCAGGCGATCGCCTCATCATAATCCCGAACCAGAATGGCCACCTTGGCGATGCTCATGCGCGCGTCCGCGCCGCTCATGACAGGCCCACGATCTCACCGGCGGCATTGAGCGCCATGGTCTCTGCGGCAGGCCGGCGCGGCAGGCCGGGCATGGTCATCAGGTCACCGCAGATGGCGATGACGAAGCCGGCCCCGGCCGCGAGGCGTACTTCCCGCACGTTCAGGACATGGCCCTCTGGCGCTCCCAGCGCCTCCGGATCGGTCGAGAAGCTGTACGGGGTCTTGGCGATGCAGACCGGAAAGCGGCCATGGCCCGCGTCTTCCCAGCGCTTAAGCTGGGCGCGGATGGCGGGAGAGGCCTCCACCCGACCGGCGCGATAGATGCGGCGCGCGGTCGTCTCGATCTTCTCGAACAGCGGCAGGGCGTCGTGATAAAGCGGAGCAAAGCGCGATCGGCTGCGCGCCAGCATTTCGACCAGCGCACCGGCGAGCGCCTCTGCGCCGGCGCCGCCCTTGGACCAGTGGCGGCAGACATGCGCCTCGCACCCCATGTCCGCCACGATCCGCTTGAGCGTTTCAAGCTCGCGATCAGTGTCGGTCGCGAAGTGGTTGATAGCAACGATCACGGGCACGCCGTAAAGGCCGACATTCTCGATATGCCGCTTCAGGTTGACCGACCCCCGCCGCAGCGCCTCGACATTTTCGGCGGCCAGATCGGCATTGGCGACGCCGCCATTCATCTTGAGAGACCGGACGGTGGCCACGATGACCGCCGCTTTCGGCCGCAGGCCCGCCAGCCGGCACTTGATGTCGAAGAATTTCTGCGCTCCCAGATCCGCGCCGAATCCCGCCTCCGTCACCACAATGTCCGCGAGCTTCAGCGCCGCCCGCGTGGCGACGACCGAGTTGCAGCCATGCGCGATGTTGGCGAACGGCCCGCCATGGATCAAGGCGGGGTTGTTTTCCAGGGTCTGCACCAGATTGGGCAGGATCGCATCCTTCAGCAGCACGGCCATCGCGCCGTCCGCCTTGATCTCGCCTGCCGTGACCGGGCGGCGGTCGCGGGTCTCGGCGACAACGATACGCGCGAGCCTTGCCTTCAGGTCCGGGAGGTCGCTGGCGAGACACAGGATCGCCATCACCTCGGAGGCGACCGTGATGTCGAAGCCGGTCTCCGCCGGCGCGCCATTGGCCGCGCCGCCCAGCCCCGTCACGATCTCGCGCAACGCCCTGTCGTTGACGTCGAGCGCCCGTCGCCAGCGCACCCGGCGCGGGTCGATCTGCAGCGCATTGCCCCAGTGGAGATGATTGTCGATCATCGCCGCCAGCAGGTTGTGCGCGGCGGTGACGGCGTGAAAATCTCCGGTGAAATGAAGGTTGATTTCGTCCATCGGCGCGACCTGCGCCAGCCCGCCGCCCGTCGCGCCGCCTTTCTGCCCGAAACAGGGACCAAGCGAGGGCTCGCGCAGGCAGATTATCGTCTTGTGGCCCAGCCGGTTGAGCGCGTCGCCTAGCCCGATCGTCGTTGTCGTCTTGCCCTCTCCGGCGGGCGTCGGGTTCACGGCCGTCACCAGCACGAGGTCGCCGTCAGGCCTGTCCCTCAGCGACGCCAGAAACCCGGCTGGCAGCTTGGCCTTGGTGTGGCCGTAGGGAATCAGCGCCTCGGGACCGACTCCCAGTTTTTCAGCAATCTGCGCGATTGGCGACAGACGGGCCGCCCGGGCGATCTCGATATCGGTCCGCATCAGATTTCGCCAACCCCGGCAAACTGCGCGAGCGCCCGACGGACGACGGCCGGCATCCCGCTCTCGGCCGACACGTGCGACGTCAGCGGCCAGCATACTTCGTTCATCGACCTGCGCGCCGTCTCGACCAGCTTCTGGCAGGTTTCGGGGGCGAGAGCCATCGGAGTCTCCGGGATCAGCCCGCAAAGACTGCTAAGGACGCACGCTTCGGCGTCAAGCCGCCGTCGTCCCCAGCTTTGGGCGCGCGCTAGTTGATCTTCACCGTCACCGTGCCCATCGCACCTTCAAGATCGAAGCTGTCGCCCGAGACCTTGCCGGCGGGATATTCCGTGCAGGTTTCTTCCGGCTGCATGCTCGACGTCGTGCACAGCTTCGCGCCATCGATCTTCCACGTTCCCGTCACCTGGCCGTCCATCGCGGTGAACTTGCCGTCCGGCGTATAGTTCACGGGAATCTCCATTCCCTGGATCGACAGAACGACGCCTTTGGTGGTGACCTCGGTCAGCGTGTCGGCGAAAGCCGGGGCCGAGAAGGCGAGAAGCGCCGCCGAGACGAAGAATTTGCGCATGAGATGTCTCTCTTTCTGTTGCGCTGGAAACTTACTGGTTTCTGTATCCGCTGCAAGCCTTGGGCACATCTATCAGGCGCCCTCGTTCGCGCTCGCGACGCGATCGTAGAACGCCAGGCTGTCACGCACGAACGCGGCCTTGGTGAATTGCGCCTCGTAGGCGGCGCGTCCGCCCGCGACGAGGCGCTCGGCAAGGCCAGGCTCCGAGATGACGCGCCGCATGGCCGCCGCCAATGCGTCGGGGTCGTTCCTGGGGATGAGGAGCCCGGACACTTCGTTCTCGACATAGGCGGCCGGTCCTGCCGCGTCCGCCGCGATTAGCGGACGTGACGCGGCCCAGGCGTCCACGATGACGGTGCCGAAGGGCTCGTAGCGAGATGGAAAAGCCACCAGGGTGCAGGCCGAAAGCAGGGCGCCCCGATCGTTGCGCCAGCCCAGGAACCTCACGCGGTCGTCCAGCCCAAGCCGCGCGCAGTGCGCCTTCAACTCTCCCTCCAGCGGGCCTTCGCCAGCAATCCAGACATATAAACCCGGCGTTCTCGCCGTCGCCTCCAGCAGCGTGTCCAGACCTTTTTTCTCGTGCAGCCGCGCCAGCGCCAGGCCGACAGGCGCGTCCGTCGGTGTTGCGAGCGCGGCCCGGGCCGCGGGCGGAGACCCCTCGAAATCGGCATAGGTGTGAACAATGCCCGACCGGTTTTCCGGAACGCCCTGTTCGCGGATATGCCGCAG
>JAWXBJ010000012.1:0-3925 GCA_034439955.1 Alphaproteobacteria bacterium
CCCAAGTTCGACGGACTGGCGATCAGCCTGACCTACCGTGACGGGGTATTCGTGCAGGGCGCAACGCGTGGGGATGGGGAAACAGGCGAGGACGTAACGCCAAACCTGCGTACGGTGCGTTCGATCCCGCTGGGCTTGGGCAAGTCGGCGGCGCTCGAGCCCGAGCTGGAAGTGCGCGGCGAAGTCCTCATGTTCCGGCGGGAGTTCGAAAAGCTCAACGAACGTCAGCGCGCGGCCGGTGAAAAAGAGTACGTCAACCCGCGAAATGCCGCGGCCGGCGGACTGCGCCAGCTCGATTCGCGCATGACGGCCCGGAGACCGCTTAGGTTTTTCGCATACTCCGTAGGCATAGCCGGCCCGGCCGACCGCACGCAATCCAAGATCCTTGATCGCCTCGCAGAACTCGGCTTTCCTGTGGCCGGAGAGAGGTCGACGGTGGTTGGTGTGGAAGGCCTGCTCGGCTATTACGCCCGCATCGGGGCGCTGCGCGAGAAGCTTCCCTACGCGATCGACGGCGTTGTCTACAAGGTCGACCGTCTCGACTGGCAGCAGCAACTCGGGTTCGTCTCCCGGGCTCCGCGATACGCGATCGCGCACAAGTTTCCAGCCGAGGAAGAACTGACGCAGGTGCTCGGTATCGACGTACAGGTGGGGCGCACCGGCGCGATTACCCCCGTTGCACGACTCAAGCCGGTGTTCGTCGGCGGAGTGACAGTCACCAACGCAACCCTGCACAACGAAGACGAACTTCGTCGAAAGGACGTTCGAGTCGGCGATACGGTAATCGTGCGGCGCGCGGGCGATGTCATCCCTGAAGTGGTGTCAGTTGTCGTCGAGAAACGCCCGTCGGGGAGCGAACTGTTCTCGATGCCTGCTGAGTGCCCGGTCTGTGGCTCCGCGGTAACACGCTCCCCTGATGAGGCGGTAGCACGGTGCTCCGGGGGACTGTTCTGCGCGGCGCAACGAAAGCAATCATTACTGCATTTCGCGAGCCGAAGGGCGATCGACATCGAAGGGCTCGGCGAGAAACTGATCGATCAGCTCGTCGATGCCGGGCTGGTGCAGACCCCGGCCGACCTTTACAGGCTCAGGCTTGATGACGTTGCCGGCCTCGAGCGCATGGCGGAGAGATCCGCGACCAACATCCTTGCGGCACTTTCCGATTCCCGGGCGACAACGCTCCAACGCTTCATTTACGCGTTGGGCATCCGTAATGTCGGGGAAAGCACGGCGCGCGACCTCGCCGCGCACCTCGGCAGCCTCGATCGCCTGATCGGGGCCGGGCTGGATGTTCTCGAGTCCGTTCCGGATGTCGGGCCGGTCGTGGCCAAGTCGATCCGGCAGTTCTTCGACGAGCCCCATAACCTGCAGGTGATCAAAGGCCTTCGCGAGGCCGGCGTGAACTGGAAGGAAGGCGAGGGCCGCAAGGTTGCGCCCGGCTCCCTCGTCAGGACTTTTGTTTTGACTGGCACGCTGCCCACACTGACTCGAGACGACGCCCGTGCCATGATCGAGGCCCGGGGCAATAAGGTTTCCGGGTCGGTTTCAAGGAAGACTGACTATGTTGTCGCCGGATCTGATGCCGGCAGCAAGCTGGCAAAGGCCACGGAACTCGGGGTCAAGATCCTCGACGAAAAGCAGTTTCTCCAACTAATGGAAGGCACCGAATGACGATTGCGCGACCGCTGAGGAAAGCGGTGTTCCCGGTAGCGGGTCTGGGGACCCGCTTCCTGCCTGCCACCAAGGCGAGCCCGAAGGAAATGATGCCTGTCGTGGACAAGCCGCTCATCCAGTATGCCGTGGAAGAGGCGGCGGCAGCGGGCATTACGGACATGGTTTTCATTACCGGACGGAACAAGCGAGCCATCGAAGACCATTTCGACAAGGCCTACGAAATGGAGAGCGAGCTCTCCGCCAAGGGCAAGCAGGATCTCGTAGACGTCATCCAGCAGGTGCTCCCTCGAGGGTGTCGCTGCATCTATATCCGGCAGTCCGAACCGCTCGGGCTGGGTCATGCCGTGCTTTGCGCCCAACCGGCTATCGGTGACGAGGCATTCGCCGTGATCCTTGCCGACGACCTGATCGCCGCCAACCCGCCCGTAATGGCGCAGATGGCAGCGCTCTACCAGCGGGAGCAATGCGCGGTGCTAGGGGTAGAGGACGTGCCTGCGGACAAGACTGCAAGTTACGGGATCGTCAGCCCCGAGGAATCCGGAAGCGGGCTCACGCCAATCAAGGCCATCATCGAAAAGCCCGCACCGGATGCAGCTCCGTCTACGCTCGCCGTGGTGGGCCGCTATGTCCTGACCCCCGGAATATTCAAGCATCTAGCCGCAGCGAAGCCCGGGCGGGGGGGGGAAATCCAGCTGACGGACGGCATTTCTGCGCTGCTCGCGGAGGAGCGCGTCCTGGCCTATCGATTCCTGGGGGAGCGCTTCGACTGTGGCTCAAAACTCGGTTATCTCAAGGCCACCGTCGAACTCGGGATGCGGCATCCTGAAGTCGGGGCCGAGTTTGCCGCCTATCTCAAGCGGCAAAAGTAAATGCGCGATTCCAGTGAGGCGTGGGCACTGCTGCGCAACGCGGACCTGATTTGCGGTGCGGACGAAGTGAGTTCCGCAATTCGCGAGATGGCGGAAGTAATCTCCGCCGATCTCGCCGAATCCTACCCGCTTGTCCTTGCGGTCATGGGCGGGGCGGTCGTTTTCGCTGGGCAGATCCTGCCGTTGCTCAGGTTTCCGCTGGATTTCGATTACATCCATGTAACGCGTTACGGACCTTCGATTGTCGGTGCACAGGTCGACTGGAGGGTGTCGCCCCCCGCGTCGGTAAAAGGCCGTACCGTCCTGGTCCTGGACGATATCCTGGATGGCGGCAACACAATGGCCGCCATTCGCGAACGCATCCTGCGCCTTGGGGCGGTTGCATTCCACTGCGCGGTTCTCACCGAGAAAACGTTGGGCGGAACCAAACCGATCATCGCCGACTATGTCGGATTGCGACTCCCGAACAGGTTTGTCTTCGGCTGCGGCATGGACGCGCGCGGCTATTGGAGGAACCTGCCCGAGATCTACGCATTGAAAGGGGAATGAGTTGCTCGCGATCGTCGGTGGCAGCGGATTTTCCCGGCTGGCGAATCTCAAAGGCGTCCGGACGGAAGCCGTAAGCACACCTTATGGCGAGCCCTCCGGCCCGATGACTTTTGGCACCGTGAACGGGCGGCCGATGGCGTTTCTGGCCCGTCATGGGTACGAGCACACGATTGCGCCGCACGAAATCAACTATTGCGCAAATATGTGGGTGCTCAAGGAGAAGGGCGTCGATAGCGTGATTTCGATCGCGGCTGTCGGGGGCATCCGCAAGGAATTCGGGCCCGGCGTACTGGTCGTTCCACACCAGATCATCGACTACACGTGGGGGAGGAGGGCAACCTTCTTCGAAGGCCGCGGCAAGCCCGTTACGCACATCGATTTCACCGAACCGTACACCGGGGAGTTGCGCGAGCGAATTCTGGCCGCCGCCGCCGCTTGCTCTCAGCCGATTGCCGAGCGCGGCGTGTACGCGGCGACCCAGGGCCCGCGCCTCGAAACCGCGGCGGAAATCGACAGGCTCGAGCGTGACGGGGCCGACCTCGTCGGGATGACCGGCATGCCGGAAGCCGCGCTCGCGCGGGAGCTGGGACTGAAGTATGCCGCCATTGCCGTTGTGGCAAACCACGCGGCGGGACGCGGCGACAGCGAGCACCAAGTTTCGATGGAAGCGATCATGGCGACATTGGAGGTGACGATGGGCAAGGTGTGCGGGATCATCGAAAGGCTGATGGCGCAATGATTCGGGGCGTGCTGAAAATGGGCGACGAAAGACTGCTGGAAATCGCAAAGCCGATCGAGAAATTCGATACGCCCGAGATGCGAGACCTGCTGAC
>JAWXBJ010000013.1:0-14348 GCA_034439955.1 Alphaproteobacteria bacterium
CGACGGAAGTTGTGGCGCAGGAATTCTCGACTCCCGTCGAGGCGCTCGGGACACTCGAGCCGCGCGAGCGGGTCGAGCTGTCGGTCAACGCCGCCGACCGCGTGACCCGGGTCTATTTCGAGGATGGCCAGCGGGTCCGCAAGGGCATGGTGCTCGTCACCATGGCCAATGACGAGGAACGCGCCCTGCTGGACGGCGCCGAGGCGACGCGGGCCGACGCCCAAAGGATCTATCAGCGCAATGAGCGTCTGTCGGGCGACGGCGCCATCGCCGCGTCCGAGCTGGAGAAGTCGCGCGCCATGGCGGACGCCTCCTCCGCCACGGTCCGCTCGCTGCAGGCGCGCATGCGCGACCGGGTGCTGATTGCGCCCTTCGACGGCGTGCTGGGATTCCGGCGGGTCAGCGAAGGCGCGTTCGTCTCGCCCGGCGAGGTGGTGGCGACGCTGATCGACGACAGTTCGATGCGCCTCGAATTCGGCGTGCCGTCGGTCTACATCAAGGATCTGAAGAAGGGCCTCATCGTCGAAGCCAGCAGCGGCGACACGCCCGGCCGCGTCTTCACCGGCGAACTCACCAGCATCGACAACGCCATCGACCCGGTGACCCGGTCGGTCAAGGTGCGCGCGACCCTGCCCAACCAGACAAGGGAGCTGCGGCCCGGCATGTTCATGAAGGTCGCGCTGAGCTCGACCAGCCGGTCGGCCCTGGCGGTTCCGGAGATCGCCATCATCGCGGAAGGGTCGCAGACATTTCTCTACGTCGTGGACCAGACGAGCCAGCCCGCCATCGCGCAGAAGGTCAAGGTGGTGCTGGGCGAGCGGGTGCGCGGCGTCGTGGAAGTCGTCGAAGGCCTCGAAAGCGGCGACCTGGTGGTGTCGGACGGGGTGCTGAAACTGCGGCCAGGAGCCCCGGTGCGGGTGCGCAGCCCGGCGCCCACGCCTGCGCCGGAAGCGGAACCGAGGCTTGCGGCAGGCGAAGCGGCGCCAGGCGCCGCCGGCTCGAGGCAATAATCCCATGCTGCTTTCCGATGTCTCAATCAAACGGCCGGTGTTCGCATCGGTGATCGGCCTGCTGCTGATCGCGCTCGGCATCGTGGCGTTCACGCGGCTGGCGCTGCGCGAATATCCAGACATCGACCCGCCGATCGTTTCGATCCGGACAAGCTATCCGGGCGCGTCGGCCAACGTCGTCGAGACCCGCATCACCGAAGTCATCGAGGACCGCATCGCCGGCGTCGAGGGCATCAGGTTCATGAACTCCTCCTCGCAGGACGGACAGTCCTTCGTGACGCTGGAGTTCGACATTTCCCGCAACATCGATTCAGCGGCCAATGACGTGCGCGACCGGGTCGCGGGCGTGCTGCGATCCCTGCCCCAGGAAGCCGACCCGCCGGACGTGCAGAAGGCCGACGCCAGCGAGGAGGTGGTGCTCTGGCTCCAGCTTTCGAGCGAGACCATGACGTCGCTGCAGCTCACCGATTACGCCGAGCGCTATCTCATCGACCGCTTCGCCTCGATCGACGGGGTCGCGCGCATCCAGATCGGCGGCCAGCGGACGCCGGCCATGCGGGTGTGGATCGACCGCCGCGCGCTCGCCGCGCGGGGACTGACGGTCGCCGACGTCGAACGCGCCGTGCGAACGGAGAATGTCGAGACGCCGGCGGGCACGCTGCAATCGCGCGATCTGGTCTTCACGGCGCGCATCCAGCGCCCGTTCCAGACACCGGAGGAGTTCGCGGGGCTCGTCGTCGCCAAGGGCGCGGAGGACGGCGTCGTCGTGCGGCTGGGCGACGTCGCGCGGGTCGAGTTCGGCGCCGAGGAAGACCGCAACATCTTCCGCGGCAACGGCCAGGACACGGTCGGCATCGGAATCGTCAAGCAGTCGACCGCCAATGTCGTCGAGGTCGCGAGGCTGGCGCGCGAACGCACCGACCTGGTCGGGGCCTCCCTGCCCGAGAGCATGAACCTGTCGGTCAATTTCGACGGATCGGTTTTCGTCAACGCTTCGATCAACGAGGTTTTCATCACTCTCGGCATCGCCGTCCTGCTGGTGATCGGGGTGATCTACCTGTTCCTCGGGAGCTGGCGCGCCACCATCGTTCCGGCCGTCACGGTGCCGATCTCCCTGATCGCCGCCTTCATGGTGCTGCTGGCGATGGGATTGTCGATCAACCTCCTGACGCTGCTGGCGCTGGTGATGGCGATCGGCCTTGTCGTCGATGACGCCATCGTCGTCCTCGAGAATATTCACCGCCGCATCGAGGAGGAAGGCGAGACGCCCCTCGTCGCCGCCTTTCGCGGCACGCGGCAGGTGGGCTTCGCGGTCGTCGCAACGACGCTCGTGCTGATCGCGGTCTTCGTGCCGATCACCTTCATGCAGGGCCAGATGGGCCGGCTGTTCTCGGAGTTCGCGATCGCTATCGCGGCGGCGATCGGCTTCTCGATGCTGGTGGCGCTGACGATCTCGCCGATGCTGGCCTCGAAGCTGCTGAAGCCGCACCGGGAGCATGCGCCCGGCGAGAAGAAGGGTTTCGCCCGGCATGTCGACGGCGTCTTCGCCAACCTGCGCGGCGGCTATGGCCGCGTGTTCGACGCCACGGTGAGGCGTCCGCTGATCGTCGCCATCGGCTTCTTCACGGTCCTGATCGGGAGCGGCTGGCTGCTGACCACCATTCCGGGCGAATACGTGCCGCAGGAAGACCGTGGCCAGTTCACCATCAACATCTCTGGACCCGAGGGCGCGTCGTTCGAGTACATGCAGCCCTTCGTCGAGGAGATCGAGGCGCGCCTCATTCCGATGATCGAGGATGGCGAGATCGACCGCATCTCGGTGCGGGCGCCCGGCGGTTTCGGGCCGAGCGGCGGCTCGTTCAACTCCGGCTCGATCATGGTCGTTCTCAGCGACTGGGGCGCAAGGCGCAACGGCTTCGAGATCGTCGACGAGATCAACGCCAAGCTGCAGGACATTCCCGGCGTGCGCGCCTTCGCCACGATGAGTTCGGCGTTCGGGCGCGGCGGCGGCGGCGGCAAGCCCATCCAGTTCGTGATCGGCGGTCCGTCCTATGAAACGCTGGTGGAGTGGCGCGACACGTTCCTCACCGCGCTAAACGCCGACAATCCGGGCATCGGGCAGATCGACTGGGACTACAAGGAGACGCAGCAGCAATTCAGGATCGACGTCGATTACGACCGCGCCGCCGACCTCGGCGTCACGGTGCAGGAAATCGGCTCCACCCTGCAGACCATGCTGGGCTCGAAGCGCGTCGGCACGTTCATCCAGAACGGCGAGGAACGGTATGTGATCTTCGAGGGCGAGCGCACCGAGCAGGCGACGCCCAGCGACGTCGAGAACATCTATGTCCGCTCCAGCCGCACGGGCGAGCTGATCCCGCTCTCCAATCTCGTCAGCGTCGAGGCGATGGCCGACAGCCGCAGGCTCAACCGCTACAACCGGGTGCGGGCGATCACGATCGATGCGACGCTCAATCCGGGCACCTCGCTCGGCGACGCGCTCGACCGCATGGAGGCGATCGCGCGGAACGTGCTGCCGGAAGAAGCCGTGATCGACTACAAGGGCCAATCGCTGGACTACAAGCGCGCCGGCTCATCCATCGCCTTCGTGTTCGGCTTCGGCATCCTGGTGGTGTTCCTTGTCCTGGCGGCGCAGTTCGAGAGCTGGACGCATCCCTTCGTCATCATGCTCTGCGTGCCGGCGACGGTGGGCGGCGGCTTGCTGGGCATCTGGCTCACCGGCAACACGCTCAACATCTACAGCCAGATCGGGCTCATCATGCTGGTGGGGCTGGCGGCCAAGAACGGCATTCTGATCGTCGATTTCGCCAACCAGCTGCGCGACAAGGGCGTCGAGTTCCACGCCGCCCTGCGCGAGGCGGCGCTGACGCGCTTCCGGCCGATCCTGATGACCAGCCTCACCGCCATAGCAGGGGCCATCCCGCTGATCTTCAGCCATGGGGCGGGCGCCGAGACGCGCTCGGTGATCGGCATCGTGCTGTTCGCCGGGGTCACCGCCGCAATGCTGGTGACGCTGGTGCTGGTGCCCGCGGCCTACGCCCTGCTGGCGCGGCATACAGGCTCGCCCCGCGACGTCGAGCGGCAGCTGGCCAGGGAAGAGCGCGAACAGCCGACGACGACCCTCGCGCCGGCGGAATAGCTGGGGAGCAAGCAAAGGGAGATTCCCGGGGCGCGCTTCGCTTGCCCGGGAATGACTTCACCGACTTTCGCTTGGCCGGGAATGACTTCACTGGGGGCTTTACGCCCAGAAGCGATCGCCCTGCCCTTGCACGGGGAGGAGTTCGGACAGTGTGTGCAGTCACCTCCTCCCCCTGAAAGGGGGAGGCTGGGAGGGGGTCGAGCCGGTCTGGGTTTTGCGTTCGGAGCGGACCCCCGCCTGAGCCTTTGATGTTGCCGGCGCCCTGCCTGAAGCGCCTCCCCCTTGCAGGGGGAGGAGAGCCGGCGGCGATGCAAGATATCCCTTACTTCTTCAGCGCGTCGTAGATCCACGCGCGGTTCTTGCGCTGGTATTCGGCCAGCAGGGCGCGGTCCTGGATGAAGAACGCCATGAACAGGTCGTTCTTGGGATCAACCCAGAATTCAGTCCCGGCGATGCCGTTCCACGAGAAGGTTCCGGCGCCGGGGCGCTGACGGGTCTCGTCGAGCACCAGTGAAAAGCCGAGACCGAAGCCGACGCCCGGGCCGGGAAAGAAGACGCCTTTGGAGCGGATGTCGGCGGTCGTCTCGTCGGTCGTCATGCGGGCGAGGGTCGCCGGCTCGATGATGCGCACGCCCTTGTACTCGCCGCGATTGGCCAGCATCAGCGCGAAGCGCAGATAATCTTCCGGTGTCGAGGAGAGGCCGCCCCCGCCCGACAGCATCGGCGTCGCCTTCGTGTAGTCATAGTAGAGCCCGTCGGTCGATTTGGACTGGGCAAAGCGCGCGGCGTTGGCGGCGGGCTGGAAGAAGGCCGTGTCGGTCATGCCGAGCGGTCCGGTGACGCGCTCCCTGACCAGCACATCTAGCGGTTTGCCGCCCGCGACCTCGACCAGCGCGCCCAGAACGTCGGTGGCGCGCGAATAATTCCAGGCGACGCCCGGCTCGGCTTTGAGAGGCAGGGCGCCGATCAGTTTCGCGTAGTCGCGGGTCGTGACGTCGGTGCGGTTTTCGCCGCCCGCAGCATAGGCCTTCCCGAGCGCCGTGTTGGCGTCGACGAAACCGTAGATCAGGCCCGAAGTGTGGCTCATCAGGTGACGCACAAGCATGGGCGTCGTGGACGGCCTGGTCGAACCGTCGGCCTGCATGACCTTGAGATTGCCGAATTCCGGCAGGTATTTCGAGACAGGATCGTCGACACTGAGCTTGCCGTCCTCGACCAGCGTCATGGCGGTGACGCTGATGATCGGCTTGGTCATCGAGAAGATGCGGAAAATGGTCTCCTCGCTCATCGGCGCGGTCTGGCCCGGACCCTGGACGCCGAAGCCCTCTTTCAAGGCGGCCTGCCCCTGGCGGCCAATGATGAGATAGGCGCCGGGGATCTTGCCCGAGGCGACGTCGGCCGAGAGGGCCGTGCGGATGGCCTCGAGCTTCGCCGGATCAAAGCCCAGGGTCGCGGGCTCGCCGGTGACGATCGAGGAGACCTGCGGATCGACGGACTTGCCGCCGCCCCCCGGGAGCGCCGCGCACCCGGCCAGCGCCAGAGCCAGAGCGAGGCCCGAGCACGCCCGGCGCAGTCCGGCGACAGATGATTGCTGTTTCACGTCGATCTCCCTCACGGCCCGCCCGCGCGTCTTGGCGCGCGGTTGCTCTTTCCTAGAGCAGATCGGCCATGCGGGGCTAGGGGCAGTCCATTCTGGATCGCGAGACCCGATCGTGCTGCTCTGGCAGTCTTCAAATTCACGGCCAAAGTCGAGGGGTTGGGCTGCGGTATTACGCTGGCTCAACAGACACTCTGTTGGAAACGCCGAACCGGAACAACAAGGTCGGGAGAGCATTACCATGGCACGGATGTGGAAAATCGGGATTCGAAATGCCGAAGTATCTCGCAGAGGCTATACTTGTTATGGCGCTGTGTTCCTGCGTCGCGCCAACAAAGCTTGTTCCTAACACTGTGCTGGCCCGTTTTACGCCAAGTGGAGTGATTGTGGGACAGCCAATCCGCGGCAAACTCATTCTGGATGGAAATTGCCTGTCAATTGCTGCTACCGGCGGCCGCGTATACCCGTTATGGCCGCCCGCTGCGCAGGTCCTTGACGGCGGGATTTCCGTCCCGAAGCAAGACGGTGGAAACAGAACATTTCTGATTGGGGAAACCTTGAGGCTCGTCGGCGCACCAATCGGCGACCTGTCGTCCGTGGATCCACAGACCCTCGCAAGAGCTCAACGATGTGGTGGGGTTCTGTTTTCCGTGGAGCACCTAGAAAACTAGCGACCTTGTTGGGAGATACACATGCGCCGTTTTACTCTACTAGCAGCCTCTGCAAGTGCGGCTTGGACTTTCGCCATGCCAACTGCATTAGGTCAGCAGGCGGTTGGCGTTGATGCGGGCGCGGCAATCGGCGAAACAGTCGCTATTGAATTCGGCGAATTCGACGATCCAGGCGACCGGGTTGCGCAAGCTCTTGCTCAAGAAGAAAGCATTTCCCTCGCTGAGGCGGCGCAGCGATTGAAGATCATGCATGACGCCAATCGACTGGCTGCTCGCCTGGAACGAGACGATCCCGAAAACTTTGCAGGCATCCAGTTCGAAAGGGCGGGCGGACAATTTCGTATCGTGTCACTCGCCAAGACCACGCCGGCAAGGACATCTGCCAATTCCTTTAACGGTCGCGCCGTCGCGGCCGGCATACCAACCCAGATCATCGACACTGTTGCCCGCGTGTCGGTTGCTGATGAACAGCGACTTGCAGCCCTCTTAGTTGTTCAACTTCGGCAGCTCGATCCTGATGCCGACTTCTCAATCGACCGTGTTACGGGACTAACCACGATCTATACAGAAAACTCCGCCGTTAACGCGGCTCTCGTCAGCCAAGGCCTCAATTTGCCGGGCGCCATAACGATTGAGCGCGGTAAGTCCATTGTCCTGACCGTCAACGTCGTAGCCGGCTCATCGTGGATCGGCCGCGATGGCAACACCAACGATTGCACGGTCGGGTTCAAGGTGGTCGATCAGACAACTAACATCAAAGGCATGACGACGGCAGGCCATTGCGACAACAACACCCCAGCCGAGTTTAATCCCTATGCAGACCGTGCATACGGCGCCAGCGGCGGCCGTCCACTGACGTATGTCGCCGAATGGATAACCGGCGGGCTTGACGTACAGTGGCATACAGTGGCTACGGCGGACACTTCGCTAGCATACTTCTGGGACGGGACGCAGAGCTTACCTGTTCGTAACTATTCGAGTGGCGTACCGAATCCGAACTCGTACCTCTGCTTCTACGGAAAATACGGTGGCTACAAATGCGGCTATACGGGTACGCAGAGATATGACGCAACATATGGGGGGTATTTCCAGCGAATTTTAAGCTCAGGACGTGGACCGCTCTCGACGCCTGGAGACAGTGGGGGCCCGGTCGTCCAGGGCGATACTGCTTGGGGCTGGATACATGGATATGAGTCTTCGTCTGGCGATTTGATTTTCATGAACATTCAATCCTTGATCAGCGGCACAAACCTCAGGATTGTCGGCTGCGGCTGCTAATAGCAGAATTGTTGCCTCTGATACACATCGGGGGCAACGAGCGGGACGCGTCAGCGCAGGTTTGTGTCACGCGAGACCTCGGCGATTTGACGCAAGCTCGGAGTCGGCGGCAGCTGACTGCGTTGAAAGTTGTCCCCTTGCGGTGTCCCTTGCCGCTGGCAATTAGAGCAAAGCGACGGACAGGCCGCCCCTCGTGCATTCGATCCGGAGACATGCGACACCGGGAGGCGTCGCGGCTGGCGACGCGACCGGCTAGAGAAACCTGTGTCCGAATGGACGCCTATTCTCAAGGCATGCGGGCGAGGGACGAGAGATGCTGAAACGGATCGCCGCCGCCGCGTTGGCCATCCTGGCCGCCGCCTGCTCGGAGGGCGCGAACACGCCCGATACGCAGGCTGGGGCGACGCCAGGCGCCGAGGCTGGGCGCTACAAGACCGATATGACCATGCAGGAGCTGATGGCGCGGGTGATCGACCCCGCCGCCGACGGCGTCTGGCTCAACCAGGGCTGGGTGATCGACTCGGGGGGCACGCGGGAGCTGTTTCCCACGGACGAGGCCGGCTGGTTCGCCGTGGAAAGCGCGGCGGCGAGCATCGCCGAGACGTCCAACCTGCTTCTGCTGCCAGGCCGGGCCGTGGACGACGAACGCTGGACCGATTACGCCCACAAGCTGTACGACGCCGGCATCAACGCCCGGAAGGCGGCCGAGAGCCGGGACAAGCAGGCCTTCTTTGACGCAGGCGGGGCGATCTACGTGGTCTGCCGCGACTGCCACGCAAGGTTCATCCTGGGTGAGGAGCCGCCCGCGATGCAGGGGCCGCCGCCGCCGGACCCGTCGCTCCCATGAGGGGAAGGCGGTTGAGGGATTGAGCCGCGCGGCGCATTGAAGACCGAGGCGCCGGATTTCTTGTAAGAAGCGCTCGTGCTGCAGGGGAGGTTTGCCGAGGTGTTCCACGAATTCTTCAGATGGCTGCAGGAGGACCTCGGCTTCAGCGAGACGCTGGCCGCGTCCTGGAGCCAGCAATTCCTCGGCTCGTTCAACCTGTGGTCCCTGATGGAGGGCACCCATGTCGTCACGCTGATGCTGTTCGCGGGGACGATCTGGATCGTCGATCTGCGGATGCTGGGCGTGATCTTCAAGGACGTGCCGTTCTCCAAGATCAACGACAGGATCCTGCCCTACACGATGGTGGGCTTCGCCGCGATGATCGTGACGGGGTTCATCCTCTTTCTCGCCAAGCCGATGGACTATTATCACAATGTCTGGTTCCGGGCGAAAATCATCTTCCTGATCATCGCGTCGATCAACATCTTCTGGTTTCACTACAAGGTTCAGAAGAACCAGGACGAGTGGGACGCCAATCCCAATCCGCCCTTCCCGGTCAAGCTGTCGGCGATGATCTCGCTGACCTCCTGGGTGCTGATCATCCTCTTTGGCCGTTTCATCGCCTACAACTGGTATGAGTGCGGCAAGCCCCAGCCCGGGTTCGTGGAGTGGTTCGCCGAATGCTCGGCCTATCCCGGCGGCGTCGTCTCGGGCGAGGAAATCTTCGAGGAAGGCGAGCCGACTGAGGACGAGACCGTCGGAGAAGGCGCCGCGCCCACGGCCGCCGACGGCGTCGATCCGCCGCCCGCCGAACCGGGCGAGGAAACCGTCCCGACCGAAGCGCCCGGAGAGGAGAACTAGGCCATGGATTTCTTTACCCTGTTCCCCAATCTCGAACCCTGGGTCGCCAACCTCGCGACGGTCTGGCCCGCGTCGGTGATCAAGCCGTCGATCTGGATGTTCGCCGTCATCGAGGCGGTGCATCTGCTGATGCTCGGCCTTCTGGGCGGGTGCGTGATCGTTCTCAACATGCGCCTTCTGGGCGCGGGCCTCACCAACGAACCGATTTCGGTTGTCGAGCGCAATCTCAGGCTGTCGCTCTGGATCGGGGTGGGGGGCGTGCTGCTGACGGGCGTGGCCATCGGCATGTCGAACGCCGAGAAGCTCTACACCAGCCCGGCCTTCTTCGTGAAGATGATCAGCCTTGCGGCGGGGCTCATCTTCTCGTTTGGCGTCACCAACGTGGTCGCCAGGAACGAGGGTGCGATCTCGACGCCGATGAAGGCGGCGGCGGGCGTCGCCTTCCTGCTCTGGCTCGCCTCGATCGGGGTGTTCGGGTCGGCCATCGGCGCCAATCCCGGCACGGTGCACCTGGTGGTGGCGGGCTATGCGATCCTGTTCGCGTTCGGCTCGCGCCTGTCGCGGTTCCTCGGCGGCGGGACGCTGGCGGCGCTGGTGATCGTCGGCGCCGTTCTCACCTATGGCGTCTGGAATGTGTGGGACCATTACGAGCTGGTGACGGCGATCAACATCTGGTTCGTGCGCATCGCCGCGCTGATCCTGGTCGGCCTGCTGGGGTACGAGATCTTCGCCTCGAAGCACGCCGAGACGAGTTCGACCGTGAAGCTGATCGCACTTTTCTCGATCCTGACCTGGGTGACGATCGCGGCGGCCGGGCGCTGGATCGGGTTGAGCTGAGGGGACTTTGTCCAAATGTGATATGAAAAGCCCCGGAGGGATGGCTCCGGGGCTTTTTTGTTTTTTGTTCGGGTGCGTGAGCCGGGATGGCGGCTGGAGAGAGAGCCCCTCCCACCTTCCCCTTGCAGGGGGAGGAGTTCCAGTCCCGATGTTGAAAATCCGGATAAGCGAAATTCCAGACAAACAAAAACCCGCCGCTCGCTAGATGCGGGCGGCGGGTTTCAGATGGTGCAGCAGGTCAAGTCGAAATCAGGCCGCAACGGCCTTGCACTTGGACGCCGTGCCGCCTTCGGAGGCGTCCGATCCATCGGTCGGCGCGCCGGTGCCCGAGGAGCCCACGAACAGCTTGCAGCCATTCGGGAACGTCACGTCACGGCCATTGGCCTTGCAGGTTTTCTTCTTGGTTTTCGGATGGGTCTCGCACAGCGCGTCCTTGGACTGGTAGCCGCGAACCACGACTTCCGTTCCGATCGGGAGCGAAGACTTGTTGATGCCCGTGCGCAGCAGCGTGTTGGGCGTGCCGCCCTCGACGGCCCAGTTGAAGGTCGTGCCTTTCTTGGCCTTGGCCTTCATGTCCACGTCGGGGACGTTGATGTGGATCCAGGTGTGCGGGTTCACCCATTCGACCGTCACGACCTTGCCCTTCAGCAGGACCGGGGCGTTGGCGTCGAATTCAGCGGCGAAGGCGTGGTGGGCGTAAGCCGCCGAACCGACGCCGGCGACGCCGACCAGCGGCAGAACCGCCGCCATGAGCGCGAAGCGCAATTTCTTGTTCATCTCGTTCCTCCTGCAATCGCCTACGGGATCGAGCCCGTCCGCGCCGCCCTTGTCGAACCGGTCCGGACATGACGTCCGGCCGCCCCTGGGCCTTGTTCCATGGCCTGACCCTAGATCGGACACGGGGTCCTTTTCAAGGGTCTGGCCGCCAACGTCCCTATTCAGCCCACTTCTGTTCCGGCTTTCGCCGTTCCTGCTTCCTAGCGCCAGCGCCCTTTGGGTTCGCCGTTGCGGCAACGTAGCGCATCAAAGCAAGTCTTTCGATCCGCCCAGCACACAAGAACTCCTCACGACTTCGTCAGCAGACCCATGCTGGCCGGCTTGTCCTATTCCGGCGGCAGCTTGCTGCGCTCCAGCGCCGGACCAGGCAGCGGGTTGGCGCGGAGATGGCCGTACATCAGTTCCTCGACGAACTCGACGCACTTGAACTGCTGCAGCTGGGCGTCCTCGCCCTGACGCTTGTAGAGATTGAAGGCGACCTTCCACGGTTTTGTGTAGGTTTCCGGATCCTCGATCGTGGCCTCGTAGCGCATCGTATGGGCGCTGGTGGGCGTGTAGCGCTCGGTGACCTTGGTGGTCGACCCGTGATGGTTGCCTGACCGGTCAAGCCAGGTGTCCGAAAGGAGGCCGGTGACTTCCACGACGAAGGTGTCGCCTTCCCACTTGCCGAAGGACTGACCCATCCAGCTGTCGATCGGGGCCTCGCCCGGGTCATCGAGGAAGATGTTGCGCACGGCGCCTGCATACTCATAGGCGAAGAAGACGGCCTTGTCGGAATGGAAGATCTGGAAGGGGTAAGGCATGTAGTTGGCGCGCGGCACGCCCGGCAGATAGCATTTGATCTCCGGATCGCGGTTGATCCAGTCCGCCTTGTTCTCGTCGCGAAGCTTGAGCGCGTCGGGCGTGTAGGGAATCTTGCCGTCCCCCTGGACAATGCCGACGCCGGCGGGAACCGAGCCCACGGCGCCAAGCGCCACGACGGCGGCTGCCGGAACGGGAACGTAGGGGCCGGGGCGCATCTGCATCGCCGCGCTGGCGGGATGGGCTTCGATGTTGAAATTGGCGGTGTTGAGGGCCTGCCACACGCCGTTGAGGTCAGGGTGCTGACCGTCCGGTCCGCGCGGCGCCCGGTAGGGTCCGGCTGCGGCGGTCGCCATCGCCGGTGGCGCGGCCGAGCTGGACGACTGCATGCTGTCGCCGGCCGGCGGCGGCGTCTGGCACGCGCCCAGCGCGGCTGCGAGCACAAGTGTCGATACAAGCTTCTTCATGTTTCCCTCCCGTACGCCCAACACTCAGTTATCTCCCCGCGAACGAATGTCCATCTCCGCCGCCTTGATTTTGTGGCGTCGGATGAAGAACCGAGGATGAAGCGCGCCGGGCCGACGCTGCGTGGGGAACATACCGACCTTCAAGCCGAGCGCAAGACTCGCGCAGGCCGATGGGACAAAGTGGTCCAGCCGACCGCCGCCCCGCCGGCCGCCGCCGAAAGAACCGCAATCGACGCCACCGCCAGCAAGGGCGCCCAGTCGAAACGCCATTGGGCCTCGAAGACATTTATCACAATCGGGTGAGCCGCAGCGATGCCCATCGCCCCGCCGAGGATGGCTGCGGCGAGCCCCGCCAGCGCGAACTCTCCGGCGTAGAGCGCGAGGATCGCTCCGCGGGTCGCGCCAAATGTTTTCAGGAGCGCGGATTCCTGACGTCGGCGGCGGGCTGCGGCCGCGAAGGCGCCAAAGAGCACGAGAATGCCGGCGAAAGTGACGACGCTGGCGAGCACCGTGACGATGAGCGAAATCTGGTCGAACAGATCCGCGGCGGTCTCAAGCGTGCGGCGGAGCTGGAAGACCAGGACGCCGGGCCAGCGGTCGGCGACGGCGGTCATGACCGCCTGCTCGCGCTCGGGCGGCAGCATCACGATCGCGGTGTGAAACGGCTTCGCCGCCTCCAGCGTGCCGGGCGACAGGACAAAAGCCATGTTGGCCCCGAAGCCCCCCCAATCGACCTTGCGGATCGAGGCCACGGAAGCTTCAAGCTCGCGTCCGAAAATGCGGAAGCCGATCGTGTCGCCGACCTTCAGGTCGAGACCCTTGGCGGCGCCCTCCTCTACCGAGACGAGCAGCGGGCCCTTGTAGTCGGCGGGCCACCATTTGCCAGATCGCAGCTGCGCCTCGGGCGGCTGGGCGCCGACATAGGTCATGCCGATCTCGCCCCGGACGACCCAGCGTTCCTCCTCGGCGACGTCTTCTTCCTTCAGCTCGCGACCCTTGAGGGCGATCACGCGGCCGAGGATGAAGGGCGCGCGGCGGTAGGATTCGGGATCGGCGACGTCGACGCCCTGCCCGGCCAGGACCTCATCGAACGCCGCGGCTTCGGCGTCGGGAATCTGGCGGAAGATCAAAGAGGGCGCGCTTGCCGGCGCGGTGTCGCGTATCTGGCCGAGCAGATTGGTCTGGACGACGGCGACGAGGCTGAGCAAGGCGAGCCCCAGACCCAGGGCCGGCGCGATGGTCGGCGCGAGCGAGCCCGGTCCGCCGAGATTGGCGAGGGCGAGGCGCGGATAGCCGCGCGCCGACCGTGCGGCGATGCGGGCGAGGCGCTTGATCAGCATGGCCGCGCCCACGAGAACCACATAGGCGGCGCCGGCGCCGGCGAGCAGCCCGAGCGTCACCAGCGGACGAGCCGAACCCAGCGTTGCGACAAGGACCAGCAGCACGCCGGCGGACGCCGAGACGATGCGCTCGAACCAGGGCGTGCGGCCCAGCAGTTCGCCGCCGAGGCGCCGGAACAGGGCGGCAGGCGGGGTCGCCCGGGCGCGTCCGAGCGCCGGCGCCGCGAACAGCACCGCCGCCAGGAGCCCAAGCGTGAAAGCCTTGAGGAGCGGTTCGGGAAAGATGCCGATCGCGGTGGGCAGGGGTATCTGGTCGCCGACGGCGAGCTGCAGCATCCACGGCGAGAGCGCGCCGAGCACGACCCCGGCGATTGAACCAATGCCGGCGAGCACGCCGAGCTGGAGCGCGTAGGCGGCGCGGATGGTCCCGGCGTCGGCCCCCAGCGCCTTGAGGGCGGCGATCGATTCGACGCGCGATTCAAGAAAGGAGGAGGTCGCCTGCGCGACGCCGACGCCGCCGGCCACAAGCGCCGCGATGCCGATCACCGACATGAAGGTGTTGAGCATGTCGAGAAGATCGCGCAGGCCGTCGACGGCGTCCTCGGGTGCGCGATAGCGCATACCCGCCTCGCCCCACGCCGCTTCGGCGTCCTGCTGGAAGGTCGCCAGCGCCTCGGGTCTGGCGATGATCCGGTAGCCGGCCCGGAAGAGGCGCCCCTGCGC
>JAWXBJ010000014.1:0-18774 GCA_034439955.1 Alphaproteobacteria bacterium
ATCATCGACGAGACGCCCCCCGCGAAGCTGGACCGCAGGCGGCTCGAAGCCGCGCTGCGCGAGCGCAATCGCCGGAAGAGTTGAGGGAGGCAAGACACCACTCCACCGCTCCGCGGGGGAAGAGGGCGCCTCATCCCATTTGGAGGATTTCGTTTTCGTTATAGCCCTGGAAGAACAGGGCGGCGGTGAGGCCGGTGTGTTCGATGCGGGCGAGGGTTTCGCGCGCGACGATGGGCTTGGCCCGATAGGCGACGCCAAGGCCGGCGGCGGTGATCATGGCGAGGTCGTTGGCGCCGTCGCCCAGCGCGATGGCGTCGGCCGGGGTGAGGCCGAGCGCGGCGGTCTCCTCCAGCAGCGCGGCGAGCTTGGCCTCGCGGCCGAGGATGGGACGGGCGACTTGCCCGGTCAGGGCGCCGCCATCGTCCATGAGGGTGTTGGCGCGATCGTCGTCGAAGCCGCAGACGCTGGCGACCCGCGAGGTGAAGAAGTCGAAACCGCCCGACACGAGCACGCAGCGCGCGCCATTCGCCTTCATGGTGGCGACAAGGGTCCGCGCGCCGGGATTGAGAGTGACGCGCGTCGCGTAGCAGGCCTCCAGCGCCGACAGCGACAGGCCCTTCAGCATGGCGACGCGTGTGGTGAGGGCGGATTCGAAGTCGAGCTCGCCGCGCATGGCCCGCTCGGTGATGGCCGAGACCTCGGACTTGAGGCCGGCATAGTCGGCGAGCTCGTCGAGGCATTCCTGGCCGATGATGGTGCTGTCCATGTCGGAGATCAGCAGGCGTTTGCGGCGGTTTACGCAAGGCGTGACCGCCCAGTCGCAGCGCGCGGCGGCGGCCTCGGCCCCGAGATATTCGACTAGATCGGGCAGGGCGGCGTGGTCTAGGGTTTGTTCGGACACGGACCAGTTGCGTCCGCCGCGCTGGATCGGCGGACCGAGGCCGCCGGGTGCACGAAGCGCGACATCGCCTGCCTCGCCCGTCTCGCGCCGGGTGACAAGGGTGAGGACGTGGGTCATTGGGGGACAAGGCGGCGGCGGCAGGACGATGACTCCAGCTATCCTCATTCACGGACCGACGGCAAGCGGCAAGACGGCGCTGGGGATCGCGCTGGCCAACCGGCTGGACGGGGAGATCATCAATGCCGACGCCATGCAGGTTTATGGCGATCTCAACGTGCTGACGGCGCGGCCGATGGCGGCTGAATTGTCGGCTGCGCCGCATCACCTGTTCGGCCATGTCGATGCGGGGGAGCGGCATTCGGCGGGCCGGTGGGTCAAGGACGCCTCGGCCAGGATCGCCGAGCTGAACGGGCGGGAGAAAGTCGCGATCGTGGTCGGGGGGACGGGGCTTTACCTGCAGGCGCTGGTCGAGGGGCTGTCCGACATTCCGACCATTCCCGATGCGGCCCGCGCCAAAGCGAGGGGGATGGTTGCGGACGCCGCCGCCGGGGCGTACCGGCGCCTCGCCGAGGTCGATCCGGAAGGGGCGGCGCGCGTTTCCGAAGGCGACCGGCAGAGGGTGGCGCGGGCGCTTGAAGTGTGGTTCGCGACGGGCCGGCCCTTGTCCTCTTTCCGGGGTGAGGCCGAGCCGGCGCTGAAGGCCGGGGCCTGGGTGGGGGTCGCGCTGACGCCGCCGCGCGAGGCGGTTTACGCCCGCATCCATGCGCGCATGGACCGGATGGTCGCGGGCGGCGCCCTGAAGGAGGCGGAGGCGTTGTGGGCGCGCAAGCTCGACCGCGACCTGCCGGCGATGCGCGCGCATGGCATGCCGGGCTTCTGCGATCATTTCGACGGACGGCTGGGGCTGGAGGAGGCGCTGGAGCGCTGCAGGCGGGACACGCGGCGCTACGCCAAGCGCCAGCTCACCTGGATCACGCACCAGTTCACGAAGTGGCCGAGGATACCGGCGGAGGCGACGGATCTGCGCGCCAAGGTGACGGCCGCGCTCTGGGGCGAGGTGAAGGCGGGTTTTTGAGGCGGTTTCCGCCTGCTGCGCAGGCGGCCCCCTCCGTCTCGCGACGTCCTTCGACACGGGCCTTTGGCCCGGCTCAGGATGAGGCGTCGCGATCCACCTCCCCCGGCTTTGCCGGTGGAGGACGGGCGCCGGCGGTGGTGGCAAGGCGGCGGCCTTGATTGACGGTCCGGCGTGAAACGGGTAACGGGTTTGGGACAATGTCGAAGGTGGAATTGACCATGACGGCGGCCAGAGCGGCGAACCTTGTAACCGTAGGCGGCTCGCCGCCGGTTCGCTGAAAGAGGCGGACCGAACGGCGAGATGTTTCCAAAGGGCCCGCGCGGCCCTTTTTCTTTTCCGGCATACAGGTTCTTTTCCGGCGTACAGGCTGAAGATCGGGACGATGAAAGATGGACGGACACGCAGGCATGGACGCGCAGGAAGCCATGGACGCCAAGGGCAAAGCGTCGGACGCCGAAATCCTGACCGGGGCCGAAATCGTGCTGCGGGCGCTGGCCGACCAGGGCGTCGACACGATCTTCGGCTATCCCGGCGGCGCGGTGCTGCCGATCTATGACGCCATCTACGCCCAGCAGCGCGTGCGACACATACTGGTGCGCCACGAGCAGGGGGCGGGGCACATGGCGGAGGGCTATGCGCGCTCGACCGGGCGCTGCGGCGTGGCGCTGGCGACGTCGGGGCCGGGAGCGACCAACATGGTGACGCCGATCGCGGACGCCCTGATGGATTCGATCCCGATGGTGGTGATCACCGGCCAGGTGCCGACGCACCTCATTGGCTCCGACGCCTTCCAGGAAGCCGATACGGTGGGGATCACGCGCGCCTGTTCCAAGCACAATTATCTGGTCAAGGATGTGAAGGACCTCGCGCGGATCATTCACGAGGCCTTCTACGTGGCGATGTCGGGCCGGCCGGGACCGGTGGTGATCGACATTCCCAAGAACGTGCAGTTCGCCAAAGGTCCGTATGTGGGACCGGCGACGATCGAACACCGCACCTATCATCCGCGCACCGAGCCGGCGGAGCGCCGCATCGAGGAAGCCGTCGCGCTGATGGCGAAGGCGGAGCGCCCGGTGATCTATTCCGGCGGCGGGGTGATCAATTCGGGGCCGGCCGCCTCTGAGGCGCTGAGGGCGCTGGCCGCGGCGACCGGGTTTCCGGTCACCTCGACGCTGATGGGGCTGGGGGCGTTTCCGGCGTCCGATCCGCAATGGCTGGGAATGCTGGGCATGCATGGCAGCTACGAGGCCAACAACGCCATGCATGATTGCGACGTGATGGTGTGTGTCGGCGCGCGGTTCGACGACCGGGTGACCGGGCGGCTGGACGCGTTCTCGCCGGGATCGAAGAAGATCCACATCGATATCGACCCGTCCTCGATCAACAAGAATGTGCGGGTGGACGTGCCGGTGGTGGCCGACTGCGGCAAGGCGCTGGGCGCGATGCTGAAGGGCTGGAAGAAGTCGGCGCGGAAGACGCCGGACCTTGCGCCCTGGTGGGGACAGATCGACCAGTGGCGGGCGAGGAAGTCGTTCGCCTATCCCAGGTCCGCGACGATCATCAAGCCGCAATACGCCATCGAGCGCCTCTATGCGCTGACCCGCGACCGCGACGTCTACGTCACCACGGAGGTCGGCCAGCACCAGATGTGGGCGGCGCAGTTCTTTCATTTCGACCAGCCCAATCGCTGGATGACGTCGGGCGGCCTCGGGACCATGGGCTATGGCCTGCCGGCGGCGATCGGCGTGCAGGCGGCGCATCCCGGCGCGCTGGTGATCGACATTGCCGGCGACGCCTCGGTGCAGATGACGATGCAGGAGATGTCGTGCGCGGTGCAGCACGAGCTGCCGGTCAAGATCTTCATCCTCAACAATGAGTGGATGGGCATGGTGCGCCAGTGGCAGCAATTGCTGCACGGCGAGCGCTATTCGCATTCCTACTCGGACAGCCTGCCGGACTTCGTCAAGCTGGCCGAGGCCTATGGCGGACATGGCATAAGGTGCGAAAATCCGGCGGACCTCGACGGGGCGATCCTGGAGATGATCGACAGCCCCAAGCCCGTGCTGTTCGACTGCCGGGTCGAGAAGGCGGAGAACTGCTTTCCGATGATCCCGTCGGGCGCGGCGCACAATGAGATGATCCTCGGCAAGATCATGGGGGATGAGATCTCGGACGCCGGGAAGATGCTGGTTTAGCCGAAAGTGTCAGACCCCCTCCCGGCCTCCCCTTTCCAGGGGGAGGAGTCCGGCCGGTGGTGGGCAGCATTGCAAGGAGATCGTCTCATGACCCGCACCCCTCGCGCACGCGCCGCAGCCCGGTCGGGTGTGCGCGACGATCCGGCCTCCGCCTATGACATGACGCCGTCGGCAGAAGGCGTCGAGCGGCGCACGCTGGCGTGCATCGTCGACAACGAGCCGGGGGTGCTGGCGCGGGTTGTGGGGCTGTTTTCGGCGCGCGGCTACAATATCGAGAGCCTGACGGTGGCGGAGATCGACCGCAATGCGCACCAGTCGCGCATCACCATCGTGACCTCCGGCACCAATCATGTGCTGGAGCAGATCGAACAGCATCTTCTGCGGCTGGTGCCGGTGGCGCGCGTGATCGACGTGACGCAGTCGGGCGGCATCGAACGCGAGCTGGCGCTGGTCAAGGTGGCGGGGACAGGTGACAAGCGCGTCGAGGCGCTGCGGATCTCCGAGATCTTCCGGGCGCGGGTGATCGACACCACCAATGAGAGCTTCATTTTCGAGATCACGGGCGCTTCGGAGAAGATCGACCAGTTCATCGAGCTGATGCGGCCGCTGGGTCTGGTGGAAGTGTCACGGACGGGCGTATTGTCGATCCAGCGAGGCAAGGAGAGGGTGGGATGAAACGCAATCCATATCGTGCGGCGTTCGGCGCCATGTTCGTGGCGCTTGTCGTGGCCTGCGCGCCGGGCAAGACCCCCGCGGTCACGGGCGAGGCGGCGGTCACATCGACGCCTCAGGCGACGCTGGACGCCGCCATGCAGGCCGATCGCGACTTTGCGGCCATGGCGAAAGCGCAAGGCCCGCAGGCCGCCTTCCAGGCGTTCATGCACGTCACCGACAGCAAATTCATACAGCCCGGCGTGGTTGTCGAAGGCGCCGACGCAATCGCTGGCGGCTTTGCGCAGTCGCCGCCCGGCTTCGCGGCCGACTGGACGCCCGATGGCGGCCATGGCGCGGCCTCTGGCGATCTTGCCGTGACCACCGGCCTCTACAGGCTGAGCATCAGCGACCAGACGATCGAACAGGGCCGCTATGTAACCGTGTGGAGCAGGGACGCCGCCGGAGAGTTCAAGGCGGCAATGGACCTGAGCGTGCCTGATCCGGTTGCTGCGCCCACGACTGCGCCGGAAGCGCCGGAAGCGCCCGATGCGGAAGGGCGGCCGGGCTGATGGGGCGGCCAGGCCTGGCTGCGAGGGCCGTTCCGCCCAAAGGTCGTTCCGAAAGGGCGATAAATAGTATATACAATGTCTATCGCAGACGGCTGCCCGGAAAGAAGCGAACCATGCGCGTGAAGATTGCGGTCTGGGGCAATTCGCTCGGGCTTCGGGTTCCCAAGGCGGTGGCGGATCAGCTTGGCCTGAAATCGGGCTCCGAGGTTGAGATGACGCTCGACGGGGCGGTCGCGACGTTTGCGGCGGCGCCGGCGGCGGCAGGGCGGCCAAAGCTGGAAGAGATGGTGGCGGAGATGAAGCGGCTAATGGCCGAAGGTATCGAGCCGCCCGAACTGATCGACTGGGGGCCGGATGTCGGGGCGGAGATCATCGATGACGGCGGCTATCCAGACCCCGCCCCAGCCCCCGGATCCGCTCGATGAGGGCGACCTTGTGTGGGTGGATTTCGATCCGGCGCGCGGTCGCGAGCAGAGCGGGTTTCGGCCGGCCATCGTCGTAAGTCCGCGCCTCTACAACGAGACGCGCGGGACCACGATCGTCTGCCCCATCACGCGGAACCTCACGCCATGGCCGACAAAGGTTTTCCTGCCGGAGGGGCTCGCCGTGGATGGAGCGGTGCTGACCGAACTGGTCCGTGCGGTGGATCGTGAGCATCGCGGATTTCGCAAGGTGGGGACGGCGCCGCCGGACGTGCTGCGCGAGGTGCGCTTGAAGCTGAAGGCGGTGCTGGGAATGGAGGGGTTGTGATGAAAGCGGTTGGCCGTTGCCAGTATGAAAAAAAGTAGGCTGCTTGCTAGCTAGCCTGCGTCTTCCGAGGGTTCAACCGGTCCTACATACATGATGGTGCGGGACCTCCGTGAACCCATTATCGCAAGATGTTCCCTCGTTTTAGCGAGCGCTTCCAGAACCGCATCATAGGAATCGTATCCAAACCAAGCATCCTGATCCTTGCTTTGCTCAACTACGAAATCGGGAAACTGAGAAAATATTCGCACGATTGTTGCATCGGGGATTGGTTGGCGGGGTGTTCTAATACCAACCGCCTCGACAGCTTTGCCTATCACTTGAAGGTCATAACCGCGCTTGATTTTCCTTCCCCGCCTTTGCTGAGAAACGGCTCCCACTTGGACAGAATCAACGGGCTGAACAGATGCAATGCTTTTTTGCGGGAGTTCAGCTTGTCGAACAGTGGGTGCGGAGCGATCGACGTCTCCATGCGCTGAAACAAGTTGTTCGCCAGATGACAATCGTCGCGTTTCAGGCGGCGCCACTTCGACGACGCGGCGCTTAAATCCGAAGAAGCCCCTCGGTTTGCGGACATAGCTGCAGGCCTGCTTCAGCGCGTTCATCGAGATTACGGCATCCGCGCTTGTGCCGTACATACCGAAGGAGCGATCCCGTTCGTCGCCAGCGGTCACCACTCTCAAATTTCGCAGTTGAAGACGATTCACTACCGGTATGAAATCGGTGTCCCGGGTTAAAATGATTATCTCATCCAATCGCAATTTCCGAAGTGACGTATCCTGAAAGCCACGGAATGAACCCGCTCGCGACCGCTCACGTGACGCATTTCTCGATCGGCGTAGGGACGCATCGATGGCATCCATCGTGATCCAAATATCTGCCGAGCTTTTCATGGAATCAATTTTTCGAGCCGCGGCCGCCGTGCAAGTCTGGGTGTTGAACCCCGCCGCCTCGAATTTCGGCTTGAAGCGTTCAAACTGTGCGTTCCAATACACATTTCGGATGACAATATCCCGGCCCCGGCCTTGACCCGGCGTGAGGGCGCCGTCCTCCAACCACAGTAGCCAGTTCGAGACGTTATCGACGAATAGCTTTCCCAGCCTTGCAACATCATCATGGTCTCGCCGAAGAAAAATATTGTCGAAATCCACGAACAGTCCGGTTCGGATTTTGCGATTCAAACTCATAGTACTCCCCCGTGTAGCCGCGTCACCCAATTCTCAGTGTGGCACCCTCCAAGCGGCTGTGCCATGGCGCTTGCGTTCCGAGCCTGCTTTATAGCATGAGAACCTGCTCTAAAGCAGGAGTAGGGGTATGGAGAGCGAGTACCGGTTATGAAAGTCTTCTACGACAACGACGCCGATCTGGCGCTGATCCAGTCCCGCAAGGTGGCGGTGGTGGGGTATGGCAGCCAGGGGCATGCGCACGCCCTGAATCTCCGCGAAAGCGGCGTCAAGGAGCTGGCGGTGGCGCTGCAGCCCAATTCCGGCTCCAAGCCAAAGGCGACGCAGGAGGGTTTGAAAGTGATCTCTCCCACGGAGGCCGCGAAGTGGGCCGACGTGATGATGATCCTCGTGCCCGACGAGAAGCAGGCGGTGATGTTCGCCAACGAGATCGAGCCGCACATGCGCGCCGGCCAGCACATGATGTTCGGCCATGGCTTCAACATCCACTACAACCTGATCCGTCCGAGGAAGGACGTCGACGTGTCGCTGTCGGCGCCCAAGGGCCCGGGCCACACGCTGAGAAACCAGTACACGCAGGGCCGCGGCCTGCCTGGGCTGATCGCGATCCACCAGGACGCGACGGGGACCGCGCAGGCCGTGGCGCTGTCCTATTCCAGGGGCATCGGGAACACGCGCGCGGGCGTGATCGAGACAACGTTTCGGGAAGAGACCGAGACCGACCTCTTCGGCGAGCAGGCCGTGCTGTGCGGCGGCGTCGTCGAGCTGATCAAGGCCGGCTATGAGACGCTGGTCGAGGCAGGATACGCGCCGGAAATGGCGTATTTCGAATGCCTCCACGAGGTGAAGCTGATCGTCGATCTCATCTATGAGGGCGGCATCGCCAACATGAACTATTCGATCTCCAACACCGCCGAGTATGGCGAATACGTCTCCGGTCCGAAGATCGTGACGGCGGACACCAAGCTGGCGATGAAGAAGGTGCTGGACGATATCCAGACCGGGCGCTTCGCGCGCGACTGGGTGCTGGAGAACCAGGCCGGGGCGCCGAGCTTCCATGCCATGCGCGCGAAGATGAACGCCCACGACATCGAGGAAGTCGGCGAGAAGCTGCGCGGCATGATGCAGTGGTCGAAGTCGAACCAGCTGGTGGACCGGGCGAAGAACTAGCGCCTGATGAACCGCCGCCATCCTGCCTTGTTCGGGAGCCATTCATGCGGTCCGCGCATTGTGCATTCGAGCGCGGGAAGGGGGGAGCCTTCGCGAGGAGAGACAAGATGAAGCCAGTCCTGTTTGCAGCCCCCGTCCTGTTTGCAGCCATGGCGGCGATGGTCATGTCGGCGGCCTATGCCGACACAATGAAGGACGCATCGGTGTCCGTGAAGCCCGGCAAATGGAGCTGGAAGCAGGAGACCAGAGTGATCGGCCTGCCGATCAATGAAAACAATCTGGAATGCCTGATCCCCGAAAAGGCCCAGATCACGCTCTCCAAGCTCGCACGCGACCTTGACGAGGGCTGCACGGTGGAAGGCGTCACGCCTGCTGCGGGCGGATATGATTTCCTGCTCGTCTGCGAGGGAAAATATCCGGGCAAGGCGAAAGCGTCGCTGACCCACACCGACACCTCGATGGCGATCCGAGCAAAGGGCAGCGCCAAGGTCATGGGCATTCCCGCCGGCTTTTCGATGCAGGCGGACGCGGCCTATGTCGGCGAATGCTCGGCGGCGGAGATCGCCGAGGAGACGGCCAAGCTGGCGGCGGAGACCCGGTAGAACTGCGAACCGGTAGAGCGGAGCGACGCCCGCCTGGTGCCTAGAAGCGGAAGGTCACGCCCGCCTGGACGACCGGATAGACCTCGTAATCATTGACTTCGTCCTGTAGCGCGACCTCCTCGTTGGCGAGGGCCTGCTGGAAAGCGGCGTTGCCGGACTGCGTGCCGCCGGTCGAGGTGAGGTCGATTGCGGGCGAGCCGGTGAACATTGCGCCGGCGAGGAATTTGAAGCCGAACGGCCCGTCGCCCTGGAAAGTCGTGTCCCAGCCAAGGCCGAGGAAGGGCGCCGTCTCTTCGAGAGCGGCAGAGAGGGCGAGGACGCCGACCTGCGCCGGGGTGTAGATCTGGCCGTCGATCTCGTAGCTCTGCCCGGGAGTGGCGGCGAGGTTGAGGCCCTTGTCGCCGAAATAGGCGCCGGCCGAGATGACGAAGCTGTTGGAAAAGGGATGCAGATCGACGAAGGCGCCCAGCGTGGTGAGGTCGAGATCTCCCGTGTAGGCGATGTCGTCATAGGTGTCGTCGGCCTCGTACTCGAAATAGTTGTACCCCCCGCGAAGCTGCAGCCAGGGCTGGATCTGGGCCTGTATTTCCGCGACGCCTCCCGTGGTGCCGATGCCGCCGCCGATCGCTATGGCCGACTGGCCGGGCGCGACGCCCGCGCTTGACGCTGCGGCGAGAAGGGCGAGCGTGAAGGTGCGTTTCATGTCGATTCCCCGATACGGTTACTGGCCGGTGGCGGGGACGCTGCCGCAATTCGATTCCGGCCACAAGCATCCGGCAGAGGTTCGGAAGGCATTTTGAGAAAACCTTCACGGACCGCGTCGGCGAGTCGGAAGCCCCCGGTTGCGGGCCCTCGCCCGACCGTCCGCCGAAGTGATTCAGGGCTCCCCGCGCCTTCGAACGCTGAGTCAACATGGGATTACTTGACGCTAAAATACGGACAAATCAGGATATTGCGCCTCAAGCCCAATATTGGCATGGTCCCGCCGACTCAAGGGCCGGGGCGGATGCGATTCCACCGAGACTCGCACGACCCAGCGCCCATCATCCTGCGCTGAGAGGGACTTTCATGAGCCTGACGCTGTGGCTGCCTATCGTGGCGGGCATTATCGCCGTGGCCTACGGCATCATCACCACCCAGCGCGTCATGAAAATGCCGTCGGGCAACGCCAAGATGCAGGAAATCGCGGCCGCTATCCGTGAAGGGGCCGACGCATATCTGAAGCGGCAATACCAGACCATCGCCATCGTCGGCGTGGCGGTGACGATCGTGATCGCGGCCTTCTTCCAGAACTGGCAGGCGCCGGTGGGCTTCGTGCTGGGCGCGGTGCTCTCGGGCGCCGCCGGGTTCATCGGCATGAAAGTGTCGGTCCAGGCCAATGTGCGGACCACCGAGGCGTCCTCCAAGGGTCTCGCAGAGGGGCTGAACGTGGCCTTCCTGTCGGGTGCGGTGACGGGCATGTACGTCGTCGGTCTCGCCCTTCTGGGCCTTGCCGGATACTATGTCGTGCTGACCGTCGGTCTGGGCCTCGACCCGAGCGACCGCACGGTGGTCGATGCACTGGTCGCGCTCGGCTTTGGCGCATCGCTGATCTCGATCTTCGCGCGCCTCGGCGGCGGCATCTTCACCAAGGGCGCCGACGTGGGCGGCGACATGGTAGGCAAGGTGGAAGCCGGCATTCCGGAAGACGATCCGCGCAACCCGGCCACGATCGCGGACAATGTCGGCGACAATGTCGGCGACTGCGCCGGCATGGCCGCCGACCTCTTCGAGACCTACGCCGTCACCATCGTCGCGACCATGGTGCTGTCCTCGATCTATTTTGCCGGCACCAACGCCGTCGCGCCGATGATGATGCTGCCGCTGATCATCGCCGGCGTGTGCATCGTCACCTCGATTCTCGGCACGTTCTTCGTGCGGCTGGGCAAGGGCTCGCGCAATGTGATGGGCGCGCTCTACAAGGGCTTCATCGCGTCGGCCGTCCTGTCGGTTCCCGCGCTTGCCGGCGCGATCGAACTCACCTTCCAGGATTTCGGCGGCTGGAGCGCCAGCTTCCAGACGATCGACGGGACGGTGATCACCGGCGAGAACCTGTTCTACTGCGGCGTCGCGGGGCTGATCGTCACCGGGCTGATCGTCTGGATCACCGAATACTATACCGGCGTGGGCTACCGGCCCGTGCGCTCGATCGCGCAGGCGTCGGTGTCGGGCCATGGCACCAACGTGATCCAGGGGCTCGCCGTGTCGCTCGAGGCGACGGCGATCCCGGCCCTCATCATCATCGGCGGCATCATCTTCACCTACACGATGGCGGGCCTGATCGGCGTCGCCATCGCGGTGACGACCATGCTGGCGCTGGCGGGCATGGTGGTCGCGCTCGACGCCTTCGGGCCGGTGACGGACAATGCCGGCGGCATCGCCGAAATGTCGTCGCTGGACGACAAGGTGCGCGAGACGACCGACACGCTGGACGCGGTCGGCAACACCACCAAGGCGGTCACCAAGGGCTATGCGATCGGCTCGGCGGGCCTTGGCGCGCTGGTGCTGTTCGCGGCGTTCACGGCGGACCTCGAATTCTTCTCCGGCAGCGCGGCGCCCGGAGATTTCCTCTATGGCGTGGTCGCCGACTTCTCGCTGTCGAACCCCTATGTGGTCGTCGGCCTGCTGTTCGGCGGCCTGCTGCCCTTCCTGTTCGGGGGCATGTCGATGATGGCGGTCGGGCGCGCGGCGCAGGCGGTGGTCGAGGAGGTGCGCAGGCAGTTCCGCGAGAACCCCGGCATCATGACCTATGCGGTGAAGCCCGACTACGCCCGCGCCGTGGACATGCTGACCAAGGCCGCGATCAAGGAGATGATCGTGCCGTCGCTTCTGCCGGTGCTGTCGCCGATCGTGCTGTTCTTCGCGATCTGGGGCATTGGCGGTTTTACAGATATCGCCAAGAGCCAGGCGCTGTCATCGGTGGGCGCGATGCTGCTGGGCGTCATCGTGACGGGGCTGTTTGTCGCGATCTCCATGACCGCCGGCGGCGGCGCGTGGGACAACGCCAAGAAGTCGTTCGAGGACGGGTTCCGCGACAAGGACGGCGTCGTCCACAAGAAGGGCTCGGAAGCCCACAAGGCGGCCGTGACCGGCGACACGGTCGGCGACCCCTACAAGGACACGGCGGGGCCGGCGGTGAACCCGATGATCAAGATCACCAACATCGTGGCGCTGCTGATGCTCGCCGCGATGGCGGGAGGGCACTGACCGGTTGAGAAGGGACGGCGTCAGACGCGTTCGGGCGAGTGGATGTGTTCGGGCCGGACGCCGAGGCCGACGAATCCCGCGGGCGCGTCGCGCAGGAAGGGAATGCGCTGGAGGTTTCGGACGATCCAGGGCGCGGTGAAGGGGCGGCCGGCGCCGGTCGCTCCGGCCCGGAGGGTTGGCGCGATGATGCGGTTCTGGGCCTGGACCTGCACGAATTGCGTGACCCGCGTCGGCCAGAGGCGGCGCGCCTCGACGCGGGCGAGATCGGCCTCGGCGAGCCTTCCCTCCACCAGCGGCTTCCAGAGAAGATTGGCGGCGGCGACCGCGTCCTGAACCGCGAGGTTGATGCCGATGCCGCCCACCGGCGACATGGCGTGGGCGGCGTCGCCGATGCAGAGGAAGCCGTCGCGGCGCCAGCGCCGGAGCCGGTCGACGCGCACGGTGAGGAGTTTCACTTGCTCCCAGTCGGCGAGGGTATCGACGCGATCGGACAGAAACGGCGCAGCAAGGGCGACGCGGGCGCGGAAGCCCGGCAGGCCCTCGGCGCGTACCGCACCAGCGGCGCCCTTCTCGATGGCGAAGGCGCATTGCCAATATTCGCCGCGGCTGATCTGCACGAAGATCGCGCCCGGGAAAAAGCGACCGGTGATGTCGCCTGCGTCTGTCGGCAGGCGGGGCAGGCTGAACCAGAAAACATCCAGAGGGGCGCCGAGGTTCTCGACCTCAAGGCCGGCTTTGCCGCGCAGGACGGATGAGCGGCCATCGCACGCCACGGTCAGCCGGGCGCGAACATCGAGCGGGCCGCCAGGCGTCGTCGCCGTGAGACCGGCAATGCGGTCGTTCTCACGCAGGAGGCCGGTCGCTTCGGCGCGCATGATGAGGCGAAAACCAGGATAGCGCCCGGCTTGTTCGGCGAGAAAGCTGAGGAGATCCCATTGCGGAACGAGCGCGATGAAGGGCGCCGGAACATGCAGGCGAGAAAAATCGGCCAGCGCGATTTCATCCTCGCCGACAAAGCCGGTCAGGCGACGGACCTTCTCGTGAGGCAAGGCGAGAAATTTGTCGAGGAGGCCAAGTTCGTGGAAGAGGGTGAGGGTCGACGGGTGGACGGTGTCGCCGCGGAAATCGCGCAGGAAGTCGCGATGCTTTTCGAGCACGATCACCTCGATGCCGGCGCGGGCGAGCAGAAGGCCGAGCATCATCCCGGCGGGGCCGCCGCCGGCGATGCAGCAGGCAGTCGAGAGGCGTTCGGTCATGCGCTTCGCCTACGTCGTCCGGCTTGCATCAGTCGAGGCGGCTTGTCCTCGCGCCTGAAGGAAACGGAGACATCCGCCACGTCGTCCCTGAGATGGTGCGCGGTCAATGTATGGCGGAGTTTGGCGGGAGAGAAGCTCCGCGTGCAGCCGCCTCCCCCAAGAGCAGGGGAGTTGCATATCGCAGTGGAGTCATTTTCGGGCTTGACCCGAGAATCTTTTTTCGGCTCGAAAAAGTCCAGTTGTGGCATGCGAGGAAGATTCCCGGGTCGCGCTTCGCTTGCCCGAGAATGACCTCACTGAATGCTTGGCGCACAAATGCGAGGGCCATGCTTACGGGGGGGGGAGGCTTTGTCAGCCGCCTCAACTCACGAGAATGCGACCGCCGCCCGCCCCCTCCGTCTCGCGACGGAGACGTCGCGAACCGCCTCCCCCGCTTTCGGCGGCGGGGGACAACCATGCCTATTCCACCGTGAACTCAAAGCGGGCGCTGGATTCCTTGAGGGATTCCGCGTCGTTGGCGATGCGCAGATTGACCTGGTACGCGCCGCGGGGGAGTTCGGCGGCCGTTGGGAGGCTATTTATTTCAAGCCGCCATGTCTGGGAGAAATAGAGCTGGTTGGGAGTGAGCGCGGCCTCGACCGTACCTGAAGGCAGCGGGCCGGCGTCACGATAATAGTCGAGGCTGTTTCCGGCGGCGAGGTCGGCCGTGAGGGTGCAGGGAAGGGCCGTCCAGCTTCGGGCGCCGGGGGCCGTGTAACCGCAGAGCGTGCGGATCGTGAAGGCGAGAGGTTCACGCACGGCGCCGTGCTGGAAGCTGAGATTGGCGGTGAGATAGTCGCGTGCTCCGGCGTCGAGGGTGTCCAGCGGGCGGGTGAAGCGCTCGGCCTCCGGGCTGTCCAGCGTCGTCGCGCAGTCGGCAGCCGACGGCACGGCGCCCACGCCGGGTGGGCGTTCGAGCTCTGGCAGGGCTTCAAGGCCGGCGACGACCTCGCGGCACCAGGCGTCGAAGTCCATCGCTTCGCCGGTTGCGACAAGCTCAAGCGGTTGGACATCCTCGCAGAAAAAGCCGCTGGCGCCGCACAGCATGCGCTGACCGGCCGGGTTGGCGATGGCGACAGTGCCGATCGCAAGGATCACGCCCACGACCATCGAGGCCATGGTGATGACGTTCTGTTTCGAAAGCCATTTGTCCCCGGCCATGCGTTTTCCCCCGCTGAACAGGTCGAACCTAGAGCATCCTTCGATCAAACTGAATCAGTTTGATCGAAGAAAGATGCTCTATCTCAAAAGTGTAGAGCAACTTGTCTGCGTCCCAGCGGACGAGAGGTTGCTCTAGGCGTTGGGCGCGTGCCGGGCAATGCCGAGGGGCAAGCGATGGGAGTTGATTCCCAGGCTGTCCCTTGCTGCAGGGCCATCGCAAAAAGCGGTGGGGTCATTCCCGGACTCGACCCGAGAACCTTTTCTGGTCACGAAAAATCCGATTTTGGCGAGCAAAGGAGGATTCCCGGGTCGCGCTTCGCTTGCCCGAGAATGACTTCACTCAATGCTTTGCGTCCATATGCGGTCGCCCTGCCTGCCGGGGCGGGAGGCTTTGTCAGCCGCCTCAACTCACGAGAATGCGGCCGCCGCCCGCCCCCTCCGTCTCGCGACGGAGACGTCGCGATCCACCTCCCCCGCCTTCGGCGTTGGAGGACGGCGCCTTGCTAGTTTTCCGGATCGCCGGCCATCTCGCCGACGACCCTGGCGCCGGTCTCGGGGAAGTCGGTGAAGAGACCGTCGAGGCCAAGCGCCAGCGCCTGTTTCATCGCCGGCGCGCCGGCGTTCGGCACGTCGTCGCGATAGGTCCAGGCATGGACGGCGATGTTCCGCGCGTGGGACGCCTCGATGACCCCGGTCGAGGCGCCGTTCGCGCCGACCAGGGTCTGGTGTGTGGCGCCAAGGCCATCCCAGTAGGGCGCGCCGGGAACCGCCATGGCCGCGTCGAGGGCCGCCTTGTCGCCCACCAGCATGACCACGGGAAGCTGCGTCATGCCGTTGATGCGCTGGACAAAGGGGGGCTCGAAGGACTGGATGAAGACGGGCGAGCCGGGCCGGTCGAAGCCGCGCTTCTTCAGGGCGTCGAGGATCGGCTGGGCGAGGTCGAGATTCAGCGCCGCGTGATAGGCGGGCGACTTGGCTTCAGGGTAGACACAGACCGGCTTGCCCGACGCCGTCCGGGAAGCGGCGGCAAGCATCAGCACCTCGTCGAAGCTGGGGATGTCGAAGCGGCCGTCGAACTCCTTCGAGCGGCCCCGGAAGGACTGGATGGCGCGGAGGGTCTTCAGTTCGGCGAGCGTGAAATCGGCGACCCACCAGTCCTCGCGCGCGGTGAATTCGGGATCGGGAGAGGGGCGCTTGCGGCTGGCGAATTCGGGGCGGCTGGCGATATCCGTGGTGGTGGAGAGGTAGGTGTCGTGACGTGCGACGAGCACGCCGTCCTTCGACATCACGAGGTCGGGCTCGATGCAGTCTGCGCCCTGTTCGATGGCGACGCGATAGGCTTCCAGCGTGTGCTCGGGGCGGAGGCCCGAGGCGCCCCGGTGGGCAATGACAAGAGGTCGGGCGCCGCCCAGCGTCGGGGCGGGCCAGGGCGCCGATGCGCTGGTCGCGCAGGCGGCAAGAAGGCCGGAGCCGATAACGAGGGCAGGGAAAAGGAGACGGGTGTGTGTGTGCATGATGCACGGGAGCATGGCGATGTGACGCGCGTGTGTCGAGGCGGGTTCTTGAAGGTCAAGGACAGTCGCGCCATCAGTCCTCATGCGAGACGCCGGGGCTCGACGCGGCCACCCCGATCTGACAATGTGAGTAAACGCTCACAAGGAAGAACACATGACCCCAACCGAACAGACGCCCCTGGGATCGGGCCTCGGGATGCGGACGACGGCGGTCGAGGCGCTGGACGGCGCCAGGCTCGCGGACCGCAATGTCGTGGTCACGGGCGGATATTCGGGCCTCGGTTTCGAGACGGTGAAGGCGCTGGCGGGCGCGGGCGCCCATGTGACCGTGCCGGCGCGGCGTCCGGATGCGGCGCGCGAGGCGCTGGCGGGTCTCGACCGGGTCGAGGTGGAGGAGATGGACCTCGCGGACCTCCATTCGGTCGAGACGTTCGCGGCGGGCTATGTGGCTACGGGAAGGCCGCTGCACATTCTTGTCAACAACGCCGCCATCATGGCGAATCCCGAAACGCGGATTGGTCCGGGGTGGGAATCGCAGTTCGCGACCAATCATCTGGGGCATTTCGCGCTGGTTGCGGGCCTCGCGCCGGCGCTCAAGGCGGCTTATGGAGCGCGGGTGGTGAGCCTGTCTTCTGTGGGGCACAAATTGTCCCCGGTCGTGTTCGAGGACGTGCATTTCGAGGTGCGGCCCTATGACAAGTGGAAGGCCTATGGCCAGGCCAAGTCCGCCAATGCGCTGTTCGCGGTCGAGCTGGACCGGCGTGGGCTGGCGCATGGGGTGAGGGCGCTCGCGGTGCATCCGGGCGGGATCCTGACGCCGCTGCAGCGCTATCTGCCGCGCGAGGAGATGATCGCCGCCGGGTGGATGGATGCGGACGGCAAGGTGAGCGAGCGCTTCAAGACGACCGCGCAGGGCGCCGCGACATCGGTGTGGTGCGCGACCTCGCCCATGCTGGAGGAGCGGGGCGGGGTCTATTGCGAGGATTGCGACGTGGCGGTGCTGACGCCGGCCGGGACGTCACGGTTTTCGGGCGTCGATCCGCATGCCGTTGATCCGGAGGCGGCGCGCAGGCTGTGGGCGCTGTCGGTCGAGGCGACGGGCCAGGATGCGATGGGGTGAAGGCTGACCCTCTCCGGGGTCTTCCGCCTTTCAGGAGGAGGAGTCTGCTGCTTATTGCGGTCGGCAAAAGACGAACAGATCCAGATGTTCCTGGTCGCCGATCCGCAGCGTCCGCAGATCGCCCAGCGCAGCTGGCGCCGAAACACCTTCAATGCCCAGCGTTGCGAACGTGTCGTAGCGATCGGCGAGCACACGAAGCAACCTCTCAAGCTTGCCGTCCTTCGCCATGGCCCTGGGCGTAAATTCCATGACGATGGGGGCCGCGGTTTCCAGCAGCTTCGGGGCGCCCTCCAGCGCCTCAGGCTCGTGCCCCTGGATGTCCATGAAGATGAGACCAATATCGGAACCGGCGCAGTTTGCGTCTGCGATGACCTGATCAAGCGTCACGACATCCACCTCGAACGTTTCGTCGCCTGAAAGCTCATTCCCATTCAGGAGCTGATGGTCGCCGGCATTGTTCCGTGAGGTTTTCATCCTGAGACGGCCGGACTGGTTGGACACGGCGCATGGCACAATCGTCACGGCGCCGGTCAGGCCGTTGGCGGCCACCGTCATTCTGAGATTGTCAGGTTGGCCGCGTCGGGCTCGATCGCGATGGCCCGGTCAAAGACCCCGCTCCTGATCGCGGACACGGTTTCGGTGCCGATATTCGCCCCGACATCCAAAAACGTGCGCCCGGAGGGGAAGCCGAGCTTCTGGTAGAACAGGATCGCCTGGTGAATCGGGGAGGTCTTGTATCCGCCGTACTTCACGCACTCGAACGTTATGAAGTTGTCGCGCGCGTTCGCGACGACCGTGTTTCCCGCTTGATCCTCGAAAACCAGGGAGCGCAAATTTGGCACCAGCCGCCTAAAGGCGCGGAACGACAATTCCCGCACTTTCTGAGCGACGTGCCGCCTGGAAAAGAGCTTCGAGGCGCTCTTGAAATTCAAGCTCGACCCCACTCGGCTATTGCGGGCAACCCTGCCTCCTGCGTGTTTGCACAGAATACGACTGCCTGCCACATATTCGTCTCAGGGGAGGGGTCTCTGGCGTTTCAGGGGGAGGGGTCTCTGGCCCAGCCTTTCCCCTTTCAGGGGAAGAGTATCGTTAGGGTGAAGGCAGTGGGATCGTTCTCGGGCGTGACCCGAGAAGCTTCCCTCGTCGCGAAAAATCCGGTTGTTGGCAGGCCCAGTTGTGACAGGCGAGAAAAGGTTCCCGGGTCGCGCTTTGCTTGCCCGGGAATGACTTCACGCAAGGAAGATTCCCGGGTCGCGCTTCGCTTGCCCGAGAATGACTTTGCTGAATACTGTGCGCCCATACGTGATAGCCCTGCCTTTTCAGGGAGAGGGGTCTCCGGAC
>JAWXBJ010000015.1:0-5439 GCA_034439955.1 Alphaproteobacteria bacterium
ACGACGGCGACCACGCCCTTCTGCACCCGGACGGGCGTCCATCTGGGTCAGGATATCCGGGTCGGCACGCCCGAAGGCTGCAAGGTCGAGCGCTCGACCAAGGCCGCTGAACGTTCGCGCTACGCGGTCGTCGCGGTCGAGGACGGCATCGTCTCCAATGTCGGCAGTTATTCGATCACGCTACGGGCGGATTCAGGCGGTCGCATCTACCGTTATCTCCACCTCAACATGAAGATGCTGAAGGTCGCGACCGGACAGGCCGTGAAGAAGGGCGACATTGTCGGCTATGTCTCCAATGATTTCGGCGGCACGCCGACCACCCTGCATCTGCACTTCGAGATCAAGCTCAACACGGCCGAAAGCGGCTGGCAGTACGCCCCGCCCTACGCCTCGCTGGTGGCGGCCTACCAGCGCCGGGAAAGCAATCTCGGTGAAATGGTCGAGGCGAATGTCACGGTGGCGACCGCGCCGAGATAGGCCGGGGCGCGGGTCCGCGCTTCCCCGACCCTGGCGAACCCGGTTAGAATCTTCCCGGCTTTTGTATCGGAGTTCGAGACAATGGCGCAGCTGGCGCTCCTTCGGCACGGCCAGAGCGAGTGGAATCTGGAGGACCGTTTCACCGGCTGGTGGGACGTCGATCTCACGCCCCTGGGGGAGTCTGAAGCCCGCTCGTCCGGCAAGTTGTTGCGCGCCACGGGCGTCGATTTCGTCCGCGCCTATTCCAGCGTTCAGAAGCGCGCCATTCGCACGCTGTGGCTGGCGCTTGAAGAGATGGACCGGGTCTGGCTGCCCGTCACCAAGGACTGGCGCCTCAACGAGCGCCATTATGGCGGCCTCACCGGGCTCAACAAGGCCGATACCGCCGCCCGGCACGGAGACGACCAAGTGAAGGTCTGGCGCCGGTCCTTCGACATCCCGCCACCGGACCTTGAACCTCGCTCGGAATTCGACCTGACCGGGGACGCCCGCTATCGCGGCCTCGCAATCCCCAAAACCGAGAGTCTCAAGACCACGCTGGCCCGGGTCCTGCCCTATTGGACCGGGGAGATCGCTCCCCGGCTGGAAGGGGGCGAGAACATCATCGTCGCCGCACACGGAAATTCGCTGCGGGCGATCATGAAGCACCTGTTCGGCGTCTCGGACGAACACATCACTGAAGTCGAAATCCCCACCGGCAACCCGCTTTTGATCGATCTCGATAACGCGCTACAGGTCGTCGCCGCGCGCTATCTCGATCCGGCGCGGGCCAAGACCCTGCCTCCGGCGTGAACGCCCGCCCGTCCGACGAGCACTACATGGCCCGCGCGCTCGACCTTGCCCGCGCCCGCCTCGGCCGCACGGCGCCCAATCCCGCCGTCGGATGCGTCATCGTGCGCGACGGCTCGATTGTGGGTCAAGGCGCGACTGGCCAAGGCGGACGGCCGCACGCCGAGGAGATCGCGCTGGAGCAGGCGGGCGATCGGGTGGAAGGCGCGACAGTCTATGTCAGCCTGGAGCCCTGCAACGTCCGCTCCTCCGGCCTCATCAGCTGTTCGCAGCGCCTCGCCCAGTCAGGCGTCGTGCGCGTCGCGGTCGCCTGCGAGGACCCCAACCCGCCCGCCGCCCACGGCGTCTCCCGCCTCGGGGCCGCCGGCGTCGAGGTGATGCTGGGAATCCTGCGGGCCGAGGCCGAGGCGCTCAACTGCGGTTTCTTCAAGCGCGTGAAAACCGGTCGACCCTGGTTGGCGGCGGATTGTGATCCGTCGAGCCATGACGCCGAATTCAGCCTCATCGGCGAGGAGACCTTCGAGGAGGCCCTTGACCGGCTGGGCCGCGCCGGACTGACGCGCGTCTTCGTGCTTCCGTCAAACCCGCTTGCGACCGCCCTGAGGTCACGCGCCCTGATCGACGAATAGATATAACCCGAACGGGGACCACCGACGGCCGCGCCGGATCGACAGCCGCGGCGACCAGAGGCCGAACGAAAACGGGCCGGCTCGCGCCGGCCCGTTCGAGCATTTCAGGGCCAGGTTGTCACCTGCCGCGAATGGGTGGAAAACCCCAGACTAGAGGTTCTGGAGTTGCGTCGCGGACATCTTGCCCGAACGCTTGTCCTTCTCGAGTTCAAACGATACCCGCTGGCCCTCGGTGAGGCTGCGCAGGCCGGCCCGCTCAACCGCAGAAATGTGAACGAACACGTCGTTCCCACCCGCTTCCGGTTGAATGAAGCCATAGCCTTTTTGTTCGTTGAACCACTTAACGGTGCCGGTAGCCATGTAGAGATAGTCTTTCAGTGAGAGTCCTGGGACCGGGGGGACCCATGGACATAAAAGGGCGCTACAAGCCGCGCCCGGGAGCCGTCAAACCAGAGGGATCGGAAGGCCAGATCCGGAGCTCGATCCGCGAGGAAGAGCAAGGAGAGCAACCGAACCTGTTCAAAATTCGACGTGGGACCTATCGCACACTCGCGCAAACTTGGAAAGCGGTAGGGCCACAGGTGACGCATAGTTTAAGTTGTTCACAGAAAAAAGACCCGGCCGCCAGCCCGCCCCGACGCTCGTCGCGCCCTTTTCGTGTCCAGCCTTTGCCCCTAACTGTCAACCATGTCTGCCCCCGTTCGCCTTCTTCACCGCGAAGTCCTTGCCGTCACCGGACCCGACGCCGAGCCTTTCCTGCAAGGGCTGCTGACGAACGATGTGCTGGGCATGGCGCCTGGCGCACGCCGGTACGCGGCGCTGCTCACCGCGCAGGGAAAAGTCATCGCCGATTTCCTTCTCGAACGCGGCGACCCCGAACGCAGCGGCGAGGGCTATCTCATTGACTGCGCAGCGGCGGCGGGCCACAGCCTGCTGAAACGTCTCCGGATGTTCCGCCTGCGCGCCGCCGTAGCGGTGGACGAGCGGCCCGACCTCGCCGTGATCGCTTTCGCGGGGGCCCCCGATCCCCGCTCGCCGAATGCGTCCGCCAGGGCCTTCGCCGCACGCCTTTCAGACGCTGCTGATGATCCGGCCGCTTACCACTCGGCGCGCATCTCGGCCGGGCTGCCTGAGCAGGGGATCGATTTCGGGGTCGAAGACGTCTTTCCGGCGGACATCAACATGGACGTCCTTAATGGCGTCGATTTCCGCAAGGGCTGTTTCGTGGGCCAGGAGGTCGTCTCGCGGATGAAGCGGCGCGGCACGGCGCGGCGCCGGACGATCGGGACCGCCCTGCCCCTCGCCGCGCCGGACCTGCCCTGTCCGATTCTCGCGAACGGCCTTGAAATTGGCGTCCTGACGTCAGCAGCCGGCAGGCATGGGCTTGCCCGCGTCCGCATCGACCGCATGGCGCAGGCGGCGGCGGCCGGCCATTCATTCTCGGTCGGGGATCTTCCCCTCAACTTCGAGCAACCGTCGTGGATGGCGGAGGAAATCGCCGCGCTCGACGCCCCGAGGGGCGAGCGCGCATGATCGCTCCGTCATGAAACCCCTCGACGACATCCCCTGCGGCTGGGCGCCCGCCAGAGACGCCCTCTATCGCCACTACCATGATACCGAATGGGGCGTGCCCGAGCGCGACCCGCGGGCCTTGTGGGAGAAGTTCCAGCTCGATGGTTTCCAGGCCGGCCTCGCCTGGATCACGGTCCTGCGCAAGCGCGAGGAAATGCGCCGGGAGTTCGATGGCTTCGAGCCTGAAATCCTTGCGGGCTGGTCGGACGAGCGCGTCGCGAAGGCGTTGGCCAATCCCGGGATCATTCGCAGCCCGGTCAAGATCGCCGCGACGATCAACAACGCCCGGCTCTATCTCGACATGCGGGACAGGGGCGAGGATTTTTCAGACTATGTCTGGACGTTTGTCGATCACAAGCCCGTGGTGAACCGGCTCGATCATTGGAGAAACGTGCCGCCCCGGACCGCCCTGTCCGAGGTGATCGCCTTGGACATGAAACGTCGCGGTTTCAAGTTCTGCGGACCCACCATCGTCTACGCCGTCATGCAGGCCATGGGCATGGTCAATGATCATGAGGTAAGCTGCCCGCGTCATAGAGAGATACAGCTTCTCTATTGAGGGGGATGCGATGCGCGCAGCCATCACCGCGATTTCACTCGCAGCGCTTGGCGGCTGTCTAAACTGGCAGGGAACATACGATCACGCCGCGCGCGCGGAATGTCACAAGCTGATCGACGCGACCGAGCGTCAGGCATGCCTCAACAGCGTCGATGACAACAGCCGGAAGCAGCGGACGGCCAGACCCGCCACCTAGATGTAGGCAGCGACCATCGACCCTGACCCGGATTGTTATCCAGGAAGCGCCCTTAGTGACGACGCCTCCTGCGGCTCGAAGAACGAAAAACGGGGGCCTTCGAGTTCATTCATCGACTGCCTGACCACTGTCACGGATCGGTCAAACGACGCACCTACTTTCGATCTTCATCGTCACACAGGGAGCGCGACCATGAACACCCAAACCCTCGCTGCCGATTTCACCAAACGCTGCCAGGCCGGCGATTTCGAGGGGGCGGGCGCTGCTCACTGGGCCGATGACGTCGTTAGCCTGGAACCCATGGGCGACATGGCGCGCGCCGAAGGTAGGCAAGCCGTGGCCGGCAAGGGCGAATGGTGGGCCGCCAACCACGAGGTCCACGGCGCCACAGTCGAAGGCCCCTATGTGTTCGGCGACCAGTTCGCGGTCCGTTTCAAGATGGACATCACGCCCAGGGGCGGCGAGCGGACACAGATGGACGAGATCGGCCTCTACACTGTGCGGGATGGAAAGATCGTCGAGGAACGGTTCCTCTACGGCACATCCTGAAGACCCGCGCCTGCGGGACAGCAAATTATGTCTGCGTCCGATTGGAGGCAAGGCTGTCGCCCATGGGCGCAAAGCATTGTGCAGTCATTCTCGGGCAAGCGCAGCGCGACCCGGGAATCTTGTCCTGCTTGCCACACCTGGATTTTTCGGGACGAGATAAGGTTCTCGGGTCAAGCCCGAGAATGACTCGACCGCCATAGGTGATAGCCCTGCGATTAGACGAGAGGTTGCTTTGGCGGTCGTCGTCGCCGACGCTTGGTGCTATGCCTGCACGCTGAGCCTTGCCCGGAATCCGCATGACCGATTTCACCGCCGCGCTGCGCCGCATCGTCACCGGCGATGACGCTGACGGACGCTCACTTGTCATTCTGGATGGGCCGCCCTCGGCGACGAGCGGCTCGCTTGACCTCGGCGGACTGTTCGACATCTGCCACGACAGCACGTCGGCGCCGATCGATCCACACCAGCACACCGATCTTGGCCCTGCCCGTGCTGTTCTCGCACCCGAAGCGGGCTCTGTGAAGGTACGCTGGTTCATCATCCAGCCCACGCCGGACGGCCTCGATCCCGGCCGGCTGGCCGCGATCGTCCGCGAGCGCTTCGCTGGTTTCGACGCCGAAGACCATCTGCGCGACCAGACGCGCCACCCGGCCATGCACGCCACCGCA
>JAWXBJ010000016.1:0-15593 GCA_034439955.1 Alphaproteobacteria bacterium
CACGATCGATTTGGATCGAATTATCCAAATCGTGAATCGTGCTCTACACTTCGAGTGAGAGACGGATTCACGCTTCAGGTCGAAGCAAGAAGCGCTTCCACCTGAAGCGATCCGGCTCTACGCGGACTGACTCCCTTCGTTGGGGCTGAGGATACGGGGGCGCGAGCCCGTGCTATCTCGGCGCCATGCGGATGCCGCCGTCGAGGCGGACGCATTCGCCGTTGAAGTATGCGTTCTCGATCATCTGCAGGGCCAGGCTGGCGTATTCCACCGGATTGCCAAGGCGCCTGGGGTTGAGGACGGTGGCCGAGAGCGCGTCCTTGACCGGCGCCGGAAGGCCCGCGAGCAGGGGCGTGTTGAAAAGACCCGGCAGGATGGTGTTGACGCGGATCGCCTCGGTCGAGAGGTCGCGTGCGATCGGCAGGGTCATGCCGACGACGCCGCCCTTGGATGCGGAGTAGGCGGCCTGGCCGATCTGGCCGTCCTCGGCCGCGACGCTGGCGGTGTTGACGATGGCGCCGCGTTCGCCGCCGTCCATGACGTCGAGGGTGAGCATGCCGGCTGCGGATTTCGCGATGCAGCGGAATGTACCGACGAGATTGATCTGGATGATCCTGTCGAACTGGTCGAGCGGGAAAGCCTTGATCTCGCCGGTCTCCCGGTTTCGGCCGGCGGTCTTGAAGGCGTTGCCGGTTCCGGCGCAGTTGACGAGGATGCGCTCCTGGTCCTGGGCGGCGCGGGCCTTGACGAATCCTGCGTCCACGGACGCCTCGTCGGTGACGTTGACCTTGCAGAAGAGCGCGCCGGTATCGGCGGCGAAGGCCTCGCCGGTTTTTTCGTTGAAGTCGAAGATGGCGACCCTGACGCCTCGATCCCGCAAGGCGCGGACGGTCGCGCCGCCAAGGCCGGAGGCGCCGCCTGTGACGATGGCGGAAATGCTGGCGTCGAGCTTCATGGTGCGTTCCTCGCGGGGTGACGTGGTCGGCGTGTTTAGGACGCGAACTCCGAGCGGACCAGCCGTGACGTGAGGTCACCGGCATGCCGGGCTGGCGCCCGGCGCGCCATTTACAGGCCAGACGGCGTGACGGCTGCGCGACCATAGGGCGGGGCTGGAAGCGTGCTGTCGCGAGCCCAGTCGGCTACCATGCGGAAGTAACCGTCGGCGTACCGAGTGGAGATACGTTCATCCGTCGCGCCTTTTTCGAATTCCAGCATGCCATGTTCGGTGTCCGGGAATTCGGCGAGCGTGATGGGTCGGCCTTCGTGCGACAGGGCGAGGAGACGGCGGCGTGTTTCATCGATGGGAGCTTCTGTGTCGGCGCCTGCGAGGATCCAGAGCATCGGAACATCGAGCATGCGCAAGACAGGAAGAGGATCGTGACGCCACGTCGTGCCCTGGTTACGTGACGGACCGCCGATGCGCAGCAGCCATGGCGGATAGGCGGCGATCTCGCCCGTGAACTCGCCCTTCGCATGGGTGAACCACGGCGCTTTCCGGTGACGTTTCTTCAGGCGTTCGAGGTGGTCGAAGCCAGAATCGAAGTTGGAGGCCATGACTTCGCCTGCTGCGTCGGCAAGTTGGCCAGCGGCCGCCTGTTCATCAGGACCGTAGCCCGCGCGGGCGACGTCCTGGATGGTCTGCGCACGGTTCTCCGCCAGTGGATTTTCGGCGAGGCCGTAGCCGACTATGACGAAATCAACGGGCGCCAATTGCGCTGCCAGGGGAGCGACCCAGCCACCCTGGCTGGAGCCGTGCAGGCCGATGCGCGAGGCGCGGGCGCCTGCGAGGCGGCGTGCTTCGGCGACAGCTGCCGCGGCGTCGGCGGCGAGAAGGTCGAAGTCCTGCGTGTACTTGCCGGTCGATGCGCCGGTGCCGCGCTTGTCGTAGACGAAGACGCCAACGCCAAGCGCGGGCGCCATCTGCTGGAACATGTTGAAGCTGGTGGCGGCGTCGCGTTCGGAGCCGTGGACTTCGACAAGCACCGGGACAGGATCGTCGCCCGGAGGCATAACGAGCTTGCCTGCCAAAATTTCACCTTTGCCTTGAAAGGTCGTGACCGTCTGCAGGAAGGCGAGGCGGGTTGCCGGCTGCCCGTCGAAGGTGACGAGGCCTCTCGTGCAGTCGCCGAAGGCGACCGGAGTTACATCGACCCGATCTGTCCAGCCGGTTGTGCCCCGCCAGTTCTCGCCATCGCGCAAGAGTTTTCCGGCGCGGCCATCTTCCAGTCGCCAGCGCAGACCGCCGGTGGGAATTTCGGACATCGTGACCGTCCGTCCGTTTTCGAGACGCCAGGCGCCGGTCTGACAGCCGAATGGTTCGACGGGCGCGGCGGCGCGCGCGGCGCATCCCGCGAGCACGAGGCTTGCGCAGAAAGCTGTAAAAGTCCGTTGCATGATCTGTCGGTCCGCTTCGCCCTCGATGTCAGCCTGTCCATAGGGCGCTGACCGCGTCAACGCCGGGACGCTGGAGTTTCCACCGGGCGCCTGCCCGCCGGTCCAGAAAAGGAAAACGCAATGCATGTGACGACGCTGGTTGCGCCAGCGGCCGAGCCCCTGGGCCTGGCCGAGGCGAAAGCCTATCTGCGGATCGGCTTTGAGGGCGAGGACAGCCTGGTGACGACCCTGATCGCAGGCGCGCGATCCCGGATCGAGAGCGCGGCCGGTCTTGCCCTGGTTTCCCGCAGCCTTCGCGTGACGATGAGCTGCTGGCCAGCGGGTTCTGTGGAACGGCGCGAGATTCGACTGCCCGTGCGGCCGGCCGGGGCGCTTGCGGCCGTGCGGGTTTACCCCCTGGCTGGCGTTGCTGAAACGGTCACCGACCGCTTCACGCTGGAGCCGGGGCGATCGGCCCGGCTGGTCTGGACCGGCGGGGCGTTTCCGTGGCCCGGGCGCAAGACGGGCGGGATCGAGATTGACTACACTGCGGGTTTTGGCGCGACGGCGAGCGAGGTCCCCGAAGGGCTGAGGCTGGCGGTCAGGCGGCTGGTCGCGCACGCCTATCATGCGCGCGACGCCGAGACGCTTGCGGGAGCATTGCCGGAGGATGTCGCCGGCCTGATGGCGCCCTGGCGCAGGGTGGGGCTGTGAGCGCGGGCGCGGAGGCGGCGCTGGAGGACGCGGTGATGGCGAGGCTGGCGGGGGACGCCGGCGTCAAGGTCGTCCTGGGCGATCCGGTGCGGGTGCTGGCGCAGGCGAGCGCGCGACCGGCCTATCCCTATCTGGAGGTGGTACGCCACGAGAGCGTGGCGGGAGGCGGTGCGGCGGCGGACAGCAGCGAACACCGGCTCGATCTGGCTGTTGTCGCCCGCGACGGCGGACGGGACGAGGCGCGAGAGGCGCTGGCCGCCGTGCGCGCGGCGCTTGCGGGAACTGCGCTCGGGATGACGGGGCATCGGTGCGTGCTGTTGCTGCCGGTGTTTGCGGATCTCACGCCAGCAAGGTCTGGCGGATATCGCGCGCTGCTTCGGATGAAGGCGGTGGTGGAGGCGGCGTAACTGCGCCGACTGTGATTCAGTTCGGCGTCAGGAATTCGTACAGCGTGGAGGCATCGTCGTCGGGCATGAACCAGCCGCGCAGACCGGAGGGTGAGGCCTCGAACCAGGCGGGGTTCTGGGTCATCGACCGGCCGCTCGGCGACCAAAGAAGGATGGGCGTCTGCCAGAGCGGACGGAAGTCCGCGAGGTCGATGAGTTCGGCGCCGCCGAGGGAGAGGTTGCCCGCGGGTGTCGCGTAGCTGGAGAGGCCGGTGCAAAGCATAAGGCGGTCGCCGGCGGCGTGGCAGTCCTGCCAGGCGATGAAGTGGGAGCGGACCTTGCCTGCTGGAACCGTGTTGGCGGCGTCGGCAGGCGAGACCGAGCTATCCGGCTGCAGGGGCCAGCGGTAAATGCGCGCCGCGCCCCAGCTGACGCCGACGAGCGCGCTGCCCGCGACGTCATGGACGATGGCGCCGATATGGTCAGGAAAACGGAACACCTCCACGGCTTCCAGCGTCTTTGCATCGACGCGGTAGATGATGCTGGCGCTGTCGGGGCGATACTCGGCGACGGGGACCCAGATGTGTCGGCCGTCGAAATCAATGCCGCCGGGATGATAGATGTCGCCCTCGCCCAGGAGGATGTCGGCCTTGAGCGCGCCATCGGCTCCCAACTTGAAGAGGTGTCCGCGCCCCTCGCCTGCGTCGCGGTCCATGCCGCCCACCGGCGCGGGAAAGCGCTGCGTGGAGCGGAGTATCTCGACCGAGGAGACGAACCAGTCGCCATGCGCGCGGACCATGCCTTGTGGATGATGGGTATCGAAATTGAGCTGTGTTGCCGAGACGGGCGACCATTGCGTGGCGCGGTCGAGCGACATGATGGCGGCGGCCAGGCCGATGCTGCGAGAGTCTCCAACGCGTACGGTCTCTTGCGAACGTTGGGGGGCTTCGTCCCTGAACGGGGGACGAGCTGGCGCTGACGCGCAGGCGGCGAGGACGAGCAGGGCGAAGCTGGCAGGGATGAGTTTCATGGCGATGCCTGTGTGAGCAGACGGGGCAGGATGGCATAGGGCGGCGGTCTGACAGTTTTGTGGAGCGGGTGCGGCGGGGTAGGGGGAAGTCCTTTGTGCCTGCCCCCATCCCCCCTTCGGGGTACTTCCCCCGCTCCGCAGGGGAAGAGAATGTCGGCGGCAGTGATCACGCCAGCAAGTTCGAGAGGACGCCGAGCATTTTTTCCCAGCTGGTGCGGGCACGATCGATGAAGGTGGCCCATTCGGGGGCCATTTCGTGGGTGAGGGTGATGGTGCAGCCGTCTGCGGTGGGCGCTATATCGATGGCGACGGTGGAGCCGTTGGTGTCGGGCGCAATCGCCCAGGTGAAGACGATGCGCGTGGGGCGAACAAGTTCGAGGTAGGTTCCGACATGGTCGATGTCGTCGCTCCCGCCTGTCTGGTTGAGGCGCCGGACCTTGTAGGAGAAGGTTGCGCCCACTCTCGGATCATTCCGGATGTGGAGGATCTCCTCCTCGCGCAGGAGCGGTCCGAACATGAAGCGCGCGATCATGTCGGGATCGAGGATGGCGTCGTAGACGCGCTCAGGGGAAGCGCTGATCTTCTGGACTGCGATGGCGACGGGACTGGGCGTTGGCATGATCAATGGTCCTTCGGCCAGGTGGCGGTCTCGGCTATGGCCTCGCCGGTTTCCAGCAGGCTCTTGAGGCTGGCGAGCAAATGGGGCCAGCCTTCCGACACGGCGCCGATCACTTTCGAATTCGGCGTTTGCGTTTCGTGGGTGAGGGTGAGCTTGACCGAGGAACCCGCCGGCTCGAGATCGTAGGTCAGGGTCGAGTGGCCCTCGGCCTTCATGTCCGGCTGGAACTCGACGCGCCAGGTAAGGACAAGGCGGCGGGGACGATCGATTTCAAGAATTTCGCCGGCGTCGCCGACACGGCCGTCGGGGATCATGTTTTTCCATTCGGCGCCGGGCGTCCAGTCGGACACCTGGGTCATGCCGGCCCACCAGAGGCGCGTGAACTCCGGTTCGGTCAGCGCCGACCAGAGCCGGTCGGGCGTGGTGCGGATGTAGGTGACGTAGACGAAGCGGGATTGCGCGGTCATGCCTTTGACACCTCGCCTTGTCTCGCAAATGGCATGTGCTCGACGCCTTCGAGAACGGATTTCAGACCGGACAGGATCGCCGGCCATCCGCCTGAGACGCCCTTGCGAACGGCGCTGTCACGTTTGAAGTTCGAGTGGATCAGTGTGAGTTTCGTCCAGCCGTCGTAGACTTCGATGCGGTGTTCGACCTGCGTGTAACCCTCATCATGCTGGGGGCCGGGGCTTCCGCTTCGGAAGGTATAGACGAGGCGATTGGGCGGGTCGGATTCGAGAACTTCACCCTCGATATCGACTTCGCCATTGCGCACGTAGCGGATGGACGAGCCGGGTTTGAAGTCGCTGTCGTGGCGCGTGTTCCACCACCAGGCGCGTTCTGTCTTGTTGTCAACAAGGGCGGCCCAGACCTTTTCGGGCGGGGCGGCGATGTAGACGACGTAGACGAAATCGGGATCGCTCTCTGCGTGTGGTTTGGGAGCGGGCATCAGGTTTCTCCTGCGTGTGAATGGATAGTGTCAGGCGGGCTGGGGGAGCGGGGCGCCGGTTTCAAGGAGGGACTTGAGGCTGGAGAGCGTGAAGCTCCAGCCATTGCGGCCCATGGCGAGATCGTCGTCGGATGGTGTCGGAATGTCGTAGTTGAGGACGGTGACGGCGCTGACCTCGCCCTGACCGTCGATGAGGTATTCGACATGGCCGGGCAGCGTGTCGGGATCGGAGAGTTCGCCCCAGGAGACGAGCAGGCGTTGGGGCGCCTCGACCGCGAGCACCTCGCCGGCGACGATGGGCTGGCCGGACGGGTTGAGCAGGCGGATGGCGCCGCCGACATGGAGTTCGACGTCGGTGTCGTGGAAGAAGAGCCGGCTGGTTTCGCGCGACGTCAGAGCGGACCAGATCTGCTGCGGCGTCGCGCGGATGTAGATGACGCAGATGGTGTGCGGACGCCCGGGGGCGCCGACCCCGAGATTGAACAGCGTATCGTCGAGCGGTTGGCGGGTCATTGCGACTCCAGCTTTCTCTTCAGGTCGATGAGGGCGTTGACCCTGGTGCGTTCGAACTTCCTGATCCAGCGGTTAGCGATCTCCGCGATCGGAACCGGGTTGAGATAGTGAAGTTTCTCACGCCCCCGTTTCACGGTCGCGACAAGGTTGGCGTCTTCCAGAATGGTCAGATGCTTCGAAACGGCCTGACGCGTGGTCGTCAGCCCCCCGCACAGCTCGTTCAGGGTCTGGCCGTTGCGGGCGCGGAGACTGTCGAGCAGGGCGCGCCGGCTTTCGTCCGCGAGGGCCCGGAAGACCTGATCCATACGGGTAAATATGCAACCAAGTGGTTGCATGTCAAGAGCCAGTGATTTCAGTGGCAGAAGAGGAGGGACCGCGATGGCGGGACAGAGAGGGCGCGACGTGCTGATCCAGATCGGGGACGGGCAGGCGCCGGAAGCGTTTGCGACGGTGGCGGGCATAAGGGCCAAGACGATCGCCCTCAATGCGGGGCTGGTGGACGCCACGACGGCGGACAGTCCGGATGCGTGGCGGGAGCTGATCGCTGGAGCGGGGGCCAAGCGGGCGGACGTTTCAGGCGCCGGCGTCTTCAAGGACGCAGCATCGGACGAGCGGATGCGTGCAGCCTACTTCAGCGGCCAAACGATAAATGCGCGATTGGTCATTCCGGGCTTTGGCACGCTGGCGGGGCCGTTCGTGATCGCAGAGCTAAGCTATGGCGGCGAGCATGACGCAGAGGCGACGTTCGCCGTGAAGCTGGCCAGCGCGGGCGCGGTCACGTTCGCGGCGGGATGAGAGGGTGGGTTGTGGGGGATGAGACAGGCCCCCTCCGTCTGCCGCGCAAGAGCGCGGCATCCACCTCCCCCGGCTTTGCCGGTGGAGGACCCGGCGAGACGGAGGGACAACCCACGGGGAGGCGTTCAATGACCAATCACATACGCGGCGATGTTCCAATCGTGATCGATGGCGTGACGCGTCGCCTGCGGCTGACGTTTGGGGCGCTGGCGGAGATCGAGGGTGCGCTCGGATCACGCGACCTGGGCGAGATGGGCGCACGGGTGGCGCGGTTGAACGCCGGAGAGTTGCGGGCGGTGCTGGCGGCGTTGTTGCGCGGGGCCGGTGAGGACGGGGCGTGGGTGGATGGCGCCGGCGTTGACCTGGCTGCGGCGTCGCGCGCGATCGCGGCGGCGTTTCGGGGAGCGATCGCATGAGCGCGATGCCGTGGGGCGCATTGTTGCGGGCGGCGGCTCGGATGGGAATTCCGCCGGAAGCGTTCTGGCGGATGAGTCTGGCGGAATGGCGACTGATGGCGGGCGCCGGCGCAAACGCGGCGATGACGCGCGCCGAACTCGAGGAGATGGAGCGATGCATGGAGGGCGAGCATGGCGGAAGCCGTTGAGACAGGCGTGGATGCCGCGGCGCTGAGTGCGGAGCTGGCGGAGGCTGGCGCGGCTCTGGAGGCGTTTGCGAACGGGCCGGCAAAAATTGCAGGTGAGGCGCTTGAGGCGGCGTTTGTGAAGGCGGGGCGATCCATCGAGAGCGAGCTGTCCCGAATTGCGAGGACGGGAGAGGCGGATCTGGAAAGGCTGGCGACCGCGATTGCGGCGACGCTGGCGCAGATGGCCCTGAAGCAGGCGTTCGGGGGCGGATCAGGAGGGAGCGAGGCGGGATCGCCGGTCAATGTGGTGATGAACTTCGCAGCGGGCGCCAGCGGCGCCGATGCGGCGGGGTCGTCGAACCAGATCGCGGCGGCGGTGGCGCGGGCGGTACGAAGGGGAGCGCGGTTCTCATGAGCTTTCACGAGGTGAGACTGCCGCTGGCGCTGGCCTTCGGGTCGGCGGGCGGACCCGAACGGAGGACGGAGATCGCGAGGCTGGCGTCGGGACGGGAGGCGCGCAATGCGCGCTGGAGCGGATCGCGCCGGCGATGGGATGTGGGCGGAGCGGCGATGAAGCTTGACCTTGCCCACGCGCTGGTCGGGTTTTTCGAGGCGCGCGGCGGGCGCCTGAACGGGTTCCGCTTTCGCGATCCGCTCGACTGGAAAAGCCGCGAACCATCGGGCGCCGTCACGGCAGGCGATCAGCCGCTGGGGATCGGAGACGGCGTCACGGCGACGTTCCAGCTGATCAAGCGCTATGCCGATGGTGGAGGAAGCTGGGACCGCCCAATCCGCAAGCCGGTCGGGGGAACGGTTGTGGCGGCGGTCGATGGGGCGGTAGCGGCGGGCCTGGCGGTGGATGCGACGACGGGCGTGGCGACGTTCGCAGCGGCGCCGGCGATGGGAGCGGTGCTGACGGCCGGCTTCGAGTTCGACGTGCCGGTGCGTTTCGACACCGATCGCCTTGAGCTGTCGCTGGAGGGCTTCGACGCGGCGCGGGTGATGCGCGCGGTGGTGGTGGAGGTGGCGGCGTAGGGGCGGTGCGTTTGGCGGTGCGTTTGGAGGGAAGCCCCCTCCGTCTCGCGACGAAGACGTCGCGATCCACCTCCCCCGGCTTTGCCGGTGGAGGACACGGCGCCCTCCAGCGCAATTACAAGGGATGCTTCATGAGACAGATTTCGGAAGCCTTCGCCGCACGCCTGGCGTCGGGCGCGACGACGCTGTGCGCCTGCTGGCGGATCGAGCGGCGGGACGGCGAGGTGTTCGGGGCGACCGATCATGACCGGCCGGTCAGTTTTGGCGGCGTCGAGCATGAACCGGTTTTTGCGCTGGCGGGCGCCGCGCTGGAGACGGGAGCGGGGCTGGCGCCGGGACGGGCCGCAGCCGCCGGCGCGCTCGACGCCGCGTTCATCCGCGAGAGCGATCTCGAAGGCGGGCTTTGGGACGGGGCGCGCGTCGATGTCTGGCGGGTGGACTGGAGGGCGCCGGAGCACGGGGTGCGCGTGTGGTCCGGGCGGCTGTCGGAAGTCGGGCGTTCGGGCGCTGGATTTGTCGCGGAGCTGGTGAGCCTGAAGGCCGATCTCGAACGGACCGTGGGCCGTGTCTATGCGCGCAGGTGCGACGCCGACATCGGGGATGCGCGGTGCGGCGCCGATCTGGCCGGACCCGCGTTTCGCGGCGAGGGCGTGGTGGTGGAAGCGTCAGGCGGCAAAGTTTTTCGCGCGAGCGGACTCACGGCGTTCGCCGATGGCTGGTTTGCGGGCGGACGGGTGACATGGAGCACGGGCGCGAATGCGGGCGCGGGCGGCCGCGTGGCGGTGCATGGCGCTGGAGAGGTCGCGCAGATCGAGCTGGCGGGCGCCGTGAGGTTTCCGATGGCGGTGGGCGATGCGTTCGTGGTGACGGCGGGCTGCGACAAGGGCTTCGCGACATGCGGGACGAAGTTCGCCAATCGCGACAATTTTCGCGGCTTCCCTCATCTGCCGGGAATGGACGCGGTGCTGGCGGGGCCGGCGTCGGACCGGGCCAATGATGGCGGACGGCGCGCATGATGGCGACACGGACGGCGATCGTCGCGGAGGCGCGGCGGTGGATCGGCACGCCTTATGCGCATCAGGCCAGCGTGCGGGGCGTCGGGACGGACTGCCTCGGCCTGGTGCGCGGCGTGTGGCGCGCGGTCGTGGGCGAGGAGCCTGAGGTCCCGCCACCCTATACGCCGGACTGGGCCGAAGCGCTGGGCGAGGAAACGCTGCTTGGCGCGGCGCGGCGGCATCTGACGGAGATCCCGGCAGGCGAGGCGCATGAGGGTGACGTGGTGCTGTTCCGCATGGCGCTGGGGGCGCCGGCCAAGCATGCGGGAATAGTGAGCGCGCCAGGCAGAATCATCCATGCCTATTGGGGCCGGGCCGTGTGCGAAACACGGATGGTTCCGTGGTGGGAGCGGCGCGTGGCGGCGGTGTTCAGCTGGCCGGGGATGAACTCTGCTGCGCTCGGGCGGTCGCCAGCATGACAACGCCGAGACAGGCGAACCACAGGATCAGCCCGAGTCCGAAGACCGAGCCCAGGTCCCCAAGCGGCGGGATCATGGTGAGCACGCCCGCCGCGCCGACGATGACGCCCAAAATATTCAACAGCAAGGGCAGGCGTCGGTAGCGGATGCCGGCGAGGCTGACCAGCAGCACCCAAATTCCGCCGACGATTTCATTGCCGCCGCCGAGGCCGTTCACGACGAAACTGTAGGTTTGCCAGACGGCGCCGGCCTGCACCGGGTCCCTGGCGTGCAGATCGACAATGACGTCCATGCCGATATTGGCGACCATGCCGCTGGCGATGACGAGCCCGGCCCAGATGAGTCCGAAGGCGGCTCCTATGCTGGCAAGGCCCGGTGAGCCTTTCAGGCGTTCGTGGAGCGCGAGAGCCAGCACGACAAGCAGGGCGCCGAACACCACATAGATGAAGAGGTTCCAGACGGTGAGGAGGGACTGGTTGTCCCCTAGAAACGCTGCGTGCAGGGCGGGATCGATGTCCGCCGCGCCGTACCGGGCCGGTCCGAGTACGGTGAAGTAAATCCAAAAGCCGAAGACGAACGCCCCAGCCTCCAACAGGGCGGCAAGGCCGCCGACTTTCTGCAGGCTGTTCATTGGCCGCCGGGCGTCAACCGGTCGAGAAAAGCGATCGCCTTGGCGAGCGTATCGTCATAGGGCGACCTGCCGATGGCCGCGTCAGGTTCGCGACTGTTGAAAAAGCCATGGCCCTGCCCGGGATATTCCTGAATTTCGCAGGTGGGCTGGAGCGCCTCAACCCGGGCGCAGAAATCGCGGACAGTCTTGATCGGCACCGCCTTGTCCTCCTGGCCGTGGAAGATGATGGTCGGCGGAAGTCCGTTCGCTGGAAGGACGCTTGCCGAGATACGGGCGGCTTCTGCGGGGGTGATCCCGAGTCTGGCAGCCCCCAGGATAACATCGACGGCGGGGTTGAAGAGAACAAGGGCGACGGGTTTCTCGCCGGCTGGCGCCAGCATGGCCGTTGTGAGCGCGAGGTGCCCTCCCGCCGATCCACCCGACAGCACGATGCGGGCTGGATCGACCTTGAGTTCGGCGCTGTGGTCGCGGAGCCAGGCATAGGCCGATTGTCCGTCGGCGACGGACGCCACCGGCGTCGTCTGGTCGCGACAGCTGACGCGGTAGTCGGCCACCGCAGCGACATAGCCGTGGCGGGAGAGCGCTTCGGCCTGGCCCGCCAGCGCGGTGATCATGCCTCCGCGCCAACCGCCCCCGAAAAAGAAGATTATGGCCGGCCGTTTTGCGGCGGGCGAATCCGGCTGGAAAATGTGGATGCGCAGATCTCTCCCGGCGGTCTTGTAGGTGAGGCCGGTCGCGCCGGGAACGGTTTCGAACTGGGGCTCAACGCCGTCACAGCCGGCGCGGGGCGGGTCGGCGGACACGGCCTGCTGCGAAAGGGACGCAGGCGCGGCGCCGAAAAAGATGGTCGCCAGCGCCAGCGCCTTCAGGGTGACTTTCATGATCTCTCGCGCCGCTTTCGTTTTGCCGTGGACGGGGTCGACTGTCTTGCGATCGAAACGTTACCGGAAATCGGAACCGCAGACCATGTCATCGACGAAGAGTTTCGCGATCACAACCCGGCGCTTTCGCGGCCAGGTTTTTCCATTCCGGAGGCACGCGCATGGCGCAGCTAGTTCTGAGCAATCTCGGGTCGGCGCTTGGGGCGCAGGTTTTGCCGCAAGGGCTGTCAGCGTTCGGCATGCAGGTATCCGGGGCCGCGATCGGGCAAGCGATCGGGTCGCTGGCGGGATCGGCGATCGACGCGCGGTATCTGACGCCGGCGACAGACGGGCCGCGCGTGAAGGACTTCCACGTCACGGAAAGCCGCGAGGGGGCGAGCATTCCCGTCGTCTATGGACGCATGCGCGTCGGCGGGCAGGTGATATGGGCGGCGGAGTTCAAGGAGCGTCGAACGTCCGGAGGCGGCAAGGGCGGACCGCGCACCACCGACTATTCCTATTCGCTCAGTTTCGCGGCGGCGCTCTGCGAAGGGGAGATCGCGCGGGTCTCGCGCTGCTGGGCGAATGGCGAGGCGTTCGATCTCTCGAAGGTCACGTGGCGTCTCTATCGCGGGACGGAAGACCAGACGCCTGATCCGCTGATCGAGGCGGTCGAGGGCGCCGGGGAGGCGCCAGCTTATCGGGGGCTGGCGTACATTGTGTTCGAGGATCTGCCGGTGGACAGGTTTGGTTCGCGCATGCCGCAGTTTTCGTTCGAGGTGGTCCGTCCCGCAGGCGGCGGAGCGGCGCGGCTGGAAGCCATGACGCGGGCGGTGAATGTCATTCCGGGGTCCGGTGAATTCGCGCTCGCGACGGACATTGTCCGGCGCGTGACCGGGCCGGGGCGCGAGACAGCCGAGAATGTGCATTCGGGCGAGGCGGTTCCGGACTTCGAGGCGTCGATCGAGCAGCTGGCGGCGGAGCTGCCCGGAGTGACCCGGGTCAATCTGGTGGTCGCATGGTTTGGCGACGATCTGCGATGCGGGAGCTGTCGCATTCGCCCAGGGGTCGAGATCGCGGGCAAGGTGACGAAACCCTGGAGCTGGTCGGTAGCGGGCGTCTCGCGCGGCGCGGCGTATGTTGTTTCGGCTGCGGATGGCCGGCCAAACTATGGCGGGACCCCGGCGGATGAGAGCGTACGGCAAGCCGTCGTGGCGCTGAAGGCTCGGGGGTATCATGTCACACTCTATCCGTTCCTGATGATGGACGTGCCGGCGGGCAATGGATTGCCGGACCCGCATGGCGGACCGGAACAAGCGGCGTTTCCATGGCGGGGGAGGATCACCTGCCATCCCGCGCCGGGCAGGGCGGCAACGGTGGATGGCGGCGCGGCGGCGACGTCCCAGGTGGCGGCGTTCTTCGCCGGAGCGGAGGGGTATCGCGCTTTCATCCTGCATTATGCGGGGCTGGCGGCGGAGCACGGCGCGAACGGGTTGCTGATCGGGTCGGAGATGGTGGGGCTGACGCGGGTTCGCGATGCGGCGGGCGGGTATCCGGCGGTCGAGGCGCTGCGGGTGCTGGCGGGCGATGTGCGCAATGTGGCTGGGAGCGGCGTCGAGATATCCTATGCGGCCGACTGGACCGAATATGGGGCCCATGTGCGAGGTGGCGGGGCCGATGTGACGTTCCCGCTCGATGCGCTGTGGGCGGACGAGGCGGTCGATTATGTCGGGCTCGACTGGTATGCGCCGATGACGGACTGGCGGGACGGCGAGGAGCACGCGGACGCGGGGTTCGGGGATGGGCGTTCGCTGGAGTATCTGGGCGCAAATGTCGCGGGAGGCGAGGCGTTCGACTGGTATTATGCGGACGCGGACGGACGCGCGGAGCAGGAAAGACTGGCGATCACGGATGGCGCCTATGGCGAGCCGTTCGTCTTTCGTCAGAAGGATGTGCGCGGCTGGTGGAGTTCGCCGCACCATGTCCGCGCGGGCGGCGTGAGGAGCGCGGCTCCGACAGGCTGGGCGCCGGGCATGAAGCCGTTGAGGTTCGTGGAGTTCGGTTGTCCGGCGATCGACAAGGGCGCGAACCAGCCCAACGTGTTTTACGATCCGAAGAGCTCGGAGAGCGCGCTGCCGCATTATTCAGATGGCTCGCGGGACGATCTGGTCCAGCGACGGAGCATCGAGGCGTTCCTGGGTTTCTGGGCGGATGACGCCAATAATCCGCTGTCGGAAGATTATGACGGCCGCATGGTTCCCGACGATGGCGCGGCGGTCTGGGCCTGGGATGCGCGGCCCTATCCGGCCTTTCCGGCACGAGATGATGTGTGGAGCGACAGCGGGAACTGGCGGCTGGGTCACTGGCTGAACGGGCGCGTCGGACTGGCGTTGCTGGGGGATGTCGTCGGCGACATCAGCGCGCGGGCCGGATGCGAGGCGGATGTGTCGGGGCTGGCGGGCATCGTGTCGGGGTATCGGTTCGACGGGCCCGCCAGCGCTCGCCGCGTGCTGGAGCCCTTGGCTTTGGCATACGGAATCGATGCGGTAGAGCGCGACGGGGTGATCGCCTTCCAGATGCGCGACGGCGCCGCGATCGAGCTGGACACCGGCGACCTGGTCGAGGGGACGGACGGGCAGTCGCTGGAGCTGACGCGCGGCGGCATGGAGGCGGCCGAGGTCGCGGTGCGGCTCCGTTTCGTCGATGCCGAAGCCGACCATGCGGCGGGGGTCGTGACAGGCGAGGCGGGCGCAGACGCCGACATTGTCGATGTCGAACTCGCGGTGGCGATGGACCGCGGACAGGCGAGGCGAATCGCGCGGGAGATCGCAGGGGAAATCACGCAACAACGGGATCGCGCGCGCTTTGCGCTGGCGGGCGACGGCGTGCGTTTTGAGGCGGGCGATGTGGTAGGTCTTGCCGATGGCGCGTTCCGGATCGTCGAGACATCCGACGCGGAGGTGATCCGGTTCGAAGCCGTGCGGGCAGGCGCTTCGCGGAAGCTCGCCCTGGTTCCCGCCCTGCCCGTGTCGCCGCCCCTGCCGAGTCCGAGCATCGAGCCCGAGGTGATCATCGTGGATGGTCCAGCGCTGCCTGGGGAGGAACATGATGCGCGGCCGCTCGGGTTTGCTTTCGCCGCGCCCTGGACGGGGACGGTCAACCTGTCGGCAGGGGCGGACGCGACGCTGCTGACGGTGCGCGGCCGGATCAATCGCCCATGCGCGATCGGGCGGCTGGAGAGCGGGCTGTATCCCCACGTTTCCGGGCGGTGGCAGGATGCGTCGGTGTGGGTGAAATGTCCGCTGGCGCTGGAATCGCGAACGGATGCGGCGGTGCTGAATGGCGGCAACGGGATGCTGGTCGAGACGCTGGTGGGCTGGGAATTCCTGCAGTTCCGCGATGCCGAACTCGTCGATGTCGAGACCTACCGTCTCTCGCGATTGCTGCGCGGACAGCAGGGGTCGGAGCTGGCCATGCAGGCCGGCGCGTCGGTCGGCTCAAGGATTGTTGTGCTGACGGGGGCCGAGACCCGGCTGGAGGTCGCCGACTGGGAGCGCGGGCTGGAGCTGGTGTGGCGGGGTTGGCGGGACAGCCCGGACGAGGCTGTGGCGTGGGGCGAGATGTTCTCTCA
>JAWXBJ010000017.1:0-37915 GCA_034439955.1 Alphaproteobacteria bacterium
AGCGCCGCCTAAGGAAAAGGCCACCGCTTGCGTGGTGGCCTTGTAGTCGTCCCGAACATCGCGAAACGTTTGATGGGTTAGGCGTCTTGCGCCGGTGACGATGGTTCGTCCTCTGGCGCAAGCGGCGGCAGGAGCAGCAGCGAGCCGTCCCACTCAGCCCCGACCGGAATGGAATTGAGCCGGATCGAAATCCCGCCATCCTTCACCAGCCACGCAGCGCCGACCGTCGACCAGTACTCGCTCACTTTGGCCCGAACATTATAGTCCGGTTGTCTGCCCTTCTTCTTCGGCATTTATCGCACTCCAAGTCCCGCTGAATTGCGGGCTGCCGGTCCCCACGATAGGCGATCCGTGAGAACAACCAGAAGCCCGCAATCCAACGCTCACTCAGAGCGAGCACATCTGAGCGCATGGTAACATATGGCAGGGGGATTAGCTCTTTAGCGGGAGATAGCATTGTCCACCTTCATCGACTTCACCGACCTGAAAGAGCGCTTTGGTTTTGTCCAGGTCATCGACGCTCTGAAATTGCCGGTCACCCAACGCGGCAATCAATGGCGGGGTGCGTGTCCGGCCTGTAAATCCGGCGGCGAGCGCGCACTCGTCATCACCGACGGCAAGGCGTTCTTCTGTTTTGCCGCCCACAAGGGCGGAGATCAGATCGCCCTGGCGGCTCATGTCCGCAACTGCTCCGTCAAAGACGCCGCTGCGTTCATCGCCGACAGCAGCGCCCCGGATGCTGAACCGTCGCCCAAGCCGGAAGACCAAACAGGTGAAGGCAAAAGCCTCGCTTCGCTTCCCTACCTTGAACACCAGCATGAAGCCGTCCTGGCCATCGGCTTCGACCCCATCGTCGCCCAGCGCCTCGGCATCGGCTACGCCCCCAAGGGCATCATGCGCGGCACGGTCGCGGTTCCAGTCCGGAACGAGCAGGGGGCCATCCAAGGCTATATCGGTCTCGAAGACCCCGTGCGGCTGCCATCCGACTTCACGACCAACATCGTCAGGTTTCCGAAGTCCGCCTAACTCGAAGCGCCCAGACCGGGCGCTTCTTCTTTTCAAAAAGTTGATGCGTTCTCACCCGCACACATCCGCGCACACCCAGCAAATAGCGGAACATGCTGCACGAAGAACCTGTGCTCGTTCACCTGTAAGACAGATAGATCAGCAACCTACAGAAGCCCCAATGACATTCAGACTTCCCAACTTCCAGACGATGACCGGGACCGAACTCGATGATTTCGAGCGCCGCCTCAGCGCCGAAAGCGACCGAGCCATGAAACGCTATCGCGCCGACCAGCGTCGCGCCAGGAAGACCACCGCCAACGCCCCACAAAACAGGAAGGACAATACGTGATGGATATCGCCGCCCTCAAAGATCTGATTACCCGTCGCGAAGAACTGGACAGCCGGCTGGAGGCTTTGACCGAGCTTCAAAAGCTCGCCTCGGAGCGCGATAGCGTCGACGCAAAGATCGCCCGCCTTGCTGGCGCGCCCAAGTCCGCAGCGCCGCTCGCTGCCAAGCGCTCGGTGACATGCCGGACGTGTCAGCAGACCGGACACACCGCCCGTACATGCCCTTCGCGCGACAAGATCGAACCGATCGTCCCCGAGCCACTTCCGGATCAGTCGATGAACTAATCGCCAACGCTCCAATCGCAAAGGCCGCCCCTCAACCAGGCGGCCTTTCCTTTTGGACGTAACGTGCGGGAATCCGTCGCCCGTGCTAAAGTCTCCATCGGCGTCTTCTCCATCAACCAGCCCATCAATCCTGATTGGCTGGTCATGAAGGAGAACCCCCGTGTCCAACACGGCCACCATCCGATCCTTGAACGACTTGCTGCGCACGACGGGCAGCGGCGGCCGCCTGGTCCTGACATCAGGCATCATAGCCGCAGCATCCGCCGAACAAGTGCAAAAGGCGCTTGCCCGTTTCGACGCCTTCAACGCCGACAACGACCCTTACGGCGAACACGATTTCGGCGCGCTCGACATCAACGGGCGCCGCTGTTTCTTCAAGATCGACTACTACGAACAAGCCATGATCGCCGGCAGCGACGATCCCAGCGACCCAGCCAAGACCACCCGCGTTCTCACTGTCATGCTCGCATCCGAATATTGACTTCCAGCCGCCCGGAAACGGGCGGCTTGCTTATGCCGTCAGCGCAAAACAAAGCAGCGCCGACCATGACGAACTAGAAGGCGATGACGCGCTCGACCCTCGGGTCGCTCGCTTGCAGGGTTGCCACCTCAGACAGCAAGCGTTGTATCAGCTCCGCCCCGGACTCCTCCGTTTCCACTGCGATCGAGCCGGCCGCTGTGTTCGATTTTCTCATGCCTACAGTCTACCACGCGGCGCGCCCATGCGCTCAAAGGCGTCGCAATAACCACCGTTTTCGAGAAGACGGCGCGATACCGCCGCCAGGGGCTCTCCGCCCGTCTCAAAACTATGCCTCAAAACCGGCGTCTCACATGCTACACTGAAGACGGGTTTTGCGACCCGCTTCCCCATGAACATCGGATACGCCCGCGTTTCGACCGACGACCAGGACACCGCCATGCAGCGCGACGCTTTGAGCGCGGCAGGATGCGAACGCATCTTCGCCGAAACCGCATCCGGTGCGCGTGTTGATCGGGTCGAATTGAAAGCAGCCATCGACTTCGCGCGATCGGGCGACACTATCGTCGTCTGGAAACTTGACCGCCTTGCACGGTCTCTCGCCCAACTCATCGAAACAGTCGAGCGTCTTGCCGAACGCGGCGTCGGCATTCGGTCGCTCACCGAAACCATCGATTCGACCTCGGCAGGCGGTAAGCTGATCTTTCATATCTTTGGCGCTCTCGCCGAATTCGAACGCGCCGTGATCCGAGAACGCACGAACGAAGGGCTCCGCGCCGCCGCCAGGCGGGGGCGCTTCGGCGGCCGACCAAAGTCAATGTCGCAGGCCGACCTCGCCGTCGCCCGGACCCTACTCGCCGACCCCGCCATACCCGTCGCTGACATCGCGCGGCGTCTCAATATCTCCCCGGCCACGCTCTATCGCCATCTCCCCGGCGGAAAGAGCGCGCTCGATAGCGCATCACTTTGAAATTTCGGGGCGGGTATGGCGGCTACGTGCTCCTACGCAACCATCCGATAGGCCCTACCGTCCAGACATTCTTCGCAAACTCTGGTTCTTGGTAACAAGCCGCTCAGACGCATTGCGCACGAAAAGTCGAAAATCGACTACGGTTACCTGCTGCCGGGCCTCTGCCGTACGGGCGCTCAGAGTTGTTTTGCGGGCGCCGGCGAGAGCGCTAAAAGCTCACGACAGGTCTTTAGGTTCCGCCGCGCTGTCGCGATCTCGCGTGCAAGGGCGCTGGCAATCAAGTATCCGCGGCTGGCGCCCGCGACGAACCCGGACGCCGGATTGTTCGCAACCCGTTGACCCATCGCCTCCGAAAACAGGACTTCATGGACGAGGCTGCCTCGGCAATCCACGACGTCGAAGCGATATCGCGTTGCGCTTCGCCCACCACGCAACATGTCGATGCTGATTTCCCGGGCGCTATGGACCGCTTCTAAATAAGCCGCCTCGGCGTCCCTGAGTTCCATGCCGTTCTCATCGAATACATATCCGTCACGGGTCCGGAGGTGGAAATGATAGCGGCTCATCAGTTTCATCTCCTTGGCGCGCTCAGCTCACCCAAAGCAGCATCTATCAAGCAATCGCGTGCACGCGCAGTGCAACGATGCCCGTCTCATCCTCGACGAGGCCCTAGCTTCGCCAAATGGTGTCGTTTCGGGTAGAACGGCAAAAGTTCAAACCCTCAGGCACGCCCGTCGCTCTCTTGGTGGTTGCTCCATTGCGTAAACCGGAACAGGGTGGAGGGCAATCGAGGCATGTTATATGGCCAAGACCCCGGCTAAGCGAACCAACGACCAAGGCAACGAGAACGGGGAGCTGGCGCCGCCATCGCCGCTGATCGTCGGCATCGGCGCGTCTGCAGGTGGCCTGGAAGCGTTCAAGACCTTCTTTTCGCTTATGCCCACCGACAGCGGCATGGCGTTTGTGCTGATCCAGCATCTCGACCCGAACCGCCTGAGCATGCTGGTCGATCTCTTGTCGGCCGCCACTCAGATGCCGGTGACCGAGGCCAAGGACGGTGCGCAGTTAATCGCCAATCATGTCTACGTTATTCCACCAGACGCGACCTTGACCGTCGAGAGCGACGTTCTCCGCGTCGCACGTCCGGCGCCGCCGCGCGAGACGCGCCGCCCGATCGATACGTTCTTTGTTTCACTGGCCGCAGCGCAAGGAGACAACGCTGTTTGCATCATTCTCTCCGGAGGCGGCAGCGACGGAAGCATCGGCCTTACCGCCATAAAGGAACATGGCGGCCTCACACTGGCCCAAGCAGAGTTCGATTCCCACGCCAAATTGGGCATGCCGAGCAGTGCCGCCGCCACTGGCCGCGTCGATGACGTTCTGCCCGTCGAGCAGATGCCAGAAAAGTTGCTGGACTACGCCCGCTACCTCATAGCCTTGCGCGACCGCATCGGGGCCGGCGGCGTGCTTGCCGGCGATGCCGACAGCCTCGCCAAAATTTGTCGGATTGTGCGCAGCGTGGTTGGGCACGACTTCAGTGAGTATAAGGACAAGACGCTGATGCGCCGCATCCAGCGCCGGATGCAGGGGGCGCGTGCTGAGACGATGGACGACTATGTCAATTATTTGCGCAAGGAGCCGCGTGAGGTCAGATCGTTGTTCCAGGAATTTCTTATCAGCGTGACCGATTTCTTTCGCGATCCCGAAGCATTCGCGGCGCTGGTAGCCCAAGCGCTGCCTCAAATCGTCGCCGACAAGGGCGCCAATGATAAGATTCGGATTTGGGTGTCGGGCTGCGCTACGGGTGAAGAAGTCTACTCGATCGCAATCCTGCTCAAAGAGCAGCTCGCGGGCAAAGACGGCGCACCTATACTCCAAATATTCGCCACCGACATCGACGAAGAGGCGATAGTCCACGCCCGCGCCGGGCGATATCGCCTTGATCAACTCGAAGGCGTTTCGCCGGCGCGACGCGAAAAATGGTTCGTCCAAGACAATGACAGATGGTGCCCCGCCAAGCAGCTGCGCGAACTCTGTGTGTTCTCGGTTCACAACGCCATCAAGGATCCGCCTTTCTCGAAGCTAGATCTGATTGTTTGTCGCAACCTGCTGATCTATCTACAGCCACCGGCGCAGGACCGCTTGATGGGCGTCTTCGAGTACGCGCTGCGACCGGGAGGATATCTCTTCTTGGGCCTTTCCGAAAGCCTCGCGCGGCAGAACAAAACCTTCTCGATCGTTGATAAGAAGAATCGCATATTCCGACGGAGAGAAAATGTATTAGCTTCGCTGCCCAATCTGCCCTACGCGACCGCTAAGGTAGCTTCCGGTCAAATTGCCGCAAGGTCCGCCGCGACCCCAGAAGATCGCCTCGACATCGATACCCGCCGGACCATGGAAAGACACTTTCCGGCTTATATCGTGGTCGATGCCCGCAACGAAGTTGTGCGGTTTTCGACCCACGTGGCGAAATACCTCGGGCCTTCGCCAGGCGCCGCTAGCCTCGATCTCTTCGCTCTTCTACAACGACCGCTTAGGCCCCCCGCGCGCGCCGCGCTTCAAAAAGCAGTGCGCGGCCGCCAGTCGGCCGTGCAAAAAAACATCTCTGTCGAGATCGACGGCGCCACTCACATGATCGATCTTCTCGCCGAGCCGGTCGGTGGAGGCGAGTCTGGTTTTTGTGTGCTTGCGTTCCTCGATCGCGGCCTTGCGCCACTGGCGTCGGCGTCCAGCCACGAAGGCGTTCAAGACCTTGAGCAGGAGCTGGCGCTGACGCGCGAGCGCCTTCAAGCCAGTGTCGATGAATTGGAAGTCAACAACGAGGAGATGAAATCAGCGAACGAGGAATACCAATCAGTCAACGAGGAGTTGCAATCGACCAACGAGGAGCTCGAAACCTCCAAAGAGGAGATGCAGTCGATCAATGAAGAGCTGCAGACCGTCAATGCCGAGCTGAACGCCAAGAACGACACACTTTTGCGGCTCAACAGCGATCTGAAGAATTTCCTCGACAGCACGGAGATCGCCACGCTTTTCCTCGACTCGCAGCTGCGTGTGACCAATTTCACCCCGGCGATGACTGGCCTTTTCCATCTGCGCGAGAGTGATTATCAGCGCCCCGTCACCGAGATCGCCCCCCGCTTCGAGTATGGCGATCTCGCCCACGATGTAGCCGAGGTTCTGCGGACGCTGATGATGGTCGAGCGTGAAGTGGCTACGTCCGCAGGGCGGGTATTCATCATGCGCATTAGGCCTTGTCGGCGGCTCGACAATGTCATTGATGGCGTCGTCGTCACCTTCCTGGACGTTACCGACCGCAAACAGCTCGACGCCGAGCGGCTATTGCGATCGGAAATGGTGGTGTCTTCGGGCGACGCCATCATAGGTCTCGATTCCAAGGGCGTTATCCTGTCCTGGAATGCCGGTGCGGAAGCGCTTTGCGGCTATGCCAACGCGCATGCGACCGGTCGACACGTGGAGCTGATTGTGCCGGCGGACCTGCGGTCAGGAGAGCTTGACCGTCGCACGCGGATCAACCGCGGCGAGCGGGTGGAAAACTACGATACGATGGGCCAGCGCCGTGATGCCGGCCTTGTCGATGTTTCGGTCAGCATTTCGCCGGTCAAGGACGGGGCTGGCGCAATCACCGGCGCCTCGCTGATCGTGCGCAACATCACCGAGCGGGTGCGCGCGAAAGAGCGCCAGGCGTTGCTGCTGCTGGAGCTGAATCATCGCGTCAAGAACACGCTGGCGACGGTGCAGTCGATCGCGTCGCAGACCTTGAGCGACGAGCCGGATCCGCAAGCGTTTCGCGACGCATTTCAAAAGCGGCTCGCCGCCCTGTCGCGAACCCACAATCTGCTCTCCGACGGCGATTGGAGGGGATCGCCTTTGCACGACGTACTGCTTGCAGAGACCGCACCCTATACCAACGGCGCTGATCGCGTCGCCATCGAAGGTCCGAACGTCAAGCTCACCCCCGGTGCGTCGCTGGCTTTGGGCATGGCTTTCCACGAACTGGCGACTAACGCGGCGAAGTACGGCGGGTTTTCAGTTCCAGCCGGGCGGGTCCAGGTTAAGTGGGGGGTTGAGAACGGGGGTGGCGAACGCCGCCTCCACCTGGAATGGCGTGAAAGCAACGGCCCGGCCGTGACAACGCCCAAGCGTCGCGGCCTGGGCTCTCGCCTGATTGAACGTGGCTTGGCCCACCAGCTCAATGGCACTGCGGAGCTCCGCTTCGAGAGCGCTGGCGTACGCTTCATTCTCGAAGCGCCGCTCGCCTCGATCGAGGCGGCGCCATGACCGGACGGTCGCTCCGTATTCTTGTTGTTGAAGATGAGATGATGATCGCGTTCTTCATTGAGGATTGCCTCGACGCACTTGGACACACAATCGTAGGCCCCGCCTCACGTGTTGCCAATGCGCTCCAATTGGTCGCAACAGAATCGTTCGATCTCGCCTTGCTTGATATCAATGTTGCGGGCGAAGAAATCTATCCCGTCGCGCATGAGCTCAAATCACGCGGCATCCCGTTCGTCTTTCTCTCAGGATACGGTTCGCGTGGCTTGAGTGGCGAGTGGGTCGGCAGCCCGATGTTGCCGAAGCCATTCGTTGCAGGCGACCTCGAAACAAGACTCCAAACGGTTATTACGGCCGCAACCTAACTTTTGGCGCCGGCAACGCGGCGCGAAGTGATCATAGCTGGACGCAGCCATTCGCGTTCAAGCAGGCTTCGCAGCGGCGCTGCCTGTTCTTGCGCCTCATCCCGGGCCTGACACCACACTGTTCAAGAAGCGTTCCGCCTCGACTGCCACTCGCTCAGAGATTTCGTTGCTTTTATAATGGGCAACTTCTGGCCAACGACCCTCGAAGGCAATGATCGGCACGGCCGACATGCCCCGAATTCCCGCCGCTCGCCGGCTCCTGCTCTCCACATCGTCCGGCGTCCAAGCCGCCATGTGATAGACTAACGGCATATGCACGCGCGCATCATCGCCGTCGCCAACCAGAAGGGGGGTGTCGGCAAGACGACGACCACCGTCAATCTCGCCCACGCCTTTGTCTCTCAGGGCAGCCACGTCCTCGCTATCGACCTAGATCCGCAAGCCAGCCTATCGATTTCCCTTGGGCTTGATCCCAAACGCATTGGCGAACTCGAAGCCCAAAACCAGACCATCTACTTCGCGCTGGTCAAGGGCCACGACTTAAATGGGATGGTCGTCCGTCTTGGCGAAGGCCGTCCCGACCTTGTCCCCGCCAGCATCAGCCTCTCCGCCGCCGAAAACGAGATGATGAACCCGCTCGGCGCCGCTCATGTTCTGCGCGACTTGCTTGCAGACTTGTCCGATCCCTATGACGTGATCGTCATCGACTGCCCGCCGACGCTTGGTCTGCTGACTGTCAACGGCCTCTCCGCCGCTTCGGAAGTCCTGATCCCCACCAAAACCGACTACCTTTCGATCATGGGGTTCGCACTTCTTCTCACGACCATCGACAACATCCGCCGTAAGGCCAATCCCGGTCTCCAGATTCTCGGCGTGTTGCCGACCTTGTTCCATCCCCGCAACATCCATGACCGCGAAGTCCTGGCGGAACTCACCGCCATGCTCGCGCCGCGCGCCATCCATGTTTTCGAGCCGATTCATCACGCGACCGCCTTTGATAAGGCCGCCGCTGAAGGTCGCTCCGCGCTCGAACTGTGGCCGGAGACGCCGGGCGTCCAAAATTACCAACGCATCGTCGATCACAAACCTTCCCATGACTGACACATCTAAAGCCCGTTCGAACATCCTGCCGACCGACATCTTCTTTGGCGCGTCGGCGGACTTACCGCGCATTGTTGAAATCGACCTCGCGCGGATTATCCCAAACCCTGATCAGCCACGCCGCGATTTCGACCTCGCCAAACTCCAGGAACTCGCCGCGTCGATCGCCGAGAGCGGGCTCATCCACCCCATCACCGTAAAGGCCCTCGATCGCGATCATTACATGGTCATTGCCGGCGAGCGCCGCTTTCGCGCCTACGGCCTGCTTGATCGGAAGAGCATTCCGGCCATCATCTCTGACGGAAATGTCGATGAACTCGCGCTCATTGAAAACATCCAGCGCGAAGACCTATCGCCCATGGACGAAGCGGATGCAGTCGCCCGCCTCATTGAAAAGCACGCCTACACCCAAGCCGACGCCGCCCGCGTCCTTGGCAAATCCCGCGTCACCATCAATCAGCTTCTGACCCTCAAAACACTCGCGCCACAAATCCAGGCTGAAGCTCGAACCGCAAAGACACCCAAATCCACTCTCATCGAACTCGCCCAAGCCGGCGATGAAGACGCCCAGCTCAAACTCTGGCGCTCTTTCGGATCAAGGCCACCGTCAATTCGGACTGTGCGCGAAGCGAAAAGTTTTGCCTCAACCACGCCGGCCGCCAAAATCACCGCAGCCCTCCGCGCCGGCAGACAATTCAAGACCGCCCTCGATCATCTCCCGCTGTCCGCCCGCGCGCATCACGCCGAAATTGAAGCGACGACCGAACGTCTGCTGTCCCTGCTCGAATTGCTGCTATCCGATACGGCCGCAGACTAAACGCTTCCCGGCCGCTTGACCCTGCCGGCGTGCTCGGGCGCGTCAAGGACAAGCCCTCCGGGCGCGCCTGCGCGCGTCCTTGACCCGCCCTCCGCACGACCGGCCTTGAACACTGGCGAGCCGGGGCGAAAAGATGAGCGCTTCAAGCCGAACAAAAAGATGGCTGTACCGGGGAGACCGCGCCGGGGTGTCCGACGTCGGACAGGCTATCCCCCGCCGAGCCTTGACGCCGAACCCGCGATCCTCAGCAGGGGTGTATAATTCGGGCATGTCTTCAATCGACGGCGCAAAACACATCGGCGACCTCATGCCGGATCGAAACATCATCCTCGAAGGTTTTGACGCCATTTCGCAGCGCGGATTTACACAGGTGCCGAACTACGTTCTCAGGGAGTTCGATATTTCCCCTGGAGCCAAACTCGCCTACACAATGCTTCTCAGTTACGCTTGGCAGAACGATTTCTGCTTCCCCGGCCAAGACACACTTGCCGAAGATATGCGCGTCAGCCTCCGCTCCATCGGAACCTACATCAAGGAGCTGGAGACGGTCGAACTGCTGAGCGTCACCCGACGCGGGCTCGGCCGCTCAAACCTCTACAAACTCAGCAGTGCCGGGCGAACGACCCCGAGGTCTAATAGAGCAACCCATTCCCCCTCCGCTCCGCCGCAGCGGGTTTATCCACACCCTCGCCAGCTGCGCGGCTAGATCGGCAAATTTTGCGCATCAAGACATGCAACATTTGCATCTACGGATCGGCAAAATCTGCCAACATAAGAAGACTCATAGAATCAGACACAAGGAAGAATACTCAGAATAGGAAATGCCACTTTCAAAAGTGGGGATAGCCCAGCCCCAAGCTCGGCGAATTCTTAACAACTCCAAATGTGATCACTGCTCATAGCGGGACTTCCCGAACCTGCCGCCTCAACAGTCACAAGTCCGGCCGCAGCAGTCCCGAACTTCGCTCGCCAACTCCGACGCCTTGCTCGCAAGCTTCCTCACCGGCATCCCCGAACTTGCAGAGGCCGCAAGGTAAGTCGCGTTGCGCGGAGGGCCGCCGTCGCCAAGGCGACCCAGCAGCTCACCTCCATAAGCCACTCAATCAAGCCCGGCCAAGATCCCAGCCAAAACGGCCACCCTACTGCCGAACGGCGAAGGCTAACGAGCAATAACGCTGGAAGCTCGAAATTTGGCTCTAGCGGCTTATAAACCCTGACAATAGGAAAATCCCCATGGGCAGTTTGTTGTGCGCGGCAGCAGCCGTTTTGTGGCCACCGAAGGCCCGATAGCGGCGCGCTGTGACCGGCGAGACTGCATTCGTCTTGGCAACATCTGCGGGTGCAAGGACCGGAGTTCGTGCAAATCCCGTGTCTAACAACAGCACTCTCAGAAACGAACACGTTGTTTTTGTTGGCGATCCCGACGTGATTCGAACACGTGGCCTACGGTTTAGGAAACCGTTGCTCTATCCTGCTGAGCTACGGGATCGTCGCCTGTTTATGCCTCCAAATCCGCTGGCCCGCCAAGCATGCAAATGCCCGCCTCGATGCGGATTTGCGATTCCCAGCCCATTTCCTATTGTCGATGGGTTTTGGGGTCGCCGGTGAATACTTTTCAGTCTCGCAACGACGACCGCCCTCTGGAGCGCGGCCCGACCCGTCGAGGCGTCGGACTGGGTTTTGTCGCATTTGCGGCGGGCTGTGGAGAGGCGCCGGACCTCAGCCCGGGTGAGCAGGGGCGGGTCGCCCGCGTCTCGGACGGCGATCTGCTGGCGCTCGACACAGGCCAGCGCGTCCGCCTTGTGGAGATCGAAGCGCCGAGCCTGGGATATCGGGAACGCCCTTCGGCGCCGTTCGCGGAGGAATCGAGGGCGGCGCTCGAAGCCGCCTGTGTCGGCCGCATGGCGAGGCTGTTCTATGGCGGCCTCAGCCGCGATCGGTACGACCGCGCCCTGGCGCATGTCATCGCGAGTGATGAGACCGGCGGCGCTGTCTGGCTCAACGGATACATGGTCCGGCAGGGTGCAGCGCGTGTGCGAACCTATCCCGACAACGCACGGCGAGCCCGCCAGCTTCTGGATCTGGAGCAGGAAGCCCGCAAGGCGGGCAAGGGGCTCTGGGCACTGCCGGATTATCGCGTCCGGTCACCTGGAGACCTTGCCGATGCGCCTTACTTCGCTCTCGTCGAAGGCGTGCTGGCCGCTCTTGCGAACATACCCGGAGACGGCGTCGCCAGGATGAGGGGCCTGGAAATAGCCGTGGATCTGGGCGAGCGCCTCGGTCCGCCAGACTCCGTCCTGGACTTCCGCGTGGGACGTCCTGTGCGCGTTCGGGGACGAATCGACACCCGGGCCGGGCAACCCCAGATCCGCATCACCCATTGGGCGCAAGTAGAAACTCCCGCTTCGGACGCTTGATGCGCTCAAATAGAACGCGTGCCTTGGCGGTCTTCAGGTCGACGGAATGAGCCCCGACGCCTCGGGATCGCCGACGATCCGCGTCAGCGACGAGCGAAGTTTCCGAAGCGCCTGGTGCTCGATCTGGCGGACGCGCTCCTTTGAAACGCCAAGCTTCTGGCCCAGGGTTTCCAACGTGACGCCGTCCTCGACCAGCCGGCGTTCGCGAATGATCGTCAATTCGCGCTCGCTCAACTCTTCCAGCGCCTCGCGCAACCAGACAGACCGGGTCGCCCGGTCGCGTTCGTTCATCGCGCCATCTTCCGGCAGAGCGGTGTCGTCCTGCAGCATGTCCTGCCATTCGGCGTCGCCAGCCTCGCTCATCGGCGCATTCAGCGAGCGGTCCGAAGCCGACAGGCGCGAGGCCATGTGCTCGACGTCTGATTCGTCCACCCTGAGCGCCTTGGCCACATAGGACCGGCTTTCCGGGCTCATATAGCCGTCGCTGGTGTCACGCAGCAGGGCCCGCAGGCGGCGGAGGTTGAAAAACAGCGATTTTTGTGCGGCGGTCGTCCCGGTGCGGACGATCGACCAGTTGCGCAGGATGTAATCCTGGATGCACGACCTGATCCACCACGCCGCATAGGTGGAAAACCGCACTTCGCGTTCGGGTTCAAAACGCGCAGCCGCCTGCATCAGACCGACATTGCCTTCCTGAATAAGGTCAGACATGGGCAGGCCGTAATTGCGGAATCGCGCCGCCATCGAAATAACCAACCGCATGTAGGCCGTCGTCAATTCGTGCAGAGCGCGCTGGTCGCCATGGTCGCGCCAGCGGGCGGCCAGATTGTGCTCGTGTTCTCGCTCCAGCAGCGGGGCGGTCATGGCCTGCTTGACGAACCGGCGATCCGCCGCCTGAGCGTGCATGTCGGTGGAGGCCATGATCGTCTCCGTGCGCTTCGGATCCTCGCGAGCCGCCTCGTGGAGGGGGCGCAATTCGCGACCGGAACGCCTGATCAGGTGGCCCAGTGAGTCCATGAACACGGTTGACGAAACCCGGTTCCGCACTAACAGGAAATAAAAAAGAGGCGCCCCGAAAGGCGCCTCTTGGTATTCGTCAAGGCAGCTTAATTCAGGCTGCGCGTTTGGCAAGCGACTTCGACAATTTCTCGACCGCCTCGGCATGCTTGATGTTCTCGACAGCGGCGAGTTCGCGCGCCATGCGATCAAGCGCCGATTCATACAGCTGGCGCTCCGAATAGGACTGGTCCGGTTGGTCCTCGGCCCGGTGCAGGTCACGAACCACCTCGGCGATCGAGATCAGATTGCCCGAATTGATTTTCGCCTCATATTCCTGCGCTCGGCGCGACCACATCGTGCGCTTGATCCGGGCCCGCCCGCCGAGCGTTTTCAACGCGTCGCCGACTATCCGGGCGGACGCCAGGGGGCGCATTCCCGAAGAAGTCGCCTTTGCGGTCGGAACCCGCAGGATCAGCTTGTCCTGTTCGAAAGCCACGACATAGACTTCCAGGCTCATTCCGGCGACCTGCTGAGTCTCGACGCCCGTGACGCGGCCCACGCCATGCGCAGGATAAACCACATGCTGGCCGATGCTGTAGGCGCCTTCGGCGATTTTCGGCGGCTGTTTTTTAGACATGCTTCAGTTACCCTCTTACTCGCACGCACAGTCAAGAAATCCACCCGCTCACGGCTCGTGTGCGGCCGGATTGTGCTGACCTGTGACGTAATGCTCTCGCCCGTCGGCGAACCCAAGCATTATCACAATTGTAAGAAATTTCAAGCCGTTGTCACATAAGCGACTCAAAAGAGGGCGTCATGCCGCAGCCTCTGGTCCCGGGTTTACGTCCCGGATCCCGGCTTTGGCGAAAACAGCAGGTTCAGCTTTCCCTTGACCTGGGCGTAGTCATCGGCGTCGGCCGGCGGCGGGCCTTTCAGCGTGATATTGGGCCAGGCCTTGGCGAACTCCGAGTTCAGCTTGAGCCATTTGCCGTCGGCGTCGTCTTCGGTGTCCGGCACGATCGCCTCGACCGGGCATTCCGGCTGGCAGACGCCGCAGTCGATGCACTCCTCGGGGTGGATGACAAGCATGTTCTCCCCCTCGTAGAAGCAGTCGACGGGACAGACTTCCACGCAGTCCATGTACTTGCAGCGGATGCACGCGTCGGTGACGATATAGGTCATTGTTTGATCGGCTCAGGTTGAGCGGGCGACATGCGGCCGACGCGCCCCGTTGTCAATTCAACCGCATGTGCAGACGCGCTGAACCTTCCAGCGTTCGTGAGTCAGCCGGCAAAAAGCGCTTTCCATATCACCGCGGCGCCCCAATGGATGACCACGCCCGGCCAGATCGATCCCGAACGGATCCGGCTCAGCGTGCATGCGAGGCCCAGCCACGACACGAGCGAAAGAAAGCCGGCGTCCATGAATTCCGGACGGGCGAAGGGCGAGCCGGCCATGTACTGCACGGGATGCCAGAGGATGAACATCAGGAGCGAAAGGACGGCCCCGATCGGCGCCCCTCTTCGTACCCAGCCCCTGAAAAGCAGTTCCTCGCCGAGCGCCGGCATCACGAATGCGACCACCGAGATCAACAACAATTCCTGCGAACTTTCGATGGGCTTCAGGACAAGGACGCCGGAATAGACCGCCCAGACGCCCGCGCCGATCACCAGCAGGAACAGGCCGAGCGCTTCGATCGCCGCCCGCAGGTCCGGCAATCGCTTGAGCCCGTCGATCAGGTTCGAGGCGAGCATCCGCTTGTATCTCCCTCGGTTTGGCCAGATCGGCGGCGGCGGCGGGCAGGGCGCTGGATCAGCCTGCCTTCAAATGCATCCTTTTGGAGGCGGACAGGCTCATTTGCCCCAAAGTCCCAAAACAATGTTCCAGCGTCCCGTCCGTCGCAGGTTTCTCAGCTAACGGCGCTTGCCTGCCGCCGCCGATCCGGTGGTTCATGCGCCACGGCTTGGAAGCATAGAGCCGCTTCTGCGGCCGATTCCCTGCGCCGGGGCAGACACAGAACTCGAACGACGGCTGGACCGGAGGCCGATGCAAAGCTGAGCAGGTCGCCAGGCGCAACAGTGACCGACGGCTTGTCGATGCGGCGCACCTGGCCCGCGCGCTCGATGCGCAAGCCCGACCGCTCGATCATGTGGCTCGCGGTCGAACGGGTCTTGCAGAAACGCGCTCGCCACAGCCAGACATCGACGCGCATGCGCGGCTCGTCGCCGCCATCGGGGGTCATACGGCCGCCGCCCTGGGGCGCCGCCGCCTTGGCGGTTGTGCAGGCGCCGCGCCAAGGCCGGCGAGAGCGGCGAACGGGCTGCTCGCGGCCGCCTCCGCCAGCGCCTCGTTCGCCCTTCGGTCCTCGGTCTTCTGGGACGTGAAGCGCCACAACAGCACGGCGCCGCTCGCAGGATCGCGTCGTGCGGGCCTCAATCCCAGGGCCGCAAGCACGCCGGGAAATTCGGCGGCGGGACAGCCGATCAAGGCCGCGAGTTCAGGCGCCGCCGCGAACGCCGACACGCCTGCCGCCTTGCGAGCCTGCCCCAGCGCCGACGACAGGCGCTCCGCCATGTCAGCACGAACCGCCCTTGGGCCAAGGCGGATATAGCCGGCCGCTCCCAGCATAACGTCCGGCCAGTCGTCGCGTGCAACCGGAAACGATGCAGACGAGGGGGCGTCACGGGCGGAAAGCCCCGCATAAACCGAACGCAGAGTGAGACTCAGTCGCGAGGCGGCGGGCTTGAGAAGGGCAGGCAGCCAAGCCGTGACACGGCCTGTCCGGACGCCGCAGGCGCCCAGGGCTTCGCGCTCCGGCGCGCCAAGCGCCGGCGTCGGTCCGACGCCCGGCCGCGCGCCGCGTCGATCAAGCGCCGCTCCGGCCTCGGCCAGCTGGAAGGCGACGCCGCGCGCGAGGCCAGAAAGCCCGGTTCCCGAGAGGGCGTCGCGCAGGTTGAACAAGGGCGCCAGCGTCGTCCGCGCATGATCCTCCAGCCAGACGGACACCCTGCTGCTCGCCCGCTCCCTCAACACCGGGAGAGCGTCCTCGGCGCCGATCAGTTCGCCGCGCGGGACAAGCCAGTCCGCCCCCCGGACGAGACGTGCGATCGCCGCTCCGCCAAACAGAATCTCAGCGCTGCCGTGGAGAAGCGCGAAGTCGCCATCGCCCGCCTCCGAGATTGCCCGCAGTTTTTGCTGGATCACGGGACGCAGGGCCCGCAGCGCCGCATTGCGCAGCGCGCGCCCCTCGAGGCTCTGCCCGGCAGCGGCCGGGACGTCCGCGTTGAACTTCAATCCTTCGAGGCGTCCGATATCATGTCCGCTGACAACGACGCGACCCGCCGCATCGACCTCGGCGGGAATGTCTTCCTCCGAGTTGAGCGTCCGCAACAGCGCCGATGTCCGCCGATCGACGAAACGCTGCATCAACCGCTCGTGCAGCGCGTCCGACAATTTGTCCTCGATCTCTCGCGTCCGTTTCCGCCAGGTCTCGCCATTCTCGAGCCAATCCGGCCGATTGGCCGCGTATGTCCAGGTGCGAATTGCGGCGAGGCGCTGCTGCAGGGTGTCGATATCGCCCTCGACATGGTCGAGCCGTTCGACCTGCGCATGCATCCAGCCGTCCTTGATGCGGGCGTCCGGCTCGATCAGTTTCTCGATCAGAGAGCCCACCATTTTGAGGTGGGCGTCCGCGCCGGACTTGCGAAAGTCCGGCAGGGTGCAGAGGTCCCACAGCCGTCTTACATGGGCTGCCGACCGCACCGCCCTGCGGATGTCATCGTCCTGCGCCAGCGCAGCCAGCGTCATCTCGTCCAGCGCATCGGGCGCCCGACGCAGCACGCGATGCGAGGTCGGCCGCCGCAGCGAGGCGACCAGCTGGTCGAGGCGGCTGAAATCGAGGTCGTGGTTGCGCCAGTTCAGCGTCTGGACCGGATCGAAATGGTGGTCCGTGATGCGCTCGACCATTTCGGGTTCGAAGGGGGCGCAGTCGCCGGTCTCGCCGAATGTGCCGTCGTCGCGAAAACGCCCGGCGCGGCCGGCAATCTGCGCGGCCTCGTCGGCACGCAGGTCGCGGCGGCGATGGCCGTCAAATTTGCGACGGCTGGCGAATGCGATGTGGCCGACGTCGAGGTTGAGCCCCATGCCGATTGCATCGGTTGCGACGATGTAATCGACCTCGCCGGACTGGTAGAGCCCGACCTGGGCGTTCCGCGTCCGCGGGCTGAGGGCGCCCATGATCACCGCGCAGCCGCCGCGCTGACGCTTTAGAAGTTCCGCGATGGCGTAGACCTCCTCGGCGGAGAAGGCGACGACGGCCGAGCGCTTGGGCAGTTTCGTGATCTTGATCGGTCCCGAATAGCTGAGCTTCGAGAACCGCTCGCGCCGTTCGGCGTCGATGTCGAGATCCAGGGCGTGCAAGGCCGGCCGCATGGTGTCGGCGCCCAGCAGCAGGGTTTCGTGAGCGCCGCGCGCGTGCAGGATGCGGTCGGTGAAGACGTGTCCCCGGTCCGGATCTTCCGCCAGCTGGATTTCGTCGATGGCCATGAATTCGGCCCCTTCGGAAACCGGCATCGCCTCCACCGTGCAGGAAAAATAGCGCGCGCCTTCGGGCCGGATGCGCTCCTCGCCGGTAATCAGCGCGCACGCCTTCGCGCCTTTCTCCCGCACCATCCGGTCGTAGATTTCCCGAGCCAGCAGACGCAGCGGCAGGCCGATCATTCCGGTCCCGTGCGCGAGCAGGCGTTCGACGGCAAGGTGGGTCTTGCCGGTGTTGGTGGGGCCAAGAATTGCCCGGACTCTGTCCTTGGGGGCGGCCAGAATGGCGCTCCTCGCTCGGCGGATAATCGATGCGCCGGTCTAACGGCTTGCTGCTCGCTCTGCTAGTCTAAGGCGCAGTCGAAGGTCAGCTTTCGTCGGGCAAGTCGCCTGCAATCCGCATCAACGATTGCCAACCATTGGCGCCTTCCTCTGCGGCGTCATCGTACTCAACGAACATCGGACGACCGACGTCGTTTTCCTTGGTTCGGATCAGACCGCCCAAACCCAGCGGCTTGGCGACGAGACAAGGCGTGTTTCGTGCAATGGGACGGGCGCGCCCGCGCTTGGCGCTTGCCCTTGACACCCCCGACCCCGGCCCCTATCCACCCCCTTCGCTTTCAGGATGGCCGCCACCCTCGCTATGCGGGAAGGGACGGTTTCGAGAATTTTCAGGAGTAGCGACGATGTCGCGCATGTGCGAGCTGACCGGCCTCAAGCCCATGGTCGGCCACAAGGTCAGCCACTCGAACATCAAGACCAAGCGGCGTTTCCTGCCGAACCTTGTCGATGTCACGGTGCACTCCGACTCGCTTGGCCGTTCCTTCGCCGCCCGCATTTCCACGAACGCCCTGCGCACCATCGACAAGCGCGGCGGCCTCGACGCTTTCCTGGTCAAGGCCAAGGATATCGAGCTTTCGCCGAAGATGCTGAAAGTAAAGCGCGAGATCGCCAAGAAATCCGCGGAAGCCGCAGTTTAGATCAGCCTTCCGCCAGCCTCCCCTTTCCCTTTGACAACGCACCGTCATAACCTCCCCGCATCTGAGCAGGGGACGTCTGTCATGTCGATTTGCAGCACGCTGGCCGTCATGGTCGCCTTGGTGCCCGGCGCGTGTAAACAATCAGGCCCTGCGCCTGCTGCGATCTACTTCGGCGGCGTCATCCGTCCGGGAATCGACGGCGCCGCCTCAGCCGAGGTTTAGCCTCCTACCTGCACCGGCTTTCCCGTCACGCCGCTCATCGGTTCGGCTACTACGGCATTCCAGGCGATCTGCTGCAGCAGGCGTTCGCGCGCCGCCGAGGTCGGATCGCTGGCGTCGATGAGCGCCTTCAGGCCGACAGGGCTCTCGCGATACATCGCCGCGTACCAGGTGTAGGTGACGACGTTGGCGAGCGGCTGGCTGGGATGACCCATGGCGTCGCGGAATATCCCGGACTGTTTCGCGACCCCCGGCACCGCGCCCTGGATGATTTCCTTGCGGAGCGTATAGACGGACGTCGCCGACGGCACGACATAGGCGATCTCCCGCCCGGCGCGTTGGTTGACGCCGCGAAGCTGCGCGCGCATGCGCGTCAGATAGCCGTTCGCGGCGTCGAGGTCGGCGATCCACCCTTCGATTTCCGCCAGCGTCGCCTTGTCATGGTCTTCGTTGGTAACGCCTGCGGGCGCGCCGGAGCCGCCCACGCTCTTGGTCGATCCCTTGCCGTCCCAGGCCGACCATGAATTCTGCACCATGATGCGGGCGTTGGGGTTGGACTTGATGACAAGATCGCCAAAAAGGTCGATGCCCGGCTCGGGCATGGTGGCGTTGGGCGACATGGTCAAGACGTCGATGCTTCCCTTGACGAGCGCGGCCTTGGCGATGTTCCGGGCGTCGTCTCCATCGCCTTGGTTCCAGTGCTGCATCGGCGTCGATCCGCCGATCATCTGGACGGCGAGGGTGTCATGACCTGCTTTCCCGCGCTCCGCCGCGAGCGCCGCGAGCGGGCCGGGCGATGCCGGTGCGTCCGGATTTCTAGCATTGGGCCCACGCGGGCCGACGAAGACGTTGAAGGAGTGCGTCGCCATCACGATTTTCTGGCCCTTCGTGATCGGCGCTGTCGACAAGGCCGACGCCGTCGTCGATACAGGCCTCGCAACAGCGACGGTCGCGGCCGGCGCCGAAGCGCAACCCGCCAGGGCCATCGCCAGGGCCAATGCCAGCAGCGGGGCCTTGGCGCCAGGTCCGAACACCCTCAGGCTTTTGCGCGTCTGGCCTGACCCGATCTGCATCTTGCGTTTCTCCCACAGGTTTCCGGCGGTTTTGTTTCCGCGTCGGCTTGGGGCGAACCCTAGAATTGAATGGTCCGAAAGCCAATGTCTGGCGCGAGGCTCCGGCATGGCGCACGATTGTTTGGCGCGGCGTCACTCAGAATGATCGTGCTCCTCAAACCGATGGGCGTACGGGTCGCCTGCCGGTCGGATTGCGGCAGCGGAGACTTTGGGCCCTGGACAAGATCACAGAAGCTCAACCAGACGCTGCGGCCGACGCCGCCTATGTCCGTTTCGTCGAGGAAAACCTGCCGCGCAACTACGCCGCCCACTACATTCACGGCATGTTGGGCATGACCGGCTTCCGACTGGTCAATACGCCGACCTTCGTGCCGGCCTATCTCCATTCCCTGTCTGGCTCGGACGTCTGGGTCGGTCTTGGCCTCTCCCTTCAACAGCTTGGCGGCATCGTCTCTCCCATTTTCGGGGCGGCGCAGATGGAGCACCGCAAGAATATCCTGCCCATCTCGGTTGCCCTTGGCTCCGCCATGCGACTCCAGATCCTTGGCCTCGCCCTTTCGGGCTGGCTGCTGACGGGGACGCCGGCCCTCGTTCTGGCGCTGGTGTTCCTCTTCCTGCTCGGTCTCTTTCAGGGACCCCAGCGCGTAGCCTTCCAGTTCCTGCTGGCCAAGGTCATCCCGACGCGCCTGCGCGGCCGGCTGCAGGCGTGGCGAAATCTGACCGGCGGCCTTATCGCCGCCTCGCTGTCCTACTTCGCCGGCAACTGGCTGATCGCCAGCCACGTCCTCGGCAATGGCTATGCAACGACGTTTTTTATCGCCTTCGTTCTGACCAGCCTTGGGTTGGTCGCGCTCAACCTGATGATGCGCGAGCCACAGCCGCCCACCGTTCGGGCGCGCGTCACCTTTCGCGAACGCCTGAAGGATTTTCCCTCCCTTATCCGCGACGACAAGGGATTCGCCTGGTTTCTGGTTGCGCGCACCCTCGCAATGGGCTCGCGCATCGGTCAGCCCTTCTTCTTTCTTTACGCAGCTTCCGTCCTGGGCGTTTCGGCGAGCAATGATCCGGTGGAGTTCGGCAAGACGCTGGCCATCCTGTCCTTCGCCTACATGGGTGCGGACACAGTCATGAATCTTGTCTGGGGTTATCTGTCAGATCGCGGCGGCTTCCGATCGACCTTCATCATCTCGCTGGCGCTGAACCTCGCGGCGGTGGCGCTGTTGATGGCGGCGGGGTCTTTCCCCGCGATCATTCTGGCCTTTTTCGGTATCGGCGCCGCGCAGTCCGCCTACCTGATGTCGACGACCAACATCGTCATGGAGTTTGGCCACCGTCACGACGTGCCGATGCGCATGGCGCTGTCGAACACCGCCGAGGGGGTGATGGGCGCGCTTGCCCCGCTGCTGGGCGGAGTGATCGCGGTCGTCTGGAGCTATCAAGCCGCATTCGCGGCAACGCTGGTAAGCGTCGCCGTCGCCCTGGTCATCCTGGTATGGAAGGTCGATGAACCGCGCCGTCGCATGAGCTAAAACGAAAACGGCGCGACCCGAAGGCCGCGCCGCTCATTTTCGGCCGTGGATCAAGGCCTACTTGATCTTGGCGAGTTCGACTTCGAGTTCAGCCAGTTTTTCCGGCGTCATCTGGTCGGGAACATAGCCGGCGATTTCGGTCAGCGACAGACCCATGCCCTGCTCGAGCTGCGGGTTGACGGCGACTTCCGGGAACGCCTTGGTGAAGGCGGCCTTGGCTTCCGGGTTTTCCCAAATGGCGCTCAGCAGCGTTGTCTTGGTGTTGAACTTGGCGTCTTCGGCGAAAGCGGCCGGCGACAGGGTCGCGGCGGCCACGGCGGCGGCGAGGAGGATTTTGCGGATCATATTTAGCTCCCTGGGGGCCGCCGGTTGGAACGGCCTCGTAACCGCAATTACCTCAAGGCGCGAACGCCGTCGACGACGCGCCGCAGTCGTCTCAATGAAAAAACAGTAACGTTTCAGCTGTCCGCGACCTATAGCCGGCAGGCGCGTCAGCCGGGCCGGGCGCCGCCCCGGCTGACTTTTCCAAGCGTCGATCCCGTGCCGGATTTCTTGCGGGCGGCCATGTCGGCGATCATCTGGTTGATCCGGACGATCAGCTTGTCCACATCGCCATTGTTGCGGCCAAGGAATTTCGAGAACTGGGCCTGCTGGTCCTGGGCGAGCCAAAGCACCGAATTGTTGATGTCGATGCCGACATCGCGCACCCGGTAGGTTTTTCCGTCCTGCGAGGCCAGCACGTCCCACTGGACATTGATGTCCTTGCCCGAGTCCGTGCTCTTGATCACCGAAAATACGGTCGAGCGGCGGGCGTCGTCGTCCTTCGAGCCGGTGACCTGGATGGCTTCGCCGCGAAACTGGTCGAGCTGCACCTCGTAGACGGCGATCGCATAGGCCTCGAAGGTCTTGTAATAGCGGTCGAATTCCTCCTTCGAGAGAGAGCGCCCCTCGGGTCCGAGCACGCGGCGCGCAATGTCCGGGACATAGGCGAACTTGTGCATGTACTCGGAAAATCTGACCCTCCGTTCGCTGCTGCTAAGCGATGCGTCATTGAGGACTTTGAGAACGCTGTCGGCGTTGGAGGCCACGAACGCCTCCGATTTCTTGTCAGCCCATACCGCCGGGGTTAGCGCCAGAACTGCGCCGATCGCCAGCATTTTCAGAACGCGCATCTCAGCCTCCACATCGTCTCGGCTAGAACTCTAGTTCATAATCAGGCACATCTTCGACCTTCTCGGTCATCGGCTCGGAGTTTCCGATCACCGCCGCCCTGTTCCGAACATAAAAACGCCTGACCGTCGTATACGGGTCCAGCTGCGTTGAGCGGACATTGTCGATCGTCTCGATGGCCCGCTCACGACCCGAGAGGGCGCCAAGTACGGTTCTGGAAATCCTGAGAGTGTCGTCGCCTTCGAACTCCGCGTAGGAGAAAGGGTTCAGCGCCACGTCGATACCCCTGCCTGTCAGATCTCGGGGGTTGCTCGACCCCAGAAACGGGAGAACGAGATAGGGGCCGCCATCGACGCCCCAGACGCCGAGCGTCTGTCCGAAGTCCTCGTCGGTGCGGCGGATGCCGAAGGCGGAAGCGGTATCGAACAGGCCTGCCAGACCGATCGTGGTATTGATCACGAAGCGGCTCACGGTTCCGGCGGCGTTCGGAACCTTGCCCTGAAGCAGTTCATTGGCGAATGTCACCGGCTCGCCGAGATTGTTGACGAAATTGGTCACGCCCTCGCGTACGGGCTCGTTGGTCACAGCCCTGTACCCTTTCGCCACTGGCTCCAGGACCGCGCGATCCAGACCATCGTTGAAGGCATACATCTGGCGGTTGAAACCCTCATAGGGATCGTCCGCATTCTCCGCCGTGACCGTCACGCAGCCCGCCAGGAACGGGGCAAGGAAAAGCGCTGCACGGATGGCGGCGTTCGCGTGAGGCATCTTTGTCTCTTTCGTTTCGACGGGGATATGAGGCCCGGCCCGGCGGCGATCAACACCCTCCGGGCGAGTTCATCCAATTTCCGGATCTTGGCGGGATTTTTGACAAATCGCGCAAACGGCTTGAAAAAACACATAAGGATATGTTTATATGATTATATGACGTCAACCGATCTCACCTTTTTGGTACAACAGCTTCGCGCGATTGGCGAGGTCACCCGGGCCCGCATACTGGCGTTGCTGACGCATGGCGAGCTCTCGGTCGGTGAACTTGCGCAGGTGCTTGGACAAAGCCAGCCCCGGCTCTCCCGTCATATGAAATTCTTGACGGCCGCCGGCCTGGTCGAAAGGTTGCCGGAAGGCGCCTGGGTGTTTTACCGGCTGCCCGCAGACGGACGCTCCCGAAAGTTGACCGACCTGCTGACAGCGGCGATAGACCCCTCGGACCCGATGATCCGGCGCGATCTGGAGCGGCTGGCGGAAACCCGATCGGCGCGGCTCGCTGCGGCGCAGCAGTATTTCTCCCGGGTTGCCGAAAACTGGGACGCGCTGCGCGCCCTGCATTATTCCGAAGGTGATATCGAACAGGCGGTGCTCGACGCTGCCGGGCCGGGCCCGTTCGACCTGGTCGTCGATTTTGGGACGGGCACGGGTCGCATGCTTGCGCTGTTCGCCGAGCGGTCGAGACGCGCCGAAGGAATTGATCTCAGCCATCAGATGCTGACGGTCGCCCGCACGAATCTGGCCGGCCTGCCCAATGCATCCGTCAGGCATGGCGACGCGACGGCGTCTCCTTACCCCGATAGTTCCGCCGGCCTGGTGATCATCCATCAGGTGCTGCATTTCCTGGATGATCCCGCCCGGGCGCTGATCGAGGCAGCGCGGGTTCTGAAGCCGAGCGGCCAGCTTGTCGTGGTCGATTTCGCCCCCCACCGTCTGGAGCATCTGCGCTCCGATCATGCGCATCGGCGGCTCGGCGTGTCGGAAGTAGAATTCGCGCGATGGGCCGAGCGCGCGCATCTCCAGGTGGGGTCGATCCGGCGCTTTGGCGCGCCCGCGCACGGCGAGGGCGTCGCCGTCACCGTGTGGAAAGCAGAAAGCCGGAAGTCCAGCGGGACGGAGCTAGCGGCATGACCACCCCTGCTGTGTCGTTCGAGTTCTTTCCGCCCAAGACGGCGGAGATGGAGGACAGGCTCTGGGATTCCGTCCAGCGCCTCGCTCCGGTCAGTCCACGGTTTGTCTCGGTCACTTATGGCGCGGGCGGATCGACGCGAGAGCGCACCCACGCCATCGTCAAGCGGATGGCGGAGGAGACCCCACTGTCTCCCGCCGGCCACATCACCTGCGTCGCCGCGACCCGCGCCGAGATCGATCAGGTCCTGAGGGATTACTGGGACGCCGGTGTGAAGCGCATCGTCGCGCTGCGTGGAGACCCAACCGCCGGCATCGGGGCGAGGTACGAGCCGCATCCCGGCGGCTACGCCTTCGCCTCCGACCTCATCGCCGGCGCCCGCCGCATCGCCGACTTTGACATTTCGGTCGGTTGCTATCCCGAAGTCCATCCCGACGCGGGTTCGATGCAGGAAGAAGTCGAAAATCTCAGGCGAAAATTCGACGCGGGGGCGACGCGTGCAATCAGTCAGTTCTTCTTCGAAGCGGACACCTATACGCGCTTTGTCGACGCGGCGCGTGATGCGGGTATAACGCAGCCGATTGTGCCGGGGATCATGCTGCAGTCCAACTTCAAGGGGCTGAAGCGCATGGCCGACATGTGCAACACGGCGATCCCGCCGCGTATCGCAGCCCTCTATGACGGGCTCGACAATGACCCGGAGACGAGGGACCTGGTGACGGCCCACGTCGCCGCCGATCTCTGCAACCGGCTCGCCCAACAGGGTGTCGATCAGTTCCACTTCTACACGATGAACCGCGCTGGCCTGTCGTTATCGACCTGCCGCCTGCTTGGCGTATCACCGGGGGGAGAAGTCACATGAACCGTCCTGAGAGGATCGCCGCGCTCAAGGCCTCGGCACTGGAACGCATTCTGATCCTCGATGGATCCTGGGGCGTGATGATCCAGCGTCAGGAGCTGACCGAAGGGGATTTCCGCGCCGAGCGATTCAAGACCCATCCGGGTCAACTCAAGGGCAACAATGATCTTCTGTGCCTCACCCGGCCCGACATCATCGCCGATCTGCATGACCAGTATTTCGGCGCCGGGGCGGACATCTCCGAGACCAACACGTTTTCGGCGACAGTGATCGCGCAGGACGACTACAGGCTTGATGCGCAGGCTGTCCGTGACATCAATCTGGAAGGCGCCCGGATCGGGCGGAGGGTGGCCGACGCGTGGACAGCAAAGCAGCCCCACAAGCCGCGCTTTCTGGCTGGCTCGATCGGGCCGCTCAACAAGATGCTGTCCATGTCCTCGGACGTCAACGATCCCGGAGCGCGGCTGGTGGGATTCGACGAGGTCTACGACGCCTACCGCCACCAGATCGTCGCGCTCAACGAAGGCGGCGTCGATCTCTACCTGATCGAGACCATCACCGATACGCTGAACTGCAAGGCGGCGATCAAGGCCATTCTGGACCTTGAGGCCGAAGGCCTCGATGGCCTGCCAATCTGGATATCGGGAACGATCACCGACCGCTCGGGTCGCACCCTGTCGGGTCAGACTGCCGAAGCATTTTGGAATTCCGTGAAACACGCCCGGCCCTTCGCGATCGGCTTCAACTGCGCATTGGGCGCCGACCTGATGCGCCCATTCATCGCCGAGATGTCGCGCGTGGCCGATACGCTGGTCGCTGCCTATCCGAACGCTGGCCTGCCCAACGAGATGGGCCAATATGACGAGCAGCCTCATCAGACCGCGCATGCCGTCGAAGCTTGGGCCCGGGAGGGGTTGGTCAACATCCTGGGCGGTTGTTGCGGCACGACTCCCGATCACATCCGTTGCATCGCCGACGGTGTCGCGGCGATCGCCCCGCGGGTCCCGCCGGCGCGCCCGCGCGCGCTGCGTCTCGCCGGTCTCGAACCCTTTGAGTTAGCGTGATGGCCAAATTTTATGACAGCTTGAACGACAAGCATGTCGCATTCATCATGGCGCAGAAGATGTTCTTCGTCGCCACCGCGCCCCTATGGCACGCGGGACGGGTGAACCTGTCGCCGAAAGGCTATGACAGCTTCCGCGTGATTGGCCCGAACCGCGTGGTGTATGCCGATCTTGGCGGATCGGGCGCCGAGACGCTGGCGCATGTACGCGAGAACGGGCGGATCACCTTCATGTTCTGCGCCTTCGACGGCGCGCCGAACATTTTGCGCCTCTATGGCCATGGCTCGGTGATGCAGTTCAACGATCCCGGCTTTGCCGAAGAGATCGCGAAATTCCCTCCCGGCCACGAGCGCGCCCGCGACATCATCTTCGCCGACATCACACAGGTGCAGGACAGCTGCGGCTGGGCCGTGCCGTTCTATGAGTTCAAGGGCGAGCGCGACCAGTTGCTGCGCTATATCGAACATACGGAGCTCGAAGTCTGGCACGAGAGCCGGTTGACAAAGAATGCGAAGAGCATCGACGGGCTGACGGGGATGATCCGGGCCAAGGCGGCAAAATGAGAGGTTCATGGGCAGTTCTGATACTGGCGTCCGGACTTGCAGGACGTGCGACAGGATCGGTCATCGTCGATGACGACGATGCGCCCGCTGTTGTCTCGCAGGCGCTCGATCTAACCTGCGGATGGCTGGTTGACGGCTCCGATACCCCAACGCGAGAAAAAATGGAGCGCTTAGGGTGGACGCCATGGATGTCGCGGGAAGGCCCGGTAATTCCGGAATTCATGCAACGATTTCAGGAGGGGCGTCCCGCTCTTGCAAGTTTCAGTCTCACTTTCAGACAGCGAGGCAACTTGCTCGCAGGTTGTTGGGAAGACCATTGCTCCGGCGGGGTGGGGTTCGAGCGAGGACGCTCAATCGAAAGTCTGGTGGATGGAGTTCCCCTTCCGACCGCCGAGTTCAAACCCAGCTTGGCCGCGCTCGAGACTTGGACTGATCGGGTCTTACCGGATTCAGTGCCTATGCAGCCGGATTTCAAGTCAGGTGACGACGGACCGTTCATGGCGCGCGCCGATAGAAAGTTCGCATTTCTTGCGGTCGTGGATGTGAGTGGTTGGGGCATGGAATGGCGACTGATGCCGACTGACAAGTTGCTTGCGCCGGCACAACCCAGCAGCTCCGGCGTCAAGACACCTCCAGAATGACCCAATCCACCGCCACCTTCGTCAATATTGGCGAGCGCACCAACGTCACCGGATCGGCGGCGTTCAAGAAGCTCATCATGGAGGGCGACTATGCCAAGGCTGTGGACGTCGCCCGCAGCCAGGTCGAGAACGGCGCGCAGATCATCGACGTCAACATGGACGAGGGCTTGCTCGATTCTAAAACCGCGATGCGCACCTTCCTGCGTCTCATCGCAGCCGAGCCCGACATAGCCCGGACGCCGATCATGATCGACAGCTCGAAATGGGAGGTGATCGAGGAAGGCCTCAAGAACGTTCAGGGCAAGGCGATCGTCAACTCGATCTCGATGAAGGAAGGAGAGATCGCTTTCCTCAGGCAGGCGAGGCTTGCCCAGGCCTATGGTGCGGCCGTGGTGGTCATGGCCTTTGATGAAGCGGGCCAGGCGGATACCGCCCAGCGCAAGTACGAGATTTCGAAACGCGCCTACGGACTGCTGACCGGCATCGGGTTTCCGCCCGAAGACATCATCTTCGATCCCAACATCTTCGCTGTCGCTACCGGCATCGAGGAGCACAACAACTATGCCGTCGAGTTTTTCGAGGGCGTTCGGCTGATCAAGCAGAACCTGCCCTTCGCGCGCACGTCGGGCGGGCTGTCGAACGTGTCGTTCTCATTCCGGGGCAATGAACCCGTCAGGCGGGCGATGCACTCGGTGTTTCTCTACCACGCCATCAAGTTTGGTTTTGACATGGCCATCGTCAATGCCGGCCAGCTCGACATCTACGACACCATAGATCCGGAGCTTCGCGAGCGGGTGGAGGATGTGATCCTCAACCGCCGCGCCGATTCAACCGATCGCCTGCTGGAGATCGCCCAGCGTTTCCGGGGGCAGAAGGGCGTCGAGCAAAAGAAGGATCTGAGCTGGCGGGAAAAGCCGGTGCGGGATCGCCTGGCGCACGCGCTGGTCAATGGCGTTACCGAATTCATCGTCGAGGACACGGAGGAGGCGCGCCTGTCGGTCGAGCGCCCGCTCCACGTCATCGAAGGGCCGCTGATGGACGGCATGAATATCGTCGGCGACCTCTTCGGGTCGGGCAAGATGTTCCTGCCCCAGGTCGTGAAATCGGCGCGCGTTATGAAGGCGGCGGTCGCCCACCTCACCCCGTTCATGGAGGAGGAGAAACAGCGGACCGGCATGGCCAACAAGTCCAATGGCAAGATCGTGATGGCGACGGTTAAGGGCGATGTTCACGATATCGGCAAGAACATTGTCGGCGTCGTCCTGCAGTGCAACGGCTACGACGTCATCGACCTCGGCGTGATGGTGCCCGCCGAACGCATCCTGGAAACGGCGGCAGAGGTGAAGGCCGACATGATCGGTCTCTCCGGCCTGATCACGCCCTCGCTCGACGAGATGGTCTATTTCGCCGGCGAAATGCAGCGGCGCGGCCTGAATCTCCCGCTGCTGATCGGCGGGGCGACGACCAGCCCGGCCCACACTGCGATCAAGATCGAGCCGGCCTACGCCAACGCTCCGGTCGTGCATGTGCTGGATGCAAGTCGCGCGGTTGGTGTCGTCTCCGCCCTCATCAGCCAGGAAACATGCGCCGGCTACTGGAGCGATACGCAGCAAAGATACGCACGCATCCGCGAGACCCGGTCTGGCGCCAACGCCAAGCCCCGCGTCGATCTGGCGCGCGCGCGGGCGCTGGCCCATGCGCCCGACTGGAAGACCTACGCCCCGCCCAGGCCCCGCTTCACCGGCGCGCGCGAGATCGAGGGCTTCGATCTCGCCACGCTGGCGCGCTATATCGACTGGACGCCCTATTTCGCCAGCTGGGAGCTTCCCGGCCGTTTCCCGATGATCCTCGACGATGACAAATTCGGCGAGGCTGCGAGCGCGCTCTGGGCCGACACGCAGGCCATGCTCCAGCAATTGATCGGGCAACAATGGCTGAAGCCGCGCGGCGTTGTCGGCTTCTGGCCGGCGAATTCGGACGGCGACGACATCGTGCTGTGGACCGACGAGACGCGCCGGACGGAGAAGGCCCGCTTCTTCACGCTGCGACAGCAGATGGAGAAGACCAATGACAAGGGCCACTTCGCGCTGTCGGACTTCGTCGCGCCCGTGGGCAAGGGTGCGGACTATGTCGGCGGGTTCGCGGTCACTTCCGGGCATGGCGAGGCGGAGAAATCCGCCGAATTCATCGCACGGGGCGATGACTATTCCTCCATAATGGTCAAGGCCCTGGCCGATCGCTTCGCCGAGGCCTTCGCCGAAGCCCTGCACGAAAAGGCCCGCCGGGAATTGTGGGGCTACGCGCCAGATGAATCTTTCACGGGCGAGCAACTGATCGCCGAGACCTATCAGGGCATCCGCCCGGCGCCGGGCTATCCCAGCCAGCCCGACCATACCGAAAAGGAAACCTTGTTCGACCTCCTGCGGGCGACGGCCCACACGGGCATCGAGCTTACGTCATCCTTCGCGATGACGCCGCCGGCCAGCGTATCGGGCCTCTACCTCTCCCATCCCGAGGCGGTCTATTTCGCGGTCGGCCGGATCGAGAAGGACCAGGTCGAGGACTATGCCCGGCGCAAGGGCTGGGAAACGGCCAAGGCCGAACGCTGGCTGGGGCCGATCCTGAACTATTGAGGGCGATGCCGTCCAGCCGCAACGACTGCAAAGCTGCGGCAGATTTGATGCATGTCAAGACGCCGCTGCACGCACCCGCGCCAACGCCCCCAGCCCCGCCGCACGACCGGTCGCGATGCAGGCCTGCAGCAGATACCCGCCCGTCGGCGCCTCCCAGTCCAGCATCTCGCCGCACACGAATGTCCTTGGGTCCGCCTTGAGTGAGAGGTCCGCCGACAGGCTGTCCCACCGGACGCCGCCGGCCGTCGAGATGGCGCGCTCAATAGGAAAAGCGCCCTGCAGCTGGATCCGCGTCCGCTTGATTCGCGCAGCGAGCAGGCCCGGATTGTCGGGCAGGGCGGGTCCCAACACATCCTCGCGTAGAAGTCCGGCCGCTGCCTGCGCCAGGCCCGCCTTGCGTAGACGGTTCGACATCGACATTTGCCCAATCGGACCAGCAGGGTCCTGCGTCAGCCGGACCATAAGGGCTTCAAGCGTCAGATCCGGATAGAGGTCGATCTCCAGCGCGACCATCTCGCCGCTTTCCAGCGCGTTACGCAAAGAGGCGGACAGGGCGTAAACGGGGCCGCCTTCGATGCCGTTCCGTGTGATCATCGCTTCGCCCCGGACGCTCTCTCCGGCAAACGAGAAACGCGCCGACTTGACAGGATGGCCCGCGAATTGGTCGCGGAAAATGTCCGACCAGCCGGTTCTAAAACCGCAATTGGCCGGGCGGAGCGGCGCCAGCGCCACGCCCCGCGCCGCCAGCGTCCCCTGCCAGGACCCGTCCGATCCAAGGCGTGGCCAGCTGGCGCCGCCGAGAGCCAGGATCGCCACTTCGGCGCTAGCGGATGTTTTACCTGCGTCCGTTTCGAACGCGAGGTCTGGCCCGTTCCAGCCGGCCCACCGGGACCGGGCGTGAAATTCGACGCTCAGGCTGGCGAGGCGCGCCAGCCAGGTCCGCAGCAGGGGCGAGGCTTTCATCGTCCTCGGGAATACCCGCCCGCTCGATCCCACGAATGTCTCAACGCCGAGGCCCTCGCACCAGGCACGCATCTCTTCGGGCGGAAAGGCGCGTATCGCCGGCTCAAGCCAAGGCCGAGCGGCGCCATACCGTTCGAGAAATGTCTCGAGGTTTTCCGAATGGGTGAGGTTGAGACCGCCGCGACCGGCAAGCAGGAATTTGCGCGCTGGGTTCGGCATACGGTCGTGCAGGGCGACCCGGACGCCCGCATCCGCCAGCACTTCCGCAGCGGCAAGTCCGGCCGGGCCGGCGCCGACCACGATCGCGCGCGGCAATTGTTGTGGGGTTTGCTGCATCGATCGCTTGATATCGGTTCGCGTTCGCCCTGTCCCTATCAGACATCGGCTTTCCCATCGGACGTCGGCCGGGCGGGCGAGCGTGGCGCAGAGAAGTTCGCCGCGCGGCAGAATCCGCTTGTCCTGCCTCGGCCCGCCTCTAGCGAGGACGGGGGTGTTCGGCGGGCGCGTGGAGACGCAGGTGGCGCACGTCCTTCGCACACTTTTTTCGCGCCTCGATTTCTCGTGGATACGGATCGAGATCGCGCTTCTCGTCGGCGTGTTCCTGCTCGCGGGCTTTAGCGGCCCGTAAACCGCGCCGGCCGTTTCTCCATGAAATGCGCGACCCCTTCCTTGAAGTCTTCGGACGCGAAACTTGCCGGCATGTCGGCGTTGGCCGCCTCGATGGCTTCGCCCAGCGACTGAAACTGGGCGTTCCAGATTTCGCGCTTCATCTCGCGGAGGGAGCGCGGCGACACCTCATTCGCCAACATGCGGGCGTAGTCCAGCACGTCCGCCTCGAACCGGTCCGCCGGGACGACGCGGCTGACGAGCCTCATCGCCAGCGCTTCCGCCGCGCCGAGAACGCGGGCCGAAAACAGGAGGTCGGCAGCGTTGGCGAAACCTACCAGCCGCGGCAAGAGCCAGGAGACGCCATGCTCGGCCACCAGTCCTCGCCTTGAAAACGAGGTCGTGAACTTCGCCGCGTCAGACGCAAAACGAATGTCTGTGTAAAGCGACAGCACGAGGCCCAGCCCGGCGCACGATCCGTTGATCGCTCCGATTATCGGCTTAGGCACGGCGGGAAACCAGGAGTACTCCTTGCGGAAATCTTCGCGGGCCGACGGGTCGAAGGGCTCGCGCGAACTTGCCGGGCGCGAACCTTCGGCGTGCTTTCTCTCTCCGCTCGCCTTCGTCTGGATTGATTGCAGAAGTCCCATGTCGGCGCCAGCGCAGAAGCCCCGTCCGGCGCCGGTTAGAACGATGACGCGCACCGCATCGTCGGCTGACGCCGCCCGCATCGCCGCGCGGACGTCGCGGTCCATCTCGGCGCGCCACGCATTGAGCTTGTCGGGCCGGTTCAGCGTCACCACAGCGACGTCGTCCTCGACCCGGTAGAGTATGTCTTCGTACGTCATGGCGTTCTTCCTTTCAGTTTCCAGCCAGCCTATGCCAGCTTTACGCGGACGTCGCGATCCAGGCTCGGCGTCGAGCGCCTCGCTGGTCAAACGGAGCAAGCATGCCCGAGAGCAAAACCGTCCTCGTCACCGACGTTCGCGGCTTCGCCAATCCGGTCATCGCCCAGCGCCTGAAGCGAGCAGGCGCTCGGGTCGCGGCGGTCGATCCATCGATTCCGAGCGATGGTGAGGAGGATGGCATCGCGCTTGTGGCCTGGAGCGAGCCGGCCGCCATGGTAGAAGCCGCCGTGGCGCGACTGGGCGGGAGGCTCGACGCCATCGTCATCTCTCCGGCGCTTCCGGCGCCGCGCACGCCGGTGGACAGCTTCACGGCGCAGAGTCTGGCGTCTTATTTCGACCGGGTCGCCATCGAGCCGCTGCTATTCGCTTCAGCCGCCGCCAGGGTCATGCGCACCCGGAAATCCGGCCGGATCGTCTTCGGGACCTCGTCCGGGCCCATCGGCGGCATACCGGGGTTCGTCGCCTACGCTGCAGCCCGGTCGGCGGTGAACGGGGCGGTCCGGTCTCTCGCGCTCGAACTGGCGGCGGATGGCATTTCGGTCAACGCTGTCGCGCCCAACTTCATCCAGACCGAGACCTATTATCCAAAAGCTCTGCTGGCGGATCCGGTCAGGGGTCCCAAGCTTGTGGCCCGTGTCCCGATGGGTCGGCTGGGCGAGGCCGACGAGGTGGCGGCGCTCGTCGAACTCCTGGCGCTGGGTGACGCTGGCTTTGTGTCGGGCCAGGTGATCCCGATATCGGGGGCCTGGTGCTGATGCGCTAGGCGCTGAACTTCTTGGCGAAGAACCCGAATACCCTACCTATACCGGCGTCCCAGTCTTCCCGCGTCTCGCCAAAATGATGTCCGGCCTTGCCTTCGAGCAGCAGAGTGGCCAGCCCGTGACTTATGGCCCAGCATGCGATGATCGGCGCGATGCTCCCCGGCGGCTCGCCGGAATCGACAGCCGCGACCTCGGAGACGAGAAGGTTGAATGCCTGCTCGGCGGCGCTGTGCGCGTCCTCGTGTCGTTCCATGTCGACCATCTCTCCACGGAACATCAGCCGGAACTGCGCGGGATAGTCTAGGGCGAAACGGACATAAGTCTCGCCCATCGCTTGGACGCGGTCGATCGCTGCCGGCGATTTGGCGAGAGCGGCAATCATGTAGCTGTGCAGCCGCACGAAGCCATCACGCACAAGTTCGGCGAGGATGCTCTCGCGGTCCGCGAAATAATGGTACGGTGCCTGGTGGCTGACCCCGGCGCGGCGCGCGACTTCGCGCATGCTGAGCGCACCGAGCCCTCCTTCATTCATTAGGTCGAGGCTCGCCGTCAGGATCGAGGCGCGAACGTCATCGGTCACGGGGATTTTATGTCTCCAGACTGCAATTGCCTGAGGATAGGCGATTTGCGATCGAATGCGGGATTGACACTGTCAGGGTCCAACTAGACAGTGTCAAGAAAATGGTCTGCAGGACTTCACTCGCACATGCAACGCCCGATGTCAGCTTCCGGATGGATTGGATTTGGCGCTGCGGCGTCCCTGCTGCTGTTGACGGCGTGTCAACCGGGTACGGACGATGCCGCGGCGTCTGAAGCGTCGGTTCCCGCGCCCGCCGCCCCCGTTGAAACGGTCACGGTCGCCCCCTCGACAAGCGCCGGCGCGATCCGCGCGAGCGGCCTTGTGGCCTACAAGCGGGAAACCGCTCTGTCCTTCGGAGCGCCAGGCGAGATCGAAACGCTGGTCGTGGACGAGGGGGACACGGTTTCGGTCGGCCAGACGCTGGCGACCCTGAGGCGCACCACCGTAGGCGTGGACGCCGAGGAGTCCGCGATCGCTCGCAAGACGGCGCAATTGCAGCTGGATCGTACCCAGACGCTCTTTGACAAGGGATTCGCCTCCGAGGCGGCGCTCGACAATGCGCGCCTGGCGCTCGAACGGGTCCGCGAAAGCGCGGCAATCCAGGCGCCAGCCTCAGGAGTTATCCTGCGGCGCACGGGCGAACGCGGTCAGATCGTCAATGCCGGCGATCCGGTCCTGTGGGTGGGCGAGACGAGGTCCGGCGTGATTGTTCGCGCCTCAGCGACGTCAGGGGAAGTCGCACTCGTCCGCACGGGCGATCCGGTCGAGGTGATCGTGCGCGACCGCGCGGCGTTCGCTGGCAAGGTGGCGCGCATAGCGGCCAAGAGTTCGGACGCAACCGGCGTTTTCGAGATCGAGGTGCTGCTCGACGCCCCCGGCGATCTGCGGAGCGGCGAGGTCGCCGAGGTTCTTATCCGGGGCCAGACGGCAGAGGGCGTCGAGGCGCCTTTCGCCGTCCCGGCTTTGTCCCTGATCGACGCGCGGGCCGACCAGGGCGTCGTCTTTGTCGTCGATGCGAAGGGTATGGCGCGGCGGCGAGCCGTCGAGACGGGCGGCGTTTCCGATGCTGGCGTCATCGTTCTGAAAGGCTTGAACGCCGGCGATGTCGTCATCACTCGCGGCGCGTCGATGGTGCGCGATGGCGATCCCGTTCGCGTCGTCGGCCAGTAGAGGGTTCGGGGGAATGCAGGCGTTTACCCGGTTCTTCGTTGATCGCTGGCAGTTCACACTGATTCTTTTTGGCTTGTTGCTGGCGCTCGGCATCGGCGCCGTGATGGAGATTCCAAAATCGGAGGATCCCATCGCGCGGTTTCCGGGCGTCGGGGTGGTGGTCGTGCTGCCAGGCGCCGACGCCGAACAGATGGAGCGCGTGGTCGCGATCCCGATCGAGGCGGCGCTCAACGGGCTTGAGGATGTCGACACCATCTCGTCGAGCAGCCGGGCGGGCGTGACGACGATCGGAGTCGAATTCATCTACGGGTCGGATCCCGAAAAGAAGTACGACGAGGCGGTGCGCGAACTGAACGTCGTGCGGCCCAATCTCCCTGATGGAATCACGCTGGTGCGCGCCGACCGCCAGAACCCCGCCCAGACCAACGTCATCCAGATGGCCATGGTGAGCGAGACGGCCTCGTTCCGGCGCATGGAGGCTTATGCGCGCGAGATGCGCGACGCCATCGAACGGGCCGGCGGTGTCCAGCAGGCCGAGATCTGGGGCGTGCCGACAGCCGAGGTGCGCGTGACCGCCGATATTGATCGCATGGCTGCCTTGCAATTGCCGCTGGGCGCGCTGGCCGACGCCCTGCAGCGCGAGGGAGCCGATCTGCCGATCGGCTCGGTCGAGTCCGGCGGGCGGCGCTTCAACGTCGAGGCGACCGGACCGTTCGACAGCCTCGATGAAATTCGCGATGTGGTTCTGCGCAGCGTCGATGGGGCCGTCATCAAAGTTGGCGACGTATCGGAGGTCGCCTGGGCGAACGACGAGCGCCTGCACATCACGCGCTACAATGGCGAACGCGCGATCTTCATCACGGCGCGCGCCAAGCTTGGGGTGACGATTTTCGACGTCATCGACGGCATCAGAACCCAGGTCGATACGTTCGAGAAACGCCTTCCGCCGGAAATCCGCATTGAGCGCGGCTTCGACCAGGGGGTAACGGTGTCTCACCGACTTGGCTCTCTCGGCCGCGACTTCGGCATCGCCATCCTCCTTGTCCTGCTGACGCTGCTGCCGCTTGGCTTCCGCGCCTCGCTGGTCGTCATGGTGGCGGTGCCGTTCTCTTTCGCGATCGGCGTGCTGGCCCTGCATCAGCTGGGCTTTTCTCTGAACCAACTGTCGATCGCCGGTTTCGTGCTCGCGCTCGGGCTTTTGGTCGATGATTCGATCGTGGTGACCGAGAACATCTCCCGCCGTCTGCGCGAAGGGCTTCCTCCTCGCGAAGCCGCCATCGCGGGCGTGAGCGAGATAAATGTAGCGGTTCTCGGCTGCACGGCGACGCTGTTGCTGGCCTTCCTGCCGCTAATGGCGCTGCCTGAATCGTCGGGTGACTTCATCCGCTCGCTGCCTGTCGCAGTGGTGTGCACTATCGCCGCCTCGCTGTTCGTCTCCCTCAGCATCATCCCCTTCCTCGCAAGCCGGATGCTGCCACGCGGCAATCACCGCAATTTCGTGCTCGACGTCGTCATGGGCGGGATCCACGCGGTCTATCGTCCGGTCCTCAAACTAGCGCTGGCCGCCCCGCGCTTAACGGTGTTTCTCGGTCTTGCCGCTTTCGCAGCATCTCTGACGCTTGTCCCTCGCCTGGGTTTCAGCCTCTTTCCCGAGAATGACAGCCCGTACTTCATGATCGACGTCGAGCTGGGGCAGGGTGTGTCCATCGGCGAGACCGATGCGGCGGTGCAGTTCGCCGACGGCGTCCTCGCCCGGCACGACAATATCGACTGGCGCTTCTCCAACGCCGGGCGCGGCAATCCGCAGGTCTATTACAATGTCAGGGCGGCCGAGCAGCAGAGCAATATCGGATCGATCTACGCCAGCTTCAGGGAATGGGAATCGAAGGCGGGTGCCGCCGAACTCGACGTCATTCGCACCGAACTCGCGGAGTATCCAGGCGCGCGGTTCAACGTGAAACGCTTCGAGAACGGCCCGCCCATCGAGGCGCCGATCGCCGTGCGCCTCAGAGGCGCGGACATCGAGGTCCTCACCAGCATCGCCAGCGAGATCGAGACGATCATCGCCGGAACGCCGGGCACGCGGAACCTGTCCAATCCGCTGTCGGAGCGCCTCGTCGATATCGACATGAACGTCAACACTGAGGTGGCTGGCCTTCGCGGTATCCCGGCGGGAGCGATCGACCAGACGCTGCGGATCGCCGTTGGTGGATCGCGCGTGGCCTCGTTCCGGGATCCGGTCGGCGATGCCTATCCGGTCATCGTGCGGGCGCCGCGGCTCGACGCAATGAATGTCGCGGATCTCGATCGTCTGCAGGTCTGGAGCGGGGACGGTATGGCGACCCCACTGTCGGAATTCGCCTCGCCACGTCTGCGGTCAGTTCCGGCGCAGATCGACCGCTACCAGCGCGAGCGTACAGTGACCGTCACGGCTTACAACAAGGCCGGCTTTCTCACCGGCGCCGTCACCGAGGATGTGGCCGCGCGTCTCGAGGGCATTCAGCTGCCGGCCGGATACTCGATCGCGTTTGGCGGCCAGGCCGAAGCCCAGAGCGAAAGCTTCGGCGGCCTCCTGCCGGCGATCATGATCGCCTCCTTCGGCATAATGGCCGTGCTGCTGCTGGAGTTCGGCTCGTTCGCGAGCGCGGCTGTGGTGGCGTTCGTGATCCCGATGGG
>JAWXBJ010000018.1:0-5471 GCA_034439955.1 Alphaproteobacteria bacterium
AGGCCATGTCGGTTCGCGGCGATCTGCGCGAACGGATCCAGCGGCTGGCCGAGCGTCCGGACTACGACCTGCGCATTCCCAATCGGGTCCGGGCGCTCGCGGCGTCGTTCTCGACCGGCAATCCGGTCGCCTTCCACGCAGCCGACGGATGGGGCTACCGCTTCCTGGCGGACCTGATCCTCAAGGTCGATCCGCTCAATCCGGCCTTGTCGGCCCGGCTAGGTACGGCTTTCGAGAGCTGGAGATCGTTCGACGCTCCCCGTCGTCACCAAGCCGAGGCCCAGCTCAAGCGGCTGTCAGAGGCAACCCTGTCCAAGAACGCGACGGACATCGTCAGCCGTGCCCTGGCTGACCATTCCTGATCCGGGCGAATCCTGTGTCAGCCGGGTGCTAAGGTTAACGCTGCAAGCGCCGGCAACCGCTGAGGATATTCAGGAAGTTTGCCAGACGACAGAGCTGATGCTTCCCGATCTCCTAACCGCCGAAACCGATACCTGGGCGCATCAGCGACTTCGCTAAAGTCGGCATCTCGCCAAAAGAGATCTTCAGCGCACTACTGTCTCAGAATTTTGTCCATGGCCCTGCCTTTGGCAAGTTCGTCAACGAGCTTATCCAGATAGCGGATTTCTCGCATCGTTGGTTCCTGAATGTCTTGCACACGAACACCGCAGACAACGCCGGTGATCAACGAACGTGACGCATTCATCTGGGGGGCTCGCGCGAAGAATTCCCTGAAGCTGATCTTGTTGGCCAGCTCCAGTTCCAAGGTCGCCTGACTGTGTCCCGTCAGCCAGCGAATGATCTCATCGACCTCCTCTTTGGTGCGTCCCTTCTTCTCCGCCTTAGCCACATAGTGAGGATAGACGCTCGCCACGCTCGTCGCAAAGATGCGGTGGTTTGTACTGTCCATGCTTACCCCAACTGTTCGGACTTGAATACGACAGCCAACTTGCCCTGGTAAATAGACGATGCCGCCCCCGCAGTGCGCTACCCCGGTGGTCCGCCTTGGGGCCGAAAGGAGAGGGTTGTCACCGTCGTTCGGCGACGAAGCGAACAAGCTTCTGCTGCCTCTTGCCCGACACTCCCCTACCAGTCAGCAGATCGTTAACCATCGCCTAATGATAGCCGCCTAGCGTCCATGCTGACCTTTTGTGTCGGACGGATGGTATGCCGGTTTCAGATCTCGACAGTGACGCGTTTCGCGAATTCGCCTTCGCGGCCGCTGACTTGTTGGTGTCCGCCGATGGTTACGGCCGCATCACGCATGCGGTCGGCGACGCCCTGCTGCTTCATCACCCTTCGGCCGACCGGCTGATTGGCAAGAACGCGCTCGACCTGATCAGCGAAGGCGAGGCCCGCCGCTTGCGAGAGGATCTCTGGGCTCTCGGGCCTGGACGACGCCTGTCGTGGGACGACACCTCCCTTGATGGGGGTCGCCGCGTCGTCGTGCAACGCAACCGCGCCGCGCCTGATACTTTCAGCTTGATCGTTTCGCGCATGCCGGCGTCGTCACGGGTCCGCATTGACAGCGCTGACGATCTCCTGGCCGAGCGTTTCCGCGATGCGGTGATGAATGGCCGCCTCCAGGCCGCCCGACAGCCCGTGGTCGATACGCGGTCGGGCGCCCTCAGCCACTACGAAGTTCTGGCCCGCTTCGATGGAGAGGAATCCCCGCTGGGCCTGATCACCGCCGCCGAGAAAAGCGGTCAGATCAGCCATCTCGATTACATCATGGTCAGCGCGGCGTCCGCTCGTCTCGCCCGCGAACCGGACCCCGCCTTCAGGCTGGCGGTCAACATTTCCGGCGAGTCGATCCAGAGGATGGAGATCATCAGGGAGTTACGCGCCGTCATCTCGGGGCATGATTTCAGGCGCGACCGCCTCATCGTCGAGGTGACCGAATCCGCCCGGATTGACGACATCGACACGGCCGCCGCCGCCGTCAGCAGCCTGCGTTCGAGCGGCGTCAGCGTATCTCTCGACGACTTTGGTTCCGGCGCCGCCTCGTTCGGTTACCTGCGGGCGCTTGAAGTCGATGGACTGAAATTCGACGGCAGTTTCCTGACCTCTCCGGCGACCAACCGGCGAGGCATCGCTCTGATGCGGAACGTGGCGCGGATGTGTGCGGAACTCGGGATCGCTTCAGTCGGCGAACGGGTCGAAACCCGTGCCGACCGTGACCTGCTCCTCGAGGCTGGCGTGCGATATGCGCAGGGCTATCTGTTCGGCCGGCCCGTCATCGACGAGGCGTTCTTTGGTCGTGGCGGCGGTTCGCTGCGCGCCGCTGCCTAGATCGGGAGGAACACCATGGTCGAGCGGATGATGGAACGCCTCAAGGTTCTGGTCGTCGATGACAACCCCCACATGGTCAACATCGTGAAGACGATCCTGCGCGGATTTGGCGTCAAGAATCTGATCGACCTGCGAGACCCGAACGAAGCCTTCAACGCATTCCGGGCCGCCACGATCGACATCGTCATCACCGACTACGCCATGGAGCCGGTTACGGGTTGCGATTTCACGCGCCTCGTGCGCACCGCACCCAGCAGCCCGAACCACTACGTTCCGATCATCATGCTGAGCGCCTATTCCGAACGATCCAATGTCGAGGCCGCCCGTGACGCCGGAGTCACGGAATTCTGCAGCAAGCCCGTCACCGCCACCGAACTCTACCGCAAGGTGCAGGCCGTGATAAACACGCCTCGCCCATTCATTCGCACGCAGGGGTATTTCGGACCGGATCGCCGGCGCCGGCGGATCGACGGCTATGTCGGTCAGGAGCGCCGCGAAGCGCTGTTCGGACCGAAAACTGCGGCCGATCCGCCTTCCCCGGAAAAAGCGGTCGCTGGCGCTGGCTGATCCGTCCACGGAGCGGGCCCGATGTCGCAGTTAAGACCCAGTTAACCCTTTCGCAGGTTTTCGAATCCCAAGCTTCTGCTCAAGGCATCGGAGGGTTGTTTGGGAAAGGGCGATCGACGGCGAGCGATGGTCCGCGCCGGGCCGACACCCCGCAAGGTGGTGCCTGCAGGCATGCTCGTCCTGCTGCTGGCCGCGTTTGGCGGGGCGCTTGGACTCAAGGCCTGGGAAGAACGTCAGTCCGCCGACGCGGCGACACTTGCTCAACAGGGCCGGGAAGCCCTGGCGCTCGCCAGCCATGTCCGTGCGGAACTGGTGACACTACGGGCGCAATTCGAAGCGCGCCTGCGCACCGGCGGCGGGCTGGAGGATATCCAGCGGTTCGTCCCTCTCGAAACCGTCGAATACCGCGCGCCCCCGAGCGCCGAAACCTGGGCCGAAGCCGACGGCGCGTCCGGCGTCCGCCTCTACGTCCGCGACAGGAAGGGAGACTGGGCGTCGGGGGTGGCGTCCGTCTCGTCGATCATTCCCGCGGCTTTGGGCGCCAGCACGCCCGCTCTGATCCCGCTGGACACAGCGATCCTCAGCACGGGTTTCACGACGCTGGGAACCTCGCGCGCCGCCATCGCATGCGTACCTGTCGCCGGCGCCGCCGTAGCGGCGTGCGTGACGCGCCCCGCGCCATTCATCGACCTTGATGACCTCAACCGGATCGTCATCTACGCACTTCTGCTCGCCGCCCCGCTGCTCGCCGTCGCTGGTCTTCTGCAGACCATCGGACGCCTGAAGCGGGAACCTCCGCCGGTCCTGCCCAGACCCGCGCGCTCGGCGGTCGGACCGGACTGGGCGGCGTTCGAGGTCTCCGGCCTCATCGGTTTCTGGCGATGGGATCCGCTCCTCCGACTGCTGACGCTCAGCGAACAGGCCGCCCGTCTGCTTGGATCATCGCGGGCCGGCGAAATGACGCTCGACGAATTCGTCCTGCTGGCCTGCGAGGACGACCGCCGCAAGGTCGCCTCGACCCTCACCCAGGCCGTGGCCGTCAGCCAGATCAGCCTGGCGTTCGCGTGCGCAGGCGACGCCAACGGCGTTCACTGCGAAATGCTGGGCGGCGCCTCGGAAGGAATGTACTCGGGAACGCTCGTCAACGTCACTGACCGAATCCTGGCCCAGCAACGCTCTCGCCGCGCCGAAGCGCTGGCTCGCATGGCGCTGGACGCGCACCCTGGCCCGTTCGCGCTCTGGGACAATCGCCGCCGCCTTACCCACTGGAATTCCGCTTTCCAGCGTATCTTCAACCTCGACAAGTCCGTCGTGCAGTCGGGTGCTTCCTACGATTTCGTGATGGCCGAAGTCGCCAAATTCGTCCGGGTCGAACGCCCGCTGGGAGATGACACCAACGCCCGCGAGATGATGCTGATGTCCGATCAGTGGATACGCCTCATCGATCGCCGCACCGCCAATGAAGGCCTGATCAGCGTCGGCCTCGATATCTCCGCCCTGAAACGCCAGGAGACCAGCCTGTCGCGCAGCGAGCGACGGCTGCGCACCATGGTTGTCGAACTCGAGCGCACACGCGGGCAGGCCCAGGAACTCGCAGAGCGAGCCGCCGAGCAGAAGGATCTCGCCGAGCGGGCCAGCCAGGCGAAAAGCGTTTTCCTGGGAAACATGAGCCACGAGCTCCGTACCCCGCTGAACGCCATAAACGGCTTCTCGGAGATGATCGCTCATCAAGTGTATGGTCCGCTCGGAGATGCGCGCTATCAGGGCTACGCGGAGGACATCCTCGCCTCGGGCCAGCACCTGCTCGACATGATCAACGACATTCTTGACATGGCGAAGATCGAGTCCGGCAAGATGCAGATTCATACACGGCTCATAGACGCCACCGACGCCGTCGACGCCGCCATCCGGCTGATCCGGCGCCGGGCCTCCGACAAGGAGGTATCGCTCGTCTTCGATCCCGACGACGATCTCCCCGACATCAATGGCGATCACCGGGCGATCAAGCAAATGACGCTCAACCTCGTCGCCAACGCTCTCAAATTCACCGATGCGGGGGGGGAAATCGTCGTCGCCATGACGTGCGAGACCGATTGGATGGTGATCCGGGTCAGCGACACCGGAATCGGCATCCCGGCGGCCGACCTGCCTCGCCTTGGCCAGCCCTTCGAACAGGCGAAGTCCCCCGACGGCCGCAACCCGAATGGCACGGGACTTGGACTTGCGCTCACCAAATCCTTTGCGGAGATGCATGGCGGTCGCCTTGCCATCGAAAGCACGGTCGGCGTGGGCACCGTCGTTACAATCTATCTGCCTGTACCGATGGCGATTGAACCCGCCGCGAAGACGCCGGCTCGCCAGCCGTCCCAGGTCTGACCCGGAAAGCTAATTGCCTGGCTCGTCTGGTACGACGGCGTCCGCGACCGGCTTGGCCGGCGAGCGCTTCTGACCGTCCCTCTGCACCCGCGCGCTGAAGGGCGTGAGCAGGCCCACCGCGGCGGTCGCACGCGCTTCGGCGGGCATCTGGCCGAGGTGGCTGATCAGGATATCTTCCGCCCGCCGCTGCATCATCTGTTCGCGTTGCTGGAATACGATGAGCTGGTTGCGCAGCC
>JAWXBJ010000019.1:0-8486 GCA_034439955.1 Alphaproteobacteria bacterium
GCCAACCAGTCGTCTGCGATGAGGTCGCCCCCATGGACATGGAAGCCGCGCGAACCGCGTTGATCGACAGCCAGGTTCGTCCCAACGACGTCACCGACCGGCGGCTGATTGCAGCGATGGCGGCCCTGCCGCGAGAGGACTTCCTGCCCGAGTTCCGGAAGGCGCTGGCCTATGCAGATTGCCCGGTCGAAACGGGACCGGGGCGCCATCTCTGGGCGGCCCGGGATTTCGCCAAGGTCGTTCACTCGGCGTCCGTGACGGATACGGATCATGTTCTCGATATCGCCTGCGGCTCCGGGTATTCCAGCGCCATACTTTCGCGAATCGCCCGCTCAGTGGTGGCGCTCGAACAGGACGACGCGGCGGGGGCCATGGCGCGCACAAATCTGGCCAAGGTCGGCGCATCGAATGTCGAGGTCGTGGTGGGACCCCTGAAGGCTGGCGCGCCCGGGAAGGGCCCCTTCGACGCGATCTTCGTGGGCGGCGCAGTGGAGGACGTTCCGCAGGCATGGCTCGACCAGCTTGCGGAAGGCGGACGGCTTGCGGTCGTCATGTCGGAAGGCGCCGTCAGGCAGGCGAGGCTTTATACGCGGTCCGGCGGGAAAACGGCCTGGCGCGCTCCGTTCGAGACCGCAGCGCCGATCTTGCCCGGTTTCAAGCGAGCCGAGGTCTTCAAGCTGTAGTCTTTGCGCCGGCGCCCGATGTCGAGGCCCCTTGGCAGCGGCGGAACGTCCCGATACTAGACAGTGTCAGGTTAGCGCCGGCGGCTCAGGATTTCGAGGAACACCACCATGAAACGATTCGCGGCCGCCCTGCTGATGGCGTCGTTTTCCGCCCCATCCTACGCGCAGGCCAGCCAGGAGACCCTCGCCGAGGCGGTCGCCTCCGCCTTCTCCAACAATCCTTCGCTGCAGGGACAGCGACGCACCCGCCTCACCGCCGACGAGGGTCTCGCGCAGGCCCGCGCGGCGCTTCGGCCGACGCTGGGTCTCAGCGGGTTGTACGGCGCCGACGAGCGGGAGGTCGGCCAGCCTTTCGGCGGGGCTTTCGATGGCTTTTCCCAACGCTCGAGCCTTGGCATTGAGGCGCGCCAGACGATTTATGCAGGGGGGTCGCTGACGGCCGGCAGGCGCCAGGCGGAAGCGACGGTAGAAGCGTTCGACGGCCGTCTGCTGGCCTTCGAGCAGAATCTGGTCCTTCAGGTTGTGACGGCTTTCGTGGACGTGCGCCGCGCCGAGGAAGAGGTCGCGATCCGCGAGACCAATGTCGGGTCGCTGCGTACGCAGGTGCAGGCGGCGACCGCCCGTTTCGATGTCGGCGAGGTGACGCGCACCGACGTGGCGCAGGCGCAAGCCCGCTTCGCGGGATCGGAGGCGAATCTGGCGACGGCCCGGGCCAATCTCTCGCAGTCGCGGGCCCTCTATGAGCAACTGGTCGGCATGCCCGCCGTCCAGCTCGCGGCGCCGCCGGCGACGCCCGCGATTCCTGCTGCGCTGGACGATGCGCTCGTCGCCGCTCTGGCCGAAAACCCCGATATCCGTGCGGCCCGCGCGGCGGCTGATGCAGCCGAGGAGGGTGTCGGAGTGGCCCGGGGCGCCCTTCGCCCCCGTGTCGGGATCGTCGGCAGCGCCGGGATGCAGGAATCCTATCAGGACCAGACGTTTCGCAACACCAATGTCGGCGTCGCGGCCGAGCTTTCGATACCGTTCTACACCGGCGGGCTCACCAATTCGCGAACCCGGCTGGCCCGCCTGGAGGCCGACCGCGCCCGGTTCGACCGGATGGCCGCAGAGCGCGCGATCGCGGCCCAGGTGACGAGCTCATGGCACACGGTGATCGCTGCGAGACAGGGAATCGAAGCATCCCTGAGCCGCGTGCAGGCGGCCGAAATCGCCCTCGAAGGCGCCGAGCAGGAATTGTCGGTCGGGACCCGCATCACGCTCGACGTACTCGACCAGGAGCGCGAACTGCTGGAGGCGCGGCTCGGACTGGTGGACGCCCAGCGATCGGAATATGTCGCGGTTCACCAATTGCTGGCGGGAATCGGCCGCCTGCAACCGGAACGTATCGCGCGTTAACCATTCTTTCAGCGCGGAGGGTTTTATCTCGCCTGCGGATCGGGCGTATTGCGTCGAGACACACCGCAGGACGAACAGGGATCGGGAACCGGCATGACTGCTGAAAACGCTCAGCGCGAACCGACCATGGAAGAGATCCTGGCGTCGATTCGCCGGATTATCTCCGAAGACGACAAGCCCGCCGATACGGGCGGCGACGTGCTGGAGCTCAAGCAGGCGCCGCCTCCGGTCGCCGAAGCCAGACCGGTCCAGCCGGCTGCCAAACCAGCGCCCGCCCCACCAGTCCAGCGCGCGCCGGCCGAGGAAATTCTCGACGAGATCGATTTCGAGCCTGAACCCCGCAGCGCCTTCGCCGACCGGTTCGGCAGCGACGATGCACACGAGGCGACCTTCGAGGAAGAACCGCAGCCGGCGGCTTTCCAGCAAGTTCGGTCGCCGCCTAAACCGATGACGCTGGACACGCTCGTCGGCGAGCCCGCCGCGACGCGCGCCGCAGGCTCTCTCGGCAAGCTGATGGGATCAATGCAGGTCGCGACGGGCAATACCCTGGATGATGTCGTCCGCGACCTGCTGAAGCCGATGTTGAAAGAGTGGCTCGACGAGAACCTTCCGTCGATCGTTGAATCCGAAGTCGCAAGGGAGATCGAACGCATCCGCCGCATGGCCCGTTAGGCCCATGCTTTCCTGATCAGGAGGCGGAACCCGGTCGCGGGCTGGAGCGACACAGATCAGAACACGTCTCGAACATGCAGGGCGCGCCTTCACCGGCGCGCCTTTCGCGTTTGGGGATCTTCGGCGCCTCACCCGCTCACACCGGCGAACGCCAGGATCCAGAGACGACGGCGCGGCAGGCGGCAGCTTGAAGCTGCAGGGCGGAACAAGGCGCACCGGCAGCGCTGGATGCCGACTTTCGTCGGGATGAGCGGAGAGGTGCAGGGACCAGCGGGGTCGCATTGGGATGACAACCCCTTCCTCGCAAGATAGTGCTTCCGGCGTCCAGCAGAGCAAGAAATTCCGGCCCTATGATCGACGACCGTTTTGACCACAAGACATCGGAATCCCGGCTGTACGAGGCCTGGGAAAACTCCGGCGCGTTCAAGCCCAGCGGCGACGGTGAGCCCTATTCCATCGTGATCCCGCCTCCCAATGTGACCGGCGTGCTGCACATGGGACATGCGCTCAACAACACGCTGCAGGACGTGCTGATCCGCTATCACCGGATGTGCGGCAGACGCGTGCTGTGGCAGCCGGGGACCGATCATGCCGGCATCGCGACCCAGATGGTTGTCGAACGCCAGCTCGCGGCCGAGGGGAATGTCGGCCGGCGCGAGCTGGGGCGAGAAAGGTTTCTCGAACGCGTCTGGCGATGGAAGGCTGAATCCGGCGGAGCGATCACCCAACAGCTCAAACGCCTTGGCGCAAGCTGTGACTGGAGCCGCGAGCGATTCACGCTGGACGAAGGGTTGTCGAAGGCCGTGACGAAGGTCTTCGTCGATCTCTACAATGAAGGCCTGATCTACCGCGACAAGAGGCTGGTGAACTGGGACCCGCAGTTTGAATCCGCGATCTCGGACCTCGAAGTCGAGACACGCGAGGTGAAGGGCCACATGTGGCACTTCAAGTATCCGCTCGAAGGCGGCGCGACGTATCAGTATGTCGAGAAGGACGCGGACGGGACAATCATTCTCGAAGAGACACGCGACTACATCGCCATCGCCACGACACGGCCCGAGACGATGCTCGGCGATGGCGCGGTGGCGGTGCATCCATCCGACGAGCGCTATGCCAGCATTGTCGGCAGGCGCGTCCTGCTGCCGCTGGCGGATCGCTACATTCCGATCATCGCGGACGAGTATCCGGACCCCGGTTTTGGATCGGGCGCGGTGAAGATCACCGGCGCCCATGATTTCAACGACTATCAGGTCGCGCGCCGTCACAACCTGCCGATGTACATACTGATGGATGCGAAGGGGCGGATGGCGGATGCCGATCATGTGCCGCAGACCTATCGCGGGCTGGACCGCTTTGCGGCGCGCAAGCAGGTGGTGGCCGACATCGAAGCGCTCGGCCTGCTGGAGCGCATTGAGGACAAGGTCATCATGCAGCCTTTCGGCGACCGCTCCGGCGTTGTGATCGAGCCGATGCTGACGGACCAGTGGTATGTGAACGCGGCCGAACTGGCGAAGCCGGCGATCAAGGCCGTGGAAAGCGGCGAGACGCGCTTCGTGCCGGAGACCTGGTCGAAAACCTACTTTGAGTGGATGCGGAATATCGAACCGTGGTGCATCAGCCGCCAGCTCTGGTGGGGGCACCGGATACCGGCGTGGTATGGGCCGGATGGTTCGATATTCGTGGGTTCATCGCCGGAGGACGCGCTCGCTCAGGCACGCGGCCACTATGGCCGGAGCGTTCGGGTTGAGCTGTCCGCAGGCGCGCCGATTTCTCAAGGCGCTACGAGACCGTCGGGAAAGGAGTACAACGAGGTCGTCTATATTGGACAGGACGAAGACGTTCTCGACACCTGGTTCTCATCCGGCCTGTGGCCATTCTCGACCATGGGCTGGCCGGAGGAGACGGACCCGTCGCTGAAGGAATTCTATCCCGGCAGCGTGCTGGTCACGGCGTTCGACATCATCTTCTTCTGGGTCGCCCGCATGATGATGCAGGGCATCCACTTCATGGGCGAGGCGCCCTTCAAGGAAGTCTACATCCACGCGCTGGTCCGTGACGAGAAGGGCCAGAAGATGTCGAAGTCGAAAGGCAATGTCATCGATCCCCTGGACCTGGTGGACGCCTATGGCGCCGATGCGCTGCGGTTCACGCTGGCGGCGATGGCGGCGCAGGGCCGCGACATCAAGCTGTCGAAACAGCGCGTGGAAGGCTATCGCAATTTTTCCAGCAAGCTGTGGAATGCGGCGCGGTTCGCGCAGATGAATGGGTGCGGGATCGTCGCCCGATTCGATCCCGCGTCGGTGAAACACACGCTGAACAAATGGATCGTGTCGGAAGCTGCCCGCACCCGGCAGGCGGTGACGGCGGGCATTCAGGATTACAAATTCAACGAGGCCGCCGCCGCCATCTACCGCTTCACCTGGGATGTGTTCTGCGACTGGTATGTCGAGCTGATCAAACCCGTGCTGAACGGCGAGGACGAGACTTCCAAGGCCGAGACGCGCGCCACGGCTGCCTGGGCGATCGAGCAGATCACGCACCTGCTGCATCCTTTCATGCCGTTTGTAACGGAAGAGCTGTTCCAGCAGCTTGGCGGGCGGGGTCGCGGCCTGCTGATCTCGCGTCCCTGGCCCAGGCTGGACGAGCATCTGATCGACCCGGCGGCCGATGAAGAAGTCGGATGGGTGATCCGGCTGATCACCTCCATCCGGTCGGCGCGCGCGACGGTCAATGTGCCGGCGGCAGCCAGGACGCCGCTAACAATCGTGGGCGCGTCGAAGGCGACCGAGGACCGGCTCGGCGCCTATCGCTCGCTGATCGAGCGTCTCGCGCGGCTTGAAGGGATCACGCTGGCCGACAGCGCGCCGGCGGGGGCGATCCGGATTGTGCTCGGGGAGGCGACGGCTGCGCTGTCCGTGGCCGGGCTGATCGACCTTGGCGCCGAGATGGTGCGGCTGAGAAAAGAGGTCGCAAAGCATCAGGGGGATATCGCGACAGTGGACAAGAAGCTGGCGAATGAAGGTTTCATGGCCAAGGCGCCGCCCGAGGTGGTCGAGGAGCAGCACGAACGGCGGACTGTGGCCGGGGCGGCGATCGCCAAACTGTCGGATGCGCTGACGCAATTGGGAGATACATAGCGGGATGTTCTACCCTGAGAGATCGACATGAGGCTCGTTGTGGCTGGACTGGCCCTTCTTGCAAGCGCCTGCACAAGCATGGAGAGCGGCCGCATGGCCAAACCCGAATGGACCTTGCTCGTTCACGGCGGGGCAGGCGTCATGGCTCGCGGCACGATTTCGGCGGTGGACGAGGCGGCTTATCGCGCCGGCCTCGACGCGGCGCTTGAGGCGGGATCGAAGGTGCTGGCGGAAGGGGGCCTGGCCCTCGACGCGGTCGAGGCGGCGGTGCTTGTGCTGGAGGACAATCCGCTGTTTAACGCCGGCAAGGGCGCTGTGCTGACGCGCGATGGCGAAGCGGAGCTGGACGCCTCGATCATGGACGGTCGCGCGCGGGCGGCAGGCGCCGTCGCCCAGATCCGCAGGGTGAAGAATCCGATACGCGCCGCGCGGCTGGTGATGGAGACGACGCCGCATGTGATGTTCGCGGGGCCCGACGCCGATGCGCTGGCCGCCAGGGGCGGGCTCGAAATCGTCGATCCATCCTACTTTATCACGCCAGGCCGGCTCGAACAGTTGAAGCGTGTGATCGCCGGCCGGGTGGAGACCTGGGACAAGCGCGGGACCGTGGGCGCCGTGGCTATGGATCGGGCGGGGAATCTCGCGGCTGGCACCTCGACCGGCGGGATGATGGCCAAGCCGCCCGGGCGCGTCGGGGATGCGCCGATCATCGGGGCGGGGACCTATGCGGACAATGGCTCCTGCGCCGTATCGGCCACCGGCCATGGCGAGTATTTCATCCGGGTGGGCGTGGTGCGGACGATCTGCGCGCGCGTCGCGATGCAGGGAATGGACGCGGAGGCGGCGGCCGAGGCGACCCTGGACGAAGTGAAAGCTCTGGGCGGAGATGGCGGCGTGATCGTCATCTCGCGGTCAGGCGAGGCGGCGCTGGTGATGAACACGGACGGCATGTTCCGGGGGCGGGCGGATTCTGCGGGTCGTCGCGAGACAGGGATTTATGCGGACGATTAGGGTCTTTCCTTGTCTGCAACGGCGCGCGAAGGTTCTCCCAGCGACAAAAGGAAACGCCATGAGACACGCCGCCGCCGCTCTATCGCTCACGGCTCTCCTGACGCCAGCGGCTTTCGCCGAGCCCGAGTATGTGACGATCGCGATGCAGATCGACGTCGCGAAACCGGCTGCGGAGGCATGGGCAAGGGTCGGGGACTATTGCGACATCGTGGAGTGGTTTCCAAACCTCTCGTGCCGGATCGTTTCGGGGGATGGCGGGATCGGAACCGTGCGGGCGTTCAATCCCGAGGGCACGGCGATCGAAGTCCTGACGGCGAAGACCGAACTGTCCTATGGCTACGTCCAGCCTCTGAGGGCGGACCGGCCCTACAATCTCTATCATGGCTTTCTTGAAGCCAGGCCCGTTACGGCGACGACGAGCCGGCTGCTCTACACGCTGGTCTACGACGTCTCGATGCTGGCCGACCAGACCGCGAAAAACGCGGATGTGTCCCGGCGCAGGGGGTCGTTCGAAGCGGCTCTGGCGAAGATGAAAGCGATTGCGGAAACGAAGTGACCGCCATGGATATGCGCAAGCTGGGGCAGACCGGCATCGAGTTCGCGCCGCTGGTGCTGGGCGGGAATGTCTTCGGCTGGACAGCCGACACGGCCGCCTCAAACGCCATTCTGGACGGCTTTCTCGACGCAGGGTTCAACGCGATCGACACCGCTGACGTCTATTCGAGCTGGGTCCCCGGGCATGTCGGCGGGGAGTCGGAAACAGTCATCGGCGACTGGATGAAAGCGCGGGGCGCGCGCGACAGGGTGGTTCTGATCACCAAGGCCGGGTGGGGCAAGGGGCTCAGCGCCAGGGCAATGGAGGAAAGCGTCGAAGCATCCCTGAAACGACTTCAAACGGATCGCATCGATGTCTATTTCTCGCACAGGCCGGACGCAAAGACGCCGATCGAAGAGACGCTGGAGGCGCACGGGAAGCTGATCAAGGCGGGCAAGGTCCGCTTTGCGGGCGGGTCGAACTACGACGCTGCGGGCCTCGGCGAGGCGCTCAAAGCCTCAGGACAGGGCAGGGCGCGATACGAGGTGTTGCAGCCGCACTACAACCTGCTGGTGCGCGATCAGTTCGAGGGCGAACTCGAGACGCTCTGCGTCAAGGAGGGCCTGGGTGTGATCCCCTATTTCTCGCTCGCGAGCGGCTTTCTGACTGGAAAATATCGCTCGGAAGCCGACCTCGGCAAGAGCGCGCGCGGCGGCGGGATGAAAAAGAATTTCGACGCGCGCGGCCTTGCGGTCCTGGCCGCCCTCGACAGGGTTTCAGCTGCTCACGGCGCCACTCAGGCACAGGTTGCGCTGGCCTGGCTGATGGCCCGCCCGAGCATCACGGCGCCCATCGCAAGCGCCACCAGCGTGGACCAGTTGAGAGACATTGTCGGCGCAGCGAAGTTGAGGCTGACGGACGAGGACAGGAAGACGCTCGACGTGTAGCGCGATGCAAAACCCGAACTTCGGCGGACCTGGGGCAGGTTGGGCCATGAAAGAAGTTGCGATGCAGGACGGCGAGCTGCGCTTTGTTTCCCGGGCCCGGGAAACA
>JAWXBJ010000020.1:0-3780 GCA_034439955.1 Alphaproteobacteria bacterium
GCGCGGCCCGTCCGCATGTGCGCGGCCGCATCGTTCTGGTGTTCGGTTGCGGCGGAGACCGTGACGCGGCGAAACGCCCGATGATGGGCGACGTCGCCCGGCGGCTCGCCGACGACACGATCGTGACCGACGACAATCCGCGCTCGGAAGATCCGGCCGCCATACGCAGCGCCATCCGCGCGGCGATTCCCGCCGCCAGCGAGATCGGCGAGCGAGGCGCCGCCATCCTGGAAGGCGTACGGCGTCTCAAGCCCGGCGATGCGCTTCTGATTGCAGGAAAAGGTCACGAAACCGGCCAGATCGCCGGCGGCGTCACGCGACCCTTCTCCGATCATGAGGCGGCTCTGGCGGCGCTCGGGGAATCAGAGGGGGAGCATCATGTCTGAGCCCCTGTGGACCTCCACCGATGCGGCCGCCGTCACCGGCGGCAAGGCGGTCGGACCCTGGGCCGTCGGCGGCGTGTCGATCGACACCCGCAGCCTGAAACCCGGCGATCTGTTCGTTGCGCTGAAGGATGCGCGCGACGGACATGACTTCGTGGGCGCAGCGTTCGCGGCAGGCGCCGAGGCGGCGCTGGTGTCGCGCGAAGTGCTTGGCGCCCATCCGGGTCTCGTCGTCGGAGATGTCCTCGTCGCGCTGGAAAGCCTCGGCGTCGCCGCCCGCGCCCGCGTTTCCGGGACCTGCGCCGCCATCACAGGGTCAGTCGGCAAGACCAGCGTCAAGGAGATGCTGGCGCGCATTTTTCGTGCAGAGGGCCGCGCGCACTGGTCCGACAAGTCCTTCAACAATCACTGGGGTGTCCCGCTGACGCTGGCGCGCATGCCAGCCGATACCGAACGGGCCATATTCGAGATCGGCATGAGCACCCCGGGCGAGATCGCCCCCCGTTCGCAGCTGGTTCGCCCGCATCTGGCCATGATCACCAGGATTGCCGGCGCGCACCTTGAAGGCATGGGCACGGTGGAAGCGGTGGCCGACGAGAAGGTGCAGATTTTCGCCGGCCTTGAGCCGGGCGGCGCGGCGATCCTGCCGGCGCGGGACCCGTTCTTCGAACGCATGAAGCGCGAGGTTTTTCGCCTGCAGCCGGGCGCGGAGTTCCTTACCTTCGGCGGCGAACGCGGCAAGGCCAGCGCTGCGGCGCTCGACTACCAGACAGATGGACGCACATCGCGGATCACGATCGACGTGATGGGCGACATCGTGGAGGTGTCGCTCGACGCGGTCGGCGAGCACTGGTCCGCCAACGCGGCTCTCGCCCTGCTCGCTGCGGTTCTGACCGGCATATCTCCCAGGTCGGCCGCCGCGGCGTTGTCGGGCTATGCGCCCCCGGCGGGCCGAGGAGTCGCGGAGACGATCCATCTGCCGGATGGCGGCGAGGCCACGCTGGTCGATGACAGCTACAACGCCAACCCGGAATCGATGCGGGCCGCCCTTGAGGGCTTCGCCCGCCGGCCCGGGCGCAGGATCGTCGCGCTTGGCGAAATGCGGGAGCTTGGCGCGTCGAGCGCTGACCTGCACGCGGGTCTTGCCGATTCGATCCTTGCGGCGGGCGTCTCCATCGCCATTCTTTCGGGCCTCGAAATGAGGCGTCTCGCCGATGAGTTGTCGGCCCGCCGCTCGACCATAGCAAACGAACTCGTTGCGAATTCGGCTGCGGCGGCCGAGCGGGTGAAAAGTCATTTGCGGCCTGGCGATCTTGTCCTGATCAAGGGCTCGAATGCATCCGGCATGGCGGCGGTCGGTTCTGCGTTGCGACAAATGAGCCGCGAGGCGCTTTCTTCGCGACAGGCTTCGGGGGCGTCCGATGTTGTATGAACTGTTGTCGCCCTATGCCGGCGAAGAGCTCAATCTGTTTTCCTACATCACCTTCCGGGTGGGACTGTCGCTGGCGACCGCGCTCGTCCTGACGCTGATCTTTGGCGCGCCCATGATCGCGTGGCTGCGAAAACGACAGGGCAAGGGACAGCCGATCCGCGAGGACGGGCCGGCCTCGCACCAGAGCAAGAAGGGCACGCCCACCATGGGCGGGTTCCTGATCCTCTTTGGCATTTCCGCCGGCACGCTTCTCTGGGCTGACCTCCGGAACCAGTATGTCTGGATCGTCTTCCTGACGACCCTCGCCTTCGGCGCCGTGGGTTTCATCGACGACTACCAGAAGGTGACCGGGAAGGGCACCGCCGGACTGTCGGGCAAGGTGCGCCTGCTGATGGAGTTCGCCATCGCGGCGGCGGCGGTGTTCTGGATCACGCAGTACGCGCCCTACGCGGCCGGCGAGGCCGTGGAAGCGGGTATAGCCGCCGCCATGCCGCCGGAGAATTTCGAACAGTCGCTGGCGGTGCCATTCTTCAAGGATGTCCTGCTCGATCTGACGCTCTATGGATTCATCGCCTTCGGCGCATTCGTGATCACGGGCGCGGGCAATGCGGTGAATTTCACCGACGGACTGGACGGCCTCGCGATCGGACCCGTGATGATCGCGGGGGCGACGTTCGGCTTCATCGCCTATGCCTGCGGAACGCCGCGCTTCGCCAACTATCTCCTGCTGACCGCGACGCCAGGCACGGCCGAGCTGGCGGTGGTCGCTGGAGCGCTGGTCGGAGGCGGTCTGGGTTTTCTCTGGTACAACACGCCGCCGGCCAAGGTGTTCATGGGCGACACTGGCTCACTTGCTCTTGGCGGATGCCTCGGGGCCCTGGCGGTCTGCGTCAAGCACGAGCTGGTGCTGGCGATCGTCGGCGGCCTGTTCCTGCTGGAGGCGTTGTCGGTCATCATCCAGGTCGTGTCCTTCAAGCTGACGGGCAAGCGCGTTTTTCTGATGGCGCCGATCCACCACCATTTCGAGAAGCTCGGCTGGTCGGAATCGACGGTTGTCATCCGCTTCTGGATCATCGCATTCCTCCTCGCCCTCGTCGGCCTCGCCACCTTGAAGCTGAGGTGAGCGCCCAGTGATTCCGGTCCGCGCATATGAAGGCAGGGATGTCGCCGTGTTCGGTCTGGGCCGGTCCGGCATCGCGGCTGCGCGCGCACTGATCGGCGGGGGCGCCCGCGTCTTCGCCTGGGACGACAACGAGGCCTCGCGCAAGGCCGCAGGCGACGCCGGCATTCCCCTGGTCGATCTCAATCGCCGCGACTGGCAGACCTTCGCGGCGCTGGTGCTCTCGCCCGGCATTCCCTACCGTTTTCCGGAACCGCACCGCATCGTGAAGATGGCCCAGCTGGTCGGCGTGCCGGTGATCGGCGACATGGAGCTGTTCGCCCGCGCCCTGAACGAGTTCAAGGAATACGAACGTCCCCGCATCGTCGGCATCACGGGAACGAACGGCAAATCGACGACGACGGCGCTTGTCGGGCATGTCCTGCGGATGGCGGGCAAGGATGTCCGCATTGGCGGCAATATCGGGGTCGGCGTGCTCGACCTGGAGCGTCTCCATGGCGGGGCGATCTATGTTCTCGAACTCTCCAGCTACCAGCTTGATCTCGTGGAGACGCTGAGATGCGATGTCGCCGTCATGCTCAACATCTCGCCTGACCATCTCGGCCGGCATGGCGGCATGGATGGCTATGTCCAGGCCAAGCGCCGCATCTTCCGCAATCAGCGCCCCAGCGACTGGGCGATCGTGGGAGTCGATGACACGCGGAGCCAGGTGATGTGCACGCAGCTTTCGGCGGAGGGCGCGCGGCGCGTGCATCCGGTCTCCGCCGAATACGGTCTGGGTCGCGGCGTGTCGGTTCTGGACGGCCGCCTCATCGACTCCACCATGGGCCGCGCAGCCGCGCCGC
>JAWXBJ010000021.1:0-8647 GCA_034439955.1 Alphaproteobacteria bacterium
CTGCTGGCGCCAGCAGCATGAACACCAGATCGCAACGGCGCTCGTCGATGGCGTCGAAATCGGCCGGATCAACCAGCCTCGCAAAGCCTCCGGCGGGGCGGACCAGTCCCTCCACGCGGGCGTGTGGAATCGCAACGCCCTCGCCGACGCCCGTGGCGCCCAGGCGCTCGCGCTCAAGGACGGCCTCATGGACGGTTCGCGGATCGAGCCCCAGAGCCACAGCCATGGCCTCGGACATTTCCGCCAGAACCTGCTTGCGGCCCTGCCAGCGCGACCGGGGAAAGATGGCTTCGGGAACGAGAAGGTCCCGCAGGGTGATCAGGTCGTCCGGCCGCCCCGCGCCCATGCGCCCTGTATCCATGCGCCCGGTGGAATTGCGTTGTGTCATGACTCTACCAGATGGCCCCGACGCCCGGTTTCATTCCTGTAGCTACTTTATGCGACAACAAGGTGGCGCATTGCCGGTCTCCCGGTCTCAATCAAGAAAGCCGTGCTCAAAAAATACCGAGCAAGGAATCAGCCGCCTATGCCGGATCCACCCATCCGACATTACCATCCGGCCGCCTGAAAACCATGTTCAGGCCGCCATGGGCGGCGTTGCGAAACATCAATGCTGCGGATTCAGCCAGTTCGAGCTGCATCACCGCCATCGAAACGGTCATGGTGCGGATTTTTGTGTCCGATTCCGCTACAATCGCCGGCGCATCGCCAACATCCGTGTCGGGATCCTCCTCGTCCTGAACCAGAATGATCCGCTCGGCGGCCATCTCGGTCGGCAGGGGATCCTTGGCGCGATGATCGCGCAGCCGGCTCTTGTAGCGGCGGACGCGTTTCTCGATCTTGTCCAGCAGCACTTCAAAGGCCTGGTAAGGGTCGTCGCCCTCCCCGTGCGCCTGAAGCGTGACGCCCGACGGCAGATGGACCGAGCAATCGACGTAGAACGCCCAGCCTGGCTTCGAGACCGTGACGAAGGCTTCTCCGGTCCGGTCGAAATACTTCGACACGCGGTCTTCGAGGCCCATGGCTATGCGCTCCTGCAGAGCGGCCCCAATGTCTATTTTCTTGCCTGCGATCTGGACTTGCACTGGGGCTCCTCAACTGGCCTGGCGTTCTACGCCCGGACCCGCCCGACCTTGCAAATAGCTTGGGATTGGCGGACCGGAAGGTCAACGCCTAAAGCACCCTCTCGTCCGGCCGGACGCAGCCAGGCTGCTCTGGAATTTTGGGATCGGATCGATATGCCGCCTTCAATCGAGACCGGTTGAAGTCGGGTTGATTCGTCCTCACGCGCCGGTGGCGTAGAAGCGGCGACGCTCGACCGAGGACGGAAGCCGCAGCGATTCCCGGTATTTCGCGACCGTGCGGCGCGCGATGTCGATCCCGAAGGCGCGGAGACGCTCGACGATCTGGTCGTCGGACAGGACGGCTTCACGGTTTTCCTGGCCGACCATTTCCTTGATGCGGTGCCGGACCGCTTCGGCGGAATGTGACTCGCCGCCCTGCACCGAGGGGATTGAGGCCGAGAAGAAATACTTCAGTTCGAACACGCCTCGCGGCGTCGCCATGTATTTGTTGGAGGTGACGCGCGAGACGGTGGATTCGTGCATCTCGACCCCCTCGGCGACCGTCTTGAGGTTGAGGGGCCGCAGGGCGCGGACGCCGGAAACGAAAAACCCGTCCTGCTGCCGCACGATCTCGCTTGAAACCTTCAGGATCGTTCTCGCGCGCTGGTCGAGGCTCTTGATCAGCCAGTTGGCCGAGGCATGGCATTCGCTCAGAAACGCCTTGTCGGCGTCGGTTTTCGACAGGCCGGCGACTTCGGCATAATAGGTCCGGTCGATCAGGACGCGCGGCAAGGTATCCGCGTTCAACTCGACCGAAAACGCGCCGTTCGACATCTCGCGGACGAAAACGTCGGGCGTCACGGTCGGCGCCGCCTCGCCGGCGAACGCGGCGCCGGGACGCGGCGTCAGCGTGCGCAATTCCCCCAGCATGTCGGCGACATCTTCCTGATCGACGCCGCAGATGTCCGCGAGGCGCTTGAGGTCGCGGCGCGCCGCCAGCTCAAGATGGTTCAGCAGCGCCTGCATGGCCGGATCGAGGCGGTCGCGCTCCTTGAGCTGCAGGGCCATACATTCCTGGATCGGGCGCGCCATCACGCCTGTCGGCTCGAAGCCCTGGCAAACCTCCAGGACGGCCTCGACGTCCTCGACCTCGGTGCCGAGCACGGCGGCGATCTCGGCCAGGTCGCCGCGCATATAGCCGGTCTCGTCGGTTTCATCGATGAGGCGGGAGGCGATCAGGCGATCCGCGTCCGTCAGGCCCGCCATCATGAGCTGGTCGTCGAGATGATCGCGAAGACTCTTCTCGCTGGCGGTGATCGATTCCAGGTCGAAGTCTTCCGAGCGTTGCTTGCCGGACGCCGTCTTCGACCAGTCGAGGCTCGCCGAGGGTCCGCCGAGATTGCCGCTTTCCGACGGGCTGTCGGCTTCGTAGACATCGTCGTGGCGCGCATCGAGATCGCCGCTGGCCTCGCCGACGCTCGATGCGTCGTCCAGGCGCATTTCCTCGCGCTTGTCGGATTTCTTTTCGGCCTCCGGTCCCTCGGGGGCGTCCTGTCTTTCTCCGCGCTCCAGCAGCGGGTTCTTTTCGATCTCGGATTCGACGTACTCGTCGAGTTCAACGTTGGAAAGCTGCAACAGCTTGATCGCCTGCTGCAACTGCGGCGTCATGACGAGGGATTGTCCCTGCCGCAGCTGAAGACGATGCGCGAGCGCCACAAATACCTCCCACTGCCAATCCGGAGACCGAGCGCCCATCGCGGACGCACAGTCTGGTTACCGCGAGAACGTTAACCCATCGCCGTTAACAGCGTCTGATTAGACAGCGGACGTCGCGCGAAATCCAGCGAACTCCGGCCGGTTGCGCCGACCGGCGGCGCGGGCGGGCCTAGACAACGAAGCGGCTGCCCAGATAAACCCGGCGGACGTCTTCATTGCTCAGGACCTCGGCAGGACGGCCCTCGAACAGGACGGTTCCGTCATAGATGATCGAGGCCCGATCGACGATTTCCAGCGTTTCACGCACCTGGTGGTCGGTAATGAGCACCCCGAGACCCCGGCTCTTCAGATAGCGGACGAGGTCCGAGATATCCGAAATGGCCAAGGGGTCGATGCCGGTGAAGGGCTCGTCGAGAAGCATGAAATTGGGCCGCGACGCCAGGGCCCGCGCGATCTCGACACGCCGCCGCTCACCTCCGGAGAGTGAGTTGGCGTTCTGTTTGCCGAGGTGCGAAATCTGTAGCTCGTCCAGCAGCGTTTCCGTCAGCTCCTTGCGTTTCGAGCGCGTCTTTTCCGTCAGTTCGGCGACGCTCATGACATTCTCGTAGACACTCATGCCCCGGAAGATCGAGTTCTCCTGCGGGAGATAGCCGATGCCGAGACGCGCTCGCTGGTACATCGGCAGGCCGGTCACATCCTCGCCGTCGATCGTGACACGGCCGGAATCGGCGCCGATAAGACCCATCATCATGTAGAAGCAGGTGGTCTTTCCCGCGCCATTGGGCCCCAGCAAACCCGCAATCTCGCCGCGCCGCAGCTGCAGGCTGACGTCCTTGACGACCTGCCGGCCCTTGAACGCCTTGGCGAGATTGGACGCCTTGAGGCCCTCCCTGCCGTCCGCCTGGAAGGCGGCGTGTGTCTGCGTGATCGCGTCCATAAGTCTGTCTTCGGTCTGGAGGGGCGCGATCGGATTTGCCGCCGGGCCGCCTAGGGCTGAGCGCGATCGTCGCGTTCGACGGGCGTGAATATCGAGAATACCGGTTCGTCTCCCGCCGTGATGGTGGCGTGGCCCTCGCTGACCTGAAAGACCAGCTTTCGACCGCGGATGACGCCGTCCTCCCCGCGCGCCATGATGACGTCGCCGGTCACCGTGATCGTGTCGGTGCGATAATCGTATTCGGCGCGGTCGCCCCGGATTTTTTCGTCCGGCGTCGTGTAGTAGACATTGCCCTCGGCGATCATCTGCTCGATCTCGCAGGAATTGTCCGGCGCCGCTCCTGGAACGGCGACGGCCCGAGAGCACAGGATGGTCAGCTTGTCGGACTGGATGCGCGTGTCGCCCTGCACGGCGTTGACGTTTGACGAATAGATGGCGCGGCCCTCATCGCGAAGCGCCTCGACCTTGTCGGAGGTTACCTCGATCGGCGCGTCGCCATCGGGCGACAACTGCGCGTGCGCGGCGCCTGCGCCCGTCAGGCCGACGAGCAATGCGAGGGCGCCAAGTCTGATCATCCGCATCATGTCTCTACTGACCTCCCGCCGGCGCCGGCGCAGGCTTGTCTTTCGCCCGGACGAATTTCGACCATACATTGCCCGTGAGGACGATGCGGTCGCCACTGTCAAGCACCTCATACGCATCCGCCCGGACCTCGCCAATGGGTCCAACGCCGGTGAGCCGCGTTTGGCCCTCCACGCGATTGTCCTTCACATGCATGCGCGACCTCTCGGTGGTGAAGCTAAAGCCCGCCGCGTCGGTCATCAGGACATTTCCCACAAGATCGAGAATCTGGGCGTCCCGGTCGAACACACCCTCGCGCGCCTGCACGGTGGTCGATGTCTCGTCCTCAAGGCGCGGGTTCACCAGATCGATCAGGCCGACATTCTCGCGCCGCCGTCGCGCGGTGTCGGCCGTGATGACATAGGGCTGGTCGTTGGAATCCCGTCCTTCGAAGCGCGGATTCAAGATGGTCACATTGAGGGCCGGAACGTTGGCGGCCGGACGAGCCGCCAGAAAGGCGTGCTGGATGACCGGGCCGAGCAGCGCGCCGGCGGTGACGACGGCGGCCGAAGTGAACACCATGCGGATGATGTGAACGAGGCCTGTGCGCCTGCGCGCTTCCAGAAGCGAGGTTGTCCGGCGAGGACCCCAGAGGTCCATCGAATGATGTGCGAACACGGCGTTCATCTGACGATCCCGTCCGTCTCTCTTTATAGCCTCTGGGCGTGAAGATGGCCCCCCGCGCGCGCCGAGACTAGATCGCCCCGGCCCCAAATGCATCCGTCAGCCGCAGGCCCGCCGTTTTAAAATCCAGGAACAGGCTGGCGCGGGCCGGAAACGCCCGGCAGGCGCCGATCCCCTCAGGTATGGGCGAATATGTCCTCGTTGGGCCAGCCGCTGAGGTCGAGCGCGGCCCGGACGGGCAGGAAGTCGAAACAGGCCTGCGCCAGCTCTGTCCGGCCTTCACGCTTCAGCATCATGTCGAGCCTCGCCTTGATCTCGTGCAGATGCAGCACGTCCGCCGCCGCGTACGCCAGTTGCGCCTCGCTGAGCGCCGCCGCGCCCCAGTCCGAACTCTGCTGGGTCTTTGACATGTCCAGCCCTGTCATTTCACGGGCGAGATCCTTGAGGCCGTGCCGGTCGGTATAGGTCCGGGCGAGGCGCGAGGCTATCTTGGTGCAGTAGACCGGAAAGGTCGGCACTCCCAGCCAATGCTGCAGCATGCCGATATCAAAGCGGGCGAAATGAAAGATCTTCAGCACGCGCGGGTTGGCGAGAAGCCCCTTCAGGTGCGGGCAATCATAGGCGGGCCGCTCCAGCCGGATCACATGGGCGTCGCCCTTCCCGTCCGAAAGCTGGACGACGCACAGCGGATCCCGAAACGGGTTGAGACCCATGGTCTCGGTGTCGATGGCGACCGACGTCCCGAAATTGACCGAGGCCGGCAGGTCGCGCGCGTGAACATGAATGGTCATGCGAGGGTGATAGCCGCAGTCGGCCCGGTTTTGAATGCCGCGCGGGCAACACTACCCAAATAAGCAAGCGGCCGGCCTGACTGCCGGTGACCCGGGAAAAGTCGCGGCGTCCTTCAGTCATACCCCGTCATTTCAAGATAACCCCGGCCGGCATGGGTTCCGTCGAAGGAGATCGGCCCTTCCCAGTAGGGCACGCTCGTCGCCATCCATGCCCTGGGATTGATCGCGCGCGTCGTGACGCGCAGGCCCCTGCCCGGCAGCTCCAGGCGCCAGCTGAGGGGAATGTCTCGCCCGGCCACCCGGCCAGAGCGCAGCGGGGTCATTGTCAGCTCGCCCGGAGCGAGCGGCGTTGGCCGTCCCGCGGGCGAGATCCAGGTGGCGGACGTGAAACCCTCGCCGCCATCCCGGAGCCGGAAACCCATGAGTTTCTCGCCGGTATCGAAATGGAGCGAAAACCAGTCCCACCCCTCCTGATCCGCCGCCAGGGGCTGCGAGGACCATTCCCGGTCCAGCCAGGCCTGACCCGTGACAGCGACCGGATTTCCGGCGAAGCTGATCGAGCCTTTGACCGTATAGAAGGGCTGCGAATAATAGTGGCTGGCCTGTCCCGCCGCCGACTTGACGGAATAGCCGCCCTGCCCCTGGGCGACGAGCGGACCTGCGGCGCCCAGCGCAAGATCATAGGAAAAATCCTCTCCCGCCGCCTGCAGGCGCAATGCGGAGAGGCCGCCCTCGCCTGGCGCCGCCAGCGACGCCATGCGCCAGTCGTCGATCCACGCCTCGAAAGGAACAGACGTGACGCCGGCCTGGCCGACGCCGCCGCGCGCCAGACGCTCGGCGACGAAATGCTGACGCGGGGTCGTCAGGGCCGCATGACCCATCCAGAGCTGCGGACTTGACCAGCCCTCGCCGTCGCGCGGGGCGAGCGCCGTGCGGAAAAGCGTCCACTGAGCGCCATAGTCGGTCCCGTCCGCCGCGCGCAGATTGGCGGTCAGATACCACCATTCGATGCGGTATTGAGGATGGGGGCCGTGATCGGCCGGAAAGGAAAGCGCTCGCCCGCGCTCCGGAATCGCGAAACCTTCGGCGCCGGCGCCCAGGCCCGCGAAACCCTGCGCGTGCACGGGGCCGAACGCCGCAAGGAAAAGACACAGAGACAAACACCGCCAAAGCCCGCTCGCGCATTTTCGGCGATCTCCGAGTCGCCGAAATGCTCTGGATTCTTGTCTGGTCGCCTTTTCTGACGGCGAGCTGGTTCCCGGTTCGCCTGAAAACACTCTAGCGTTCATTGGCGAAGACCCTCAGCAAGTCGGATGGAGCGAGGCGCGCCAGTCGCCGGACCGGGATCAGGGCGGCCAGAAGGGCGGCCAGAAATCCAAGCACGCCAAGTTGCGCCCAGTCGGCCGGAAACAGATGCATCGGCAGTCGCCAGCCGAACGCCTCGACATTGACCACCGCCAGGAGGACCCACGCCAGTCCGATGCCGACCGGCAGGGCCGCGATGAGCGTCAGGGCCGCCAGCATCATGGTGCGGGCAAGCTCAAGGAGAGCGAGACGCCGGCGCGTCACGCCTGCCGCCCAGACAGGCGCCAGTTGCGGCAACCGCATTCCCGACAGCGTCATCAGGCTGGCGAACATGGCAAGGCCCGCTACGCCAAGCGTCAGCACGTTGAGAGCGGCGGTGACGGAAAAGGTTCGTTCGAAAACGTCGAGCGAAAGGGTCTTGAGGCTCGCCTGGTCAACGATGTTCCCGGACGGCAGGCCGAAGTCTGCGGTGAGCTCACGCGCAATGGCCTGGACCTTGTCGGGAGCGATGCGCACGCCATAGCGCAGGCGGGGTGCGTCCGGGTAGAGTTGGTTCCACTCATCGAGACCGACGATAACCTGCGCGACCGGATTGCCATAGTCCGAATAAACGCCTGCGACGGTCGCCCGCCAGCCGCGTGACAAGGTGATGGAATCACCTGGGCCCAGATTCTCGCGGCGCGACAACTGCTCGTTGATGATGACGGCTTCCCCGCGCGCCAGCCGGTTCCAGACATCGGGGACAGAGGTCAGGAGGGGCCAGTTGTCACGATAGGTCGCGTGGTCCGAGGCGCCGAAAACCTCCGCCGGCTGGTCCGCGATCTGATCGTCGGCGCTCCAGACCGGCAGGACCGCATCGACCCGAGGCGTCAGCCAGGCGTGCAGGGCGACGGACTCCTCTTCGGTTCTCGCGGCGACGTAGAGCTCCGAGGCGAGGCGCTGGTCGAGCCATCCGGTCAGCGTCGTCCGGAAACTGGAGACCATCGTGCCGACGCCGATATTGGTCGCCAGAGCCAGCATCAGCGCCATCAGCGCCAGCGACAGACCCGGCAGTTGCTGGCGGGTGTCGGCCCAGAACCAGGTCGCCAGGGGTCCATGTGCGGGCTTCTGCGCCAGCCCCAGGAGAATGGCGAGAACAACAGGCAGAGCCAGCGCCGATCCCAGCAACAGAGCGCCCAGGATCGCAAACCCCGCGAACAGTCCCGATCCAAGCTCGAGCACCGCATAGGCAAGCGCCAGCATCCCTGCCGCCGCGCCCGCCTGCCAGCGCAGGGCGGACTGAGACGCCCGCACCCAGGCGCGCGGCTGGGCGGACGCCAGCAGCGGCAGGCGCGACACGCGCCAGAGGCTCTCGGCGGCAGACACGAGCATTCCCGCCAAGGCGATCCCGACACCCGACGCCCACCAGGCGGGCCGAAGCGACAACGCCCCGGGAACATCGGCGCCGTAAAGACCGCGCAAGGTCGATGCGACATCCGGCAGGAGCGCCGAAGCCACGAAATAACCCATCGTCACGCCGGCGGCGCCCGCGACGAACGCAAGGAAAACGAGTTCGAGAAGCAGCAAACCTGTCAGCGCGCGCGCTGACA
>JAWXBJ010000022.1:0-8158 GCA_034439955.1 Alphaproteobacteria bacterium
GGCCTTGCCGGTCTCGAAAACGAGCCCGGTCGCTCTTGCGGCGACGGTATCGCCCGACACGCTCCAGGGCCTGATCTCTGCCTCTCCTGCGACCGCCAGCCCGTTCTCGCCGCCCGAGGCTTTGGTCACGGCCAATGCCAGCTGCGGCCCGCCGCCTCCCGAGACACTGAGAGTTCCGGCGGCGGCCCAGGCCGGCGCGTCTCGGACGCTGTAGGTAAAGACGGCGCCGCCCGCCGCGCCCTCGGACACGCCCGCAAATCCGCTGGCCGACTTCAGCGTCGAACCCGTGAGGGCCGACGCATCGAACCCGCCATCGTCCAGCCGGAACGACCAGGGCAGGACAAGCTCGAAAGCCTCCCCCGCCCTTCGCACGGTTCGCCTTGCCGCCGCCGCGAACTGTGGGAGGAGAGCCTTCAACGGCCCCTCCACGGCTTCGCCCAGCTCGCCGCTGGTTTCCGCCGAAAGCCTGGCGCCTTGCAGTCGGGCCGTGCCGACGGCGTTCAGCGCCCGCCCGCTCGCGCTTGAAATGCCGGAAGGAAGATCGAGCCGGCCGCCGATCTCGAGTCGTTCGGCCGATCCCGCCGCATGCTCCAGCCCATCTACCACGAAGGTGACGTCGCCGCTCGCACCGCCCGACGCGCGCGGATCGAGACGGGCGGCGAGCTCGCCCTTCTCCCACCCAGCCCCGGAGACAGAGCCCGCGCCGGCGCTGCCGGTGAGCGTCAGCTTGCTGATCCGCGTCAGCAGCGCTTCGGGCGTCAGGGCGCCAAGCTCGACGGCAGCCGATTCGAAGTCCGCCCGCGCCGACGCCGACCTGATCTCGCCTTCGGCCAGCGCGACCTCCAGCGCCGAAGCGGCGCCGCTGCCCGTCAGCCGGCCATCAAGCTGGTCCACCGCAAGGGCGATCCTGACGTCCTCGATCGAGGCCCCCGGGGCCGCGAAGCGCGCCAGATCGATATTGACCAGGCCGGTCAGACTCCCCCCTGTCGCCGCCGCCCGGATCTCGGCCGCCACGAGATCGAGCTCCGCCCCCCCGCTCGCCAGTCGCACCGGCCGCGCGATTAGTTCCAGCGCGAAATCGGACGCGCTCGTCGCCGCCAGCCGTCCGGCCGCTTCGACCGGCCCCAGCACCGTTTCTGCGATAACTTTAATGTTATTGAACGCGAGACGCGGCATCGGGCCGGCCGGCGCGTCGGGATCACGTTCCGGCAGGCTTTTGAGAACCCGGTCCAGATCGCCCAGCAGCGGACCGCCGCGCAGGTCGATGCGCACCGCAACGCCCTCGCCCCCTACCCAGGCGGGGCGCGTCGAAAACGGTGAGGACCACGACAGATCGACCGCAATCCGCTCGGCGCTGAAAGGGAATGTCGCCGGATCGGCGCCTGCGACCTTGAGGTCGGTGAACGTGACGCCGCCGAAGTCGAGACGCGCGATCTTGAACGTGCAGGTGAGTTCCCGGTCGGCGCAGACAGACCGCAGATACGACGTGGCGATGGTCAGTCGCGTTAACCAGACCGCCACGAAAACGAGCAGAATTAGGGCGGCGCCGAGACTGGCCCACTGCAAAGGCGAGACTTTTCGTCCCAGGGCGATAAGGTTTCTTTCAGTCATCTGCGCGAGAATATGCTTTCGTTCTTCTAGAATGACACCAGTATGTTTTTATCGCGCTTGAAGCGGCGCAGCGACATCTCGGGGAAAATAGGATTGCGGCCCTCAATTCATCATTTCCCGTAAGGGCGATCTGGAGAACCCATGAAACATACTGTGGTTGAATGGGGGGTGGGTGCGGCTACGGCCGTCATCCTGGGGGCTGGACTTGTTGTTGTCGGCATGAATTCCCGCGTCAGTGAAGCCGCCACGAGCGCCGGCCTGCCGGATCCCAGGCTCCTCCTCGCCTCGATCACCAGTTTCGACCACCTTGAGAATTTCCTTCGCGAGGAAAAACGCGTCTCGATCAAGCGCAACGAGACGCTCAGCGGCGTGCTCGACCGCGTCGGCGTCCCGCGCGAGGAAGCAAACGCTGCGGTCTATGCGGCGGCTCGGTTGCTTGACCTTCGCAAGGTCCAGGCTGGAGACGACGTCACGGCCTGGATCGAAACCAGCCCGTCCGACGGCGTCGTCCGCCTGATGGGCGTGTCGCTGCGTCCGGAAGCCGAGCGGCAGGTTCTGGTCTCGCGCGATTCCAGCGGCGGCTGGGTCTCCCATGAGCTGATGGCCAAGCTTGTCCCCGGCATTGATTATGTCGCCGGCACGATCGAGCAGTCGATCTACGAGACCGCCCTCGCCCAGGGCGCCCGGGACCAGCAGGTCGTCGATTATGCCGACATCTTTGGGTATGACATCGACTTCCAGCGCGAAATGCAGGCGGGCGACAAGTTCGAGATCCTCTACGAGACCTTCGAGGACGAACGTGGTGAACCCGTCAAGTCCGGCGCGGTGCTGTTCGCCTCGATGGATGGCGAGGCCCTCAAGAAAAATTTCTACCGCTTCACGACGTCCGACGACGGCGCGGTCGATTACTTCGACGACCGGGGTCAGAGCGCCAAGAAATTCCTGATGAAAACGCCCATCAACGGGGCGCGCCTTTCCTCTGGCTTCGGCAACCGCAAGCATCCGATCCTCGGCTACACCAAGCTCCACAAGGGCACCGATTTCGCCGCCGCGCGCGGCACGCCGATCTACGCGGCAGGCAACGGCGTGGTCGAACGCGCCGGCCCGTTCAGCACCTTTGGCAATTACGTCAGGATCCAGCACGCGAATGGCTATGAGACGGCCTACGCCCACATGAACAGCTTCGGAAGGGGGATCAAGAAGGGCGTTCGCGTTCGCCAGGGCGAGGTCATCGGTTATGTCGGCACGACCGGGCGGTCGACCGGCCCGCACCTCCACTACGAGGTCTATGTGGGCGGCAAGGCCGTCAACGCCATGTCCCTCAAACTGCCCACGGGCCGCAAGCTTGAAGGCGCGCAGCTCGAAGCGTTCAACGCCGAGCGCGCCCGTATCGACGCGCTGCGCCTTGGAGAGATCGCCGGCCAGACGCTTGTGTCCGCCGCGCCGGCCACGCCCTCCGCCATCCAGATCCCGGTCGGCGCCGCCAGCGTGCCAGATGTCCGGGGCGGCTCGTCCGGCTCGGCGCTTTAGCCCACCCTCGGCCCCAAGAGCAGCCTTCGATCAATCTGGATCGACCCGATCCCGAGCGGTCGACGATGGTTGCTCTGGTTTCATTGGCGTAGGGACTGGATTCAACGATCGACCTCATTCAGGCCGATCGCATCAGGCTCCAGTCTGTTCGCGCCGCTTCGGTTGGGCTAAGGCAAGCTGTGAACAGGCTGTTTCACGGGGACATTGATGACAATTCCGAAGCGCGCGGCGCTCGCTTTCCTCGCAGCCACCACCCTCTCGGCATGCGCCAGCGGGCCAGACCCCTCCACGCTTGGCCGCCTCGGGTGGATGGCGGGTTGCTGGCGCTCCGCAGACGGCGCCAACACGGAAACCTGGTCGGGAGCGATGGGCGGTGTCATGTTCGGCCACGCCGTCACCATGAACTTGGGCGCCCTCTCCTTTTTCGAGCAATCGCGCATCGACATGCGCGGTCCGCGCGCCACCTACACCGCTTCCCCTGAAGGTCAGCGCCCGATCGTCTTCGGGGAAACAGCCCCCGACCCGCTGGCCCTCGCTCTCCCGAAATCGGTCGCTTTCGAGAACGCCGAACACGATTTCCCCCAGCGCATCGCCTACCGCTCGACTGGCCGCGACAGCCTCGCCGCGACCGTCTCCCTGCTCGATGGCTCGCGCGCCACCGAGTACGCCTGGGAACGCTGCGAGTAGCCGCTTCAACAGTCCGCTAAACCGCCTCTATCCCGCCCAGGAAAACCTTCACCGCCCGCTCCACCGTCTCGCGGATCTCCTCGTCCGACGGTCGATAGGTCGCATCCAGCAGCGCCCGGAAATGGATGCGCGCCCGCACCAGGTCGAAAAACACCGCCGCCGCCAGATCCGTGTCGCCAACGCAAAGTTCCCCCGCCTTCACCCTGTCGTCCAGATAGTCGGCCAGCGCCTTGCGGACGCGCTCCGGCCCCAGCCGGGCATACTCGACCGCCATGTCGGGAAACACCTTCGCCTGCCCCACCATAAGGCGAAAGACGGTGAGGCTTTCCGGCGCCGCCATCTGCATCATGAAGCGCTCGCCGATGCGCTGCAGGCCTTCGCGCAAGGGCGCCTGCGCCGCCAGCTCGACCTGCATCTGTTGCGTGAACTCGCTGACGCGCGCGTCCGCCATCGCCTGAAAGAGGCCCTTTTTCCCGCCGAATTGAGCATAGAGCGTCGACAGAGATCCCCCCGCCCGTTTGACGATCTCGGCCATGCTGGCTGCTTCGTAGCCATGCTCGAGAAAAACATCCCGAGCCGCCTTTAGAAACGCTGCGCGACGCAGTTCTGCACGTCCTTCCGGCTCGTGAATCGTGGCGGGATCGTCGGAATCAGTCATGCGTCAGGCTAACTGAGAGGAGAGCTGTCGCGATACTGGGCGAACGCATTCACCCCCGCGTCTTTCATGCGATCAGGCGGAAGTTCCGCCGATCCTGACTTGCAGGCCGATCCGAAACGCTTAGACCCAAGGCTCAGGACTGCACTGGAGATGCGTTGGGACGTATCGGCGCGCATATGACGCTTTCGCTGGACGGCTTCGGTGCTGGACCGAACCAGAGGTTGGACAAGCCGCTCGGCGAAGGCGGTGGCGAGCATCTGCATCGCTGGATGTTCGAGGATGCCGACGACAATCGCGCCGAGATGGATGCCGTCGTCGCCTACTCGGCCTTCGTGATGGGGCGGAACATGTTCGGCCCGATCCGCGGGGACTGGGACCTGGAGTGGAAGGGCTGGTGGGGAGACAATCCGCCCTATCACGCGCCGGTCTACGTCCTGACCCACTATCCGCGTGACCTCCTGGTGATGGAGGGCGGCACGACGTTCCATTTCGTCACCGAGGGGCCGGATGTTGCGCTGGAGCGGGCGCGGGCCGCGGCTGGGGACGGCGATGTCGCCATCACGGGGGGCGTCTCAAACCTGCGACACTATCTCAATGCAAGGGTGGTGGATGACCTGCACCTGCAGATCGCACCCATCATCATCGGGGCGGGCGAACGCCTCTGGAACGGCCTGGACGTGCAACTCGAGCCGGTCTCGGCGCGCCAGACCCGGTTCGCGACCCACCTGCATTTCCGCCCGATGAAATAAAGACGCGTCGTATCAGGCACTGTCCACCGCGCCAGATAGACGGTGATCCGCTCAGCGACCTTCAGCCGGCTCCCGTTCAACCGCTTGGCAATGCCAACCTGCGGCCCGACCGAGGTGCACGCCTGCCTTCAGCTGACGCTGATCGCCATCCGCATACGCCCGCAACTGCACGCGTCGGGCGCGCGGAACTCGCCCAGCGTCCGCAGTTGTCCGGGCGACCAGACCGTGGCGCGCCCAAACCGCGTGGACGCGAGGCGTCCGGCGTTGAGACGGCCCATCGCGCCCTTGATCCGCCTTACACTCACGCCAAGCGTATCGGCCAGCGTGTCGTGCGTCAGCGGCAACGGGAACTCCTGCTCTGTCGCCATTCCGGCCTCCAGCAGCCTCCAGCGCAGCTCCAGGAGGAGGTTCGCCAGCCCTTCCGCCGGATTCTGGGCCCCGAGTCGCACCATCTGGTTGGCGGTGAACGATTCCTCCTGGACCGCCGCCCGCTGTATTGCATGGTGGATTCCGGGGTATTCTTCGGCGTTTTCGGCCATCCGCAGAAGCTTGCGGGCGTCCACCGTCTCCACGGTGGTCAGCGCCATGATCGTCGAACCGGACAGCGGCTCGGCGCAGCCGCGCGTGGCGATGCCGTCCCCCGGCAGCAACAGTCCGAGAATGAGGCGCCGACCCTTCGAGATGACCCTCACCCGGCATGCCCAGCCCGAGACGATGAACATCGGCGAAGGCGAGGATTCACCCGCGACGCAGATTTCAGTGCCAGCCTGATGGGTCCGGCGCTCGGAAATGCCGAAATCCTCGATTATCCCGGTTTCGGCCGCAGACAGCGGCGCGAGCGACTTGAAGCGGTTGCTCAGCACGCTGAAACGCGCACCTTCGAGCGTGCGCGCCAGCCTGTCTTCCTTCTCGGCGAACCGGGCGGTGACCATTCGCATTCCGGTCCGGCCAAGGGCGTTGGTCCGTTCGGCGATCGCCCGGCTGGCCGCTGTTGCGGACGCAGCGATGCGGGTCAGGCCTTGCTGGCTGCTGCGTGCGCCGGCGGCCAGCGACTTCAGGGCCGACCTCAGGGGCTGCCGGCTCGGCGCGAAACCAATGCGCGTCTCTCTCGCTTCCACTTCAGCGGGAACCGGGTAATCCGTCTCGGGGCCGGGCCGGGTATTGCGTTCCGCCATGGCCGCGACCGTCCGCGCCCATTCGGCGCTGCGGGGATCGCGCGGTGACGGCGGCATCGGCAAGGGCTGGAAGGAAGCATTGAGACCTGTCTGACGGCCGCCAAGGTTTCGAAACGCGCTTAGATCAGGCGCACGGGGATGCTGACGACCGCCCTGGGGCAGACTGGTCGGCAAGACAGCATGGTCCATGGCATCGCCTACTCGAAAATGAATCCAATGGTAAATGGACCATTAACGAGTTCGTTCCCGATCCGTCTGTTCAGACCTCCAGCTTCCAGTTCGGCTTGCGTTTCTCGGCGAAGGCCTTCGGGCCTTCCTTGTGGTCGCTTGAAGCCAGCAATCGCTGGATGCCGTCGAATTTCGTCTCGAAAGCCGTGCGGAAGTCGGCGATGTCGAGCCCCTTCACGGCCGCCTCCTTGGTGGCGCGGATCGCCATCGGCGAGCACTCCAGGATCTGCCCCGCCCATTTCTTGGCCTCGGCCAGCGCCTGCCCCTCTGGGGCCACGGCGGTGACAAAGCCGATCCGCTCGCCTTCCTCGGCCAGCACATGACGCCCCGTCAGCATCATGCCCATCGCCTTCTTCAGCGGAACCTGGCGGGGCAGCCGGTGCAACCCGGTCGCCAGCGCCGCGAAACCGACGCGCGGCTCGGGCAGCGCGAAACGCGCATTCGCGGCCCCGATGATGATATCGCAGGCCAGCGCGATTTCGAAGCCGCCGCCCATGGCGACGCCGTTCACGGCCGCGATGACCGGCTTCATGAGATCATATCGCGACGTCAACCCGCCGAAACCCGATGCAGGCATGGCGCCTTTCTGGCCTGACGCTGCGAATTTCAGGTCATTGCCGGCCGAGAACGCCTTTTGGCCCTCCCCGGTCACGATCGCGACCCAGAGTTCCGGGTCGGCCGCGAATGTGTCGAACGCGGCCCCCATCTCGGTGTTGGCCATCGGATGCAGGCAGTTCATCACGTCCGGCCGGTTGATCGTGACGATGAAAACGCGGCCTTCGGTCTCGGTCTTGATGAATTCGTAGGCGCTCATGGGTCTCTCCGTTTACCATTCGACAATCCCGGTGATCCTAGAACTAACCGCAAATCGGCGAACGCGGAACACGCTATCGGGATGAGCAAGACACTCGAGCTTTCCAAACGTGCGCCGGACGCGGCGCCGCAAGGCTCGCCGCAGGGCGAGACGCCGCCCGCCCCTGTGGTCGCCGTGAAGTGGCGCATCCGCGTCAACGACCAGGATTACGGTCCCTACCCCCGCGCCCGCCTGATCGACTTCCTTAAGGAAGGCCGCGTCGCGGCCGGCACGCTTCTCTGCTGCGGGTCGGATGCCGAGTTTCTCCCGGCCGAGAAACATCCCAACCTGCGCTGGGACTTCAACGCCCCGCCGCGCAAGCGCCGCTTCGGAGAGGTAAAACTCGAGCCGGGCGAGTCCGAAGTGCCGGTCTGCAATTATTTCATCGCCGCCCACCTCCTTGCCTCCAACGAATCCTTCGAGCGCGTCCTGCGCGACAGCGGCAAATTCACCCGCGCGGCCGGCGACATGTGGATCCTGCGCTCCAGGCTCACGGTCCAGCAGTTGCGCAACCAGCTGTCGATGATCATGAAGCCCCGCGAGCAATTCGTGGTCGTCAACGCCAGCAAGGACCGCCTCGCCTGGTTCAACCTCGGCGCCGAGAACGACATCGCCGTGCGCGGCGTCTGGGATTCCGACGAGCTCGATTGAGGGCAGGCGCCTGCCC
>JAWXBJ010000023.1:0-9866 GCA_034439955.1 Alphaproteobacteria bacterium
GCCGCCGCCAGGATCACGCCGCCGGATCCGGCCACGCTGACGCTGAAGGACCCGTCCGCCTTCCGATTCATCGGCAAGGAGAAGGCGCCCGACCTCGTGTCAGGACGGGCCGACAGCGCCGCCAAGATCAACGGAACGGCGCAGTACGCGCTCGACTATGCTCCTGAAGGTACGCTCACCGCTCTGCTTGTTCGCAGCCCGAAGTTCGGAGGCAAGGTCGCCAGTTTCGACGACGCGGCGACCAGGGCCGTGCCCGGCGTCACCGACGTGATCCAGATTTCAAACGGCGTCGCCGTGGTGGCGGCCGATTTCTGGACCGCGAAAAAGGGCCGGGACGCGCTTGTTGTCACGTGGGACGACAGCGGCGCGGAAACGCGCTCGACCGATGCGATCACCGCCGATTACCGCAAATTGCTATCCCAGTCCGGCTTCGAGGCCCGCAAGGAGGGATCGGGGGGTGCGGGCTTAAAAGGCGCCGGCAAGGTACTCACGGCGGACTTCGAGTTCCCCTATCTGGCCCATGCCCCCATGGAGCCGATGAACTGCACGCTGGAATACAAGCCCGGCGTGTCCTGTCTCATTCACTCCGGCTCCCAGATGCCCACGGTCGATCAGGCGGTGGCCGCCGGCATTCTCGGCCTCGATCCCAAGACAGTGACCGTCAACACCTATCTCGCCGGCGGCTCGTTCGGTCGCCGCGCGACGCCCGATGCGGACCTTGTCGCCGAAGCCGCCCAGGTCGCCAAGGCTATCGACGGCCGCGCGCCGCTCAAGCTGATGTGGACCCGCGAGGACGACATCCGTTCAGGCAAGTACCGCCCAATGGCCATCCATCGCATGACCGCCCGCGTCAACAATGGCGCCATCGTAGGTTGGAGCGACCGCACGACGATCCAGTCGATTATGGAAGGCACCGCCTTCCTGCCGCCGGGCGCGCCGGACGTCTCGTCGATCGAGGGATCGAACGACATTCCCTATGCGATTCCCAACATCGCCGTGGATGTTCACTGGCCGAAAAGCCCGGTCTCCGTGCTGTGGTGGCGGTCGGTGGGTCACACTCATACGGCCTTCACCAAGGAGCACTTCTTCGACCAGGCCGCGAAGGAAGCCGGCAAGGATCCGCTGGCCCTGCGCCGCGAGCTTCTGGCTGCTCATCCACGCCTGCTCAACGTGCTGAACCTCGCCGCCGAAAAGGCGGGCTGGGGAACGCCGCTTCCGGCGGGGCCCAATGGCGGGACGCGGGCGCGCGGGATCGCCGTGCATCACAGTTTCCAGTCCTATGTGGCCGAGGTCGCTGAGGTGACGGTGAAGCCGGACGGTCAGTTCACGGTTGACCGCGTCGTGTGCGCCGTCGATTGCGGCATCGTGATCAATCCGGACATTGTGCGTTCGCAGATGGAGGGCGGCATCGGCTATGGCCTCTCCGCCATCCTCGGCGAGGCGATCACGCTCAAGGACGGCGCGCCGGTCCAGACCAATTTCTTCGACTACCCCGTGCTCCGGATGGCCCAGATGCCGAAAGTGGAGGTACACATCGTCCCCTCCGCCGAAGCGCCGACCGGCGTGGGCGAACCGGGCGTCCCGCCCATCGGTCCCGCCGTCGCCAACGCCCTCTTCGCGGCGACCGGAAGGCCGGTCCACAAACTGCCAATCGGGACGAAGGTCTAGCGGCCGGCAACAGAGGCTAGCTTGCGGAGGCGGATAAAGCCGCCTCATTGACGCCTAATTCCAGCGTAGCGTTGGGGACTTCAGATCGGGGAGACGTCATGAGAGTTCTGCTTCTGGGCGCCATCGCACTCGCAGGCGCGCCTGCTTTCGCGCAATCCGCACAAAACGCATCCAAGGCTTCCGGGCAGACCAGTCTTGCGGTCGGCGCCATCGGCGAGAGCGGATTGCGGGCGACATCGGGCGTTGTCGCCATCCCGCTGGGAGTGACAGCCGTCGCGTCCGGCGCCGTGGGCGTCGGCGCGTCCGCCTCAGGCCAGACGGGCCTCGCAGGCGGCTTCTCCGGCGCCGCAGTCGATGCTTCGAGAGGCGCGAAGGCGCTGGTCGATTTCTCGAATGCGCCCTTGTCGATCACGGACGACATTGTGATGACCAAACCCCAGCCGGCGCCGAATGTGCCCTACACGCCGGTCGCCGCGCAATGATCCGCACCCTTGTTGCTACGGTCGCCTTCGCGGGCCTCGCCGGATGCGGCACCACAGCGAGCGCGCCCGTTCAGGGCAACGCTTCCGCGCCGCTTGCCGATTCGGGATTCAGCGGTCGCGCTGCCGGCGCTCACCTCACCGGCGAACAGGCTACCGCTTTCGGCAAGCAGATCGAGCGGGAACTTGCATCGAAAGGCGCTCGCCTCGCAATCGTGTTCCGCACCGGCCGCCCGCGCGACGAACTTCCAGACGGCATCGCCTACACCCATGGCGCCTTTTGGGTCTATGTGCCGATTACGCTCGACGACGGGCGTCAGATCAATGGATATGCGGTCTACAATCTCTACCATGGCGACGGCAAAACCCTGGCCAAGGACAAATCCTATCTTCACCAGGATTTTCCAGTGGACTTCGTCGCCGCTACTGCGGTCGATGATGTCGCGGTGATCATTCCGAGCCCCGAGATGCAGCGCCGGGTCGTCGAGATCATGGGCGGCCCGACCTACGAGGCGCTCCATGTCGAAGATTACTCGCTGGTCTCGAATCCGCTCGACCCAAAGTACCAGAACTGCAACGAGTTCATGCTCGACGTGCTGGCGTCCGCAGCTTGGGAAACCACCGAGATGGCCCAGATCAAGGCCAATCTACGCCAGCACTACAAACCGACGAAAGTGAAGACCAGCCTGATAGAACGGACGCTCGGGCCCATCGCCGACTCGCGGCTCAAGACCGACGACCAGCGCGGCGGCATCGTCACTGCGACCTATGAATCGATGTCGGCCTTCATGACGGAAAAGAAGCTCCTAACGGAAAGCTACGTGCTTCAGCGCGCTCCGTGAGTTCCATTCACCGGTAACCGGGCCAGCGATACCGCGCGCCCGTCTGCACGGCACGACGCTGCCGGAAAGTCTATCTCCTCGCCGTGGTCTCGATCCACGCCGCGAGGGTAAGGACGAACTTCCCGAGAAACGCCCGCGTCTCCTCGCTCTTGACCTGTCCGGCCTCGTCGAACCAGCCGCCGACGCCGGAGAGATACATCTCCGGTTGCTGAAGGACGGGTGTGTTGAGGAAGGCCAGCATCTGGCGCAGGTGATGATGTGCGCCAAATCCCCCGATATTGCCCGGCGAGTTCGAGACGACAGCGGCGGGCTTGCCGTCGAAGGCATTGGCGCCATAGGGCCGCGAAATGATGTCGATGGCGTTCTTGAGGACGCCGGGGACCGAACGATTATACTCGGGCGTGACGAACAACACGGCATCCGCCGCCTTGATTTTCGCCCGGGCCTCAAGCCAGGACGCGGGTTCCTTCCCGTCCAGATCCTGATTGTAGAAACCCAGTCCGGCTATATCCACATGCTCGAACACGAGACCCTCGTCCGCTTCAGCCTCGATGGCCCTGGCGATCTTCCGGCTGAAACTGTCCTTGCGGAGCGATCCGACGAGTACGGCGATCTTACGGGTCATGATGAGAATTCCTTCAGCGGCATTGTTCGCGGAGCCTGTTCCGGCGACCCCGGCAAACCGGTTTCAGCGCAGGCTTCGCACACCAGACATAGGTAGGGGCGTCGTTTGTACAATGAAGCCGGCGCGAGAAGGTCGCGGGAGTGACACGACCGGCCGCACGGCCTATGTCCCCGGCATGGCCGACGCCTCTCACCTTCCCGGGCCGCCCCCCGCCTTCTCGCCACGCCTCGAGATCCTGACGCTCGGATGCCGGCTGAACGCCTATGAATCCGAAGTCATGCGCAATCACGCGCAGGCGGCGGGCCTTCTCGACGCCGTCATCGTCAACACCTGCGCCGTGACAGCCGAAGCTGTCCGCCAGGCCCGCCAGACCATCCGCCGCGCCCGCCGGGAACGCCCGGACGCAGCGATCATCGTGACAGGCTGCGCCGCCCAGATCGACCCCCAATCCTTTGCCGGCATGCCGGAGGTCACGCGCGTCATCGGCAATGCCGAGAAGATGAAGGCGGAGACATTTTTTCCCGCGACTTTGCTCGATGCCAACGCCCCCCGGGCGCTGGTCAACGACATCATGTCGGTGCACGAAACCGCTGCCCACCTTGTTGACGGCCTCGACGGGCGGGCGCGCGCTTTCGTGCAGGTACAGACCGGGTGCGACCACCGCTGCACATTCTGCGTGATCCCCTACGCACGTGGACCTTCTCGCTCGGTGCCCGCAGGCGATGTCATCGACCAGGTGAAACGCCTTGTCGCGACGGGGCATTACGAGATCGTCCTCACGGGCGTTGATCTAACTTCCTGGGGCGCCGACCTGCCGAACGCACCGGGACTCGGGAATCTCGTGACGCGAATCCTGAAGCTCGTCCCCGACCTGGCGCAGCTGCGCCTGTCGTCGATCGACGCGATTGAAATCGACGACCAGCTCTTTGATGCGCTTGCCCACGAGTCCCGCATCGCGCCACACCTCCACCTCTCCTTCCAGTCCGGCGATGACATGATCCTGAAGCGCATGAAGCGCCGCCATTCGCGTCAGGACGCGATCAGCCTGTGCAACCGCCTGCGAAGCGCCAGACCGGAAATGGCGATCGGGGCTGACCTGATCGCCGGATTTCCCACCGAGACCGACGATATGTTCGCCAACACGCTGGCTTCCGTGGACGAGTGCGGGATCGACTACCTGCACGTGTTTCCCTATTCCCCCCGGCCAGGCACTCCAGCCGCGAGAATGCCGCAGCTCCCCCGCGATATCGTGAAGGCCCGCGCCGCGCGGCTGCGCGAGAAAGGCGTCGAGCGCCTCGGTCTTCATCTCGACCGGCATGTCGGGGCCAGCGCCCTGGCGCTGGTCGAATCCGGCGGGCAGGCGCGGCTTCCTGACTTTTCACCTGTCCGCATCGACGGCGTCTCACCCCCACCCGGGCGCCCCGCCCTTTTCTGTCTGGCCAGCCGCGACGCCCGTCAGCTGGTGGGGACGCCGCTCTCCGGAGCGACCGCATGATCCGCTGGTGGGGCAAGAAAAAAGCGCCCGATCCGAGGACGGGCGAAACGCCTGTCGAGCCGCTGGGACCGGGTGAGACGCCCGCAGGTTCCCGCCTCACGCTGGACGAGCTGGTGTTCGGACCAGGTTCCGTCGCGCCCAGCGCGCCTCCCGACGAAGATGACGATCCGATCGGTCTCAGAAAGGCTGCCGACCGCATAGCTCGCGAGCGCGCCGAGGAGCAGGCGCGTCGCGAGGCGGGTCTCGCCCATAGGCTCCAGGAAGGACTGCGCCGCTCCTCGTCCCGGCTGTCGGAGGGGCTGTCGGGGTTCGCGCGGCGAAAGCTCGACCGCGGTACGCTCGCTGAACTCGAAGAATTGCTGATCACGTCGGACATGGGCGCCGCGGTTGCCGCCCGTATCGCCCAGTCGATCGCCCGCGACCGGTTCGAGCGCGAAACCACCGCCGACGAGATCAAGGCGCTGCTGGCGAGCGAGATCGCTGCGATCCTGCGGCCCCGCGAACGCCATGTCGATTTTTCGGACGGCCCCTCGCCTCGCATCGTTCTGTTCGTCGGCGTCAACGGGTCGGGCAAGACCACCACCATCGGCAAGATCGCCTCGAGGCTGGCGGCGCAGGGCGCCGATGTGACGCTGGCGGCCGGCGATACATTCCGGGCCGCCGCCGTCGAGCAGTTGCGGGTGTGGGCCGACCGTGCCGGCGCGCGTTTCGTGTCGAAGCAGCCCGGCGCCGACTCGGCTGCGCTGGCCTGGGAGGCGGTCGATATCGCCCGGCGCGAAAACCGCGATATCGTCCTGATCGACACCGCAGGGCGGCTGCAGAACCGCCTGGAGCTCATGGACGAACTCTCGAAGGTCGTCCGCGCCATCCGCAAGCTGGATCCGACCGCACCGCACGACGTCATCCTCGTGCTCGACGCTACCGTGGGGCAGAACGCCCTTGGCCAGGTCGAGGCGTTCCGGCAGACCGCCGGCGTCACGGGTCTTGTAATGACCAAGCTCGACGGCACGGCAAAGGGCGGTGTTCTGGTCGCCATCGCGGAAAAATACGACGTCCCCATTCATTTCGTGGGAATTGGGGAAAAGGCCGAAGACCTTCAGCCCTTCAGCGCCGACGTCTTCGCGCGGGCTCTGGTGGGACTCGTCGATTGACAAGCCTGGCCAGTGTTTTCTCCGAAACGCTTCGTGAACGGCCTGTGTGCTATCGGTCCCCACCCGTTCCCAACGACAAGTCGCAGCATGATCTGGCGGCATCTGTTTGGCTATCTCCCGGCAAGCCTCGCCGGCGGCCTCGCCAGTTTTGGCGCGGTGTTCGTCTACACGCGCCTCATGAGCGCGGAGAATTACGGTTTCTACGCCCTGGCGCTGACGACGATGAGTGTCGTCTACACCCTCTCGATCACCTGGGCCGAAGCGGCGGCTTTCCGCTTCGAGCCGGAGGCGTCGGCCAAGGGCGCGCTCCCTTCCCATGTCCGCACCCTTCTCTGGCTGGCGGCCGGGTCCGTCCTGCTGGCCCTCGCAGCGATGCTGGCGACGCTGCCCTTCGCAGGTCATCCGTCCATGCGCATGGCGCTGGCGGCCGCCGCAGGGGCAATGATCCTCGCGCCTCTCATCAACGTCGCCCAGGAGCTGAATCGCGCGCAGGGACGCGTAGCGCGATACGCCGCCATCCGGACGTTTCAGGACGTTGGCGCGTTCGCGCTCGGCGCCTTGCTGGCGTGGCGGACCGGCTTTGGTCCCGCCGCTCCCTTCGTCGGGCTTGCGAGCGTACTCGCCGTCCTTGCCGTCATCGAAGGTTTGCGCCTCGTCCGAGCCTCAAACCGTGGACAGTTCGATCCGGCTCGAGTCAGACCCTACCTTGCCTATGGCGTCCCGGTTGCGCTCGCGCTCGCGCTCAACATCGCCCTCGACACCGGAGACAGGTTTCTCATCGCCCTCTTCCTCGGCCCCGAGGCGGTCGCCGTCTACGCCGCCGGATATGGAATCGCCGACAAGACGATCGGGCTGGTTTGCAATCTCGCCGCAATGGCCGGCGCGCCCCTGATGCTTGCGGCATGGGAAACGAAAGACGCCGCCGCGATGGAGGCCGCGTCGTCCAATCTGGCCCGGTTGCTGCTGCTGATCGCCACGCCCGCCGCAGCCGGACTTGCCTTGGTGGCAGGGCCGCTCGCCGAGGTGATGATTGGCGAGAGCGTTCGCGGCACGGCGGCGGCGCTCATTCCATGGATCGCTTTCAGCGGTCTCCTCAACGGATTTGTGCTGTACTATTTTTCCGAGGCCTTTCTGCTTTCCCGACGGACCGACCTGCGCGCTGGGCTGATGCTAATTCCAGCCCTCGCCAACCTCGCCCTCAACATCGTGCTGCTTCCGCGCATCGGGCTGATGGGCGCGGTTTACTCGACGGTGGCGTGCTATGGACTGGCGCTCGTTTTGCTCGCCTGGGTTGGCCGGCGTCTGGCTCCGCTGTCCTGGCCGTCGGCAGACATGGTCAAGATTGGCGCCTCATGCGCGGCGATGGCCATCTGCGTCGCTCTCATCCCCGCCTGGGGCGGTCTCGCCGAATTGCTCGCGAAATCTTCTGCCGGGGCAATCGCCTACGTTGCGTGCGTGCTGGCTCTCGACGCATCGGGCGCGCGGACGCTTCTTGAGGGCCTGCGCCGCCGACCAGCGCGGGCTTGAACCCGCCGCATTCCAGCCGCTAAGTCACCGGCTCTCAGTTATCCGGAGTCACGATGACCGAATCGTCCGCTCAGCCTGTCAGCGCCAGCACCGCCGCCGCCGTCAAGGGCGCCGGCAATCTCTGGACAGATCTTGGGCCAGTGCTCGCCTTCGTGATCGTTTACAACGTCGTGCGGCGCTTTCCAGAGGGCCAGGGAGCGCTGTCGAAGGAAAACGCGATCTACTGGGCGACGGGCGTCTTCATGGCGGCGATCCTGGCCGTGATCGGCTATACGCTCGCCAAGGGCCGCAGGCTGCCGCCCATGCTGATGATCACCGGCGCCGTTGTGCTCGTCTTTGGAGCACTGACGCTTTACCTGCAGGATCCACGCTTCGCGTATTACAAGCCGACCATCATCAACCTGCTGTTCGCGGGGGGAATTCTGGGCAGCCTCGCAATCGGCCGGAACATCTGGAAGACGGCGTTCGAGCACGCCTTCGCCCTCCCTGACCATGCCTGGAAGGTGTTCGCCTTGCGCTGGGCGGCGTTCTACGTCGTGCTGGCCGTGCTCAACGAGATCATCTGGCGCAACTTTACCGAGGATGTCTGGTCGAACTCGAAAATCTTCCTCACCATCCCGTTGTTCATCGTGTTCATGATGATCAACCTGCCCTTCCTGATGAAGCACCAGATCGAGCCCAGTCCCGAGGACGGCGCCGACGCCGGCAAGGCTTGACGGCCAGACCGCTTAACGTGTCAGTTCGTTCGTACCAGGAGGATTTCCAAATGGTACGAAGACCGTCTTGCCCGCTGTCTCGCGCCACTGCCTGAGCGCCCATCCAACCGAGGGAGAGGCAAGCTCCGCCCACGGAATGTCGTCCCACGCTGTCAGCATCACTTCGAGGCTTTCCGGTCCCGGCGAGGGGTCGTTTAGGAGCCGCGCCCGGAACATTATCTGGACCTGGCTGATGCGTGGAATGGAATAGACCGCCAGCAAGCCTTCAATCTCCAGTTCGGCGTTCGCCTCCTCCCGTGCTTCACGCCGGGCGCCTTCCTCAACGCTTTCGGCTTCCTCCATGAATCCGGCGGGCAAGGTCCAGTATCCCCTGCGCGGGTGGATGGCGCGACGGCAGAGCAGGACCCGTCCTCCGGAATGCGCCAGCGTCCCCACGACGACCCGGGGATTTACATAGTCAACGAAGCCGCATGTCTGGCAAACCCGGCGTTCGCGATTGTCGCCTTCCGGCACATTCAGGGCGAACGAGATTGCGGCTGGCGGTTCCTTCACGGTCCAAGTCTGCCCTTTTCCCGAGTGCAATCAACGCTGCCTGACAAAAAAACTTCACTGGCTAGTGAATTGCTTGCGCTCTAGTCCGTACACTGAAGCTGGCTTGCAGGGCGAGGCGTGAGACAATGAGTTCGCAGACCGATGCCGCCAGGCGATCGGACGATGCGGTTGCGCCAACGATCGATTTCCGCCTCAGCGAATCGCCCGCTCACCTGTTGCGCCGGGCGCAGCAGTACGCCTCGGAGATATTCGCGAAGGCCGGACTGTCCGAGGGCGTGACGCTGCGACAGACCGTCCTTCTCGCCGCCATCGCGGAGCTTGAAGGGCGCAGCCAGTCCGAACTCGTGCGCGCGACAGGCGTCGATCGCTCGACCCTGGCGGACATGATTGCCCGGATGGAGAAAAAGGGCCTCGTCTCGCGCAGCGCGGCGGCGGAGGATGGCCGGGCCAAATCTGTGTCACTGACGCTCCCGGGGCGCCTCAAGCTTGCTGAAGCCCTCCCCGCCATGCAGAGCGTCGACGCGGCGCTGATCGCCGTTCTGCCGCGCAACAAGCAGCAATCCTTCCGCGATACGCTTGGCTTTCTCAGCAGCGCCGCCGACGACATCGACATTGGCGATCTGGACGAGAAGAAACGGTTGAAGAAGGCCGCCAAGGCGGAGAAAGCCGCCAAGTCCAAAAAGAAGAAGCGCAAGAAAAAGAAGAAATAGCCTTAGGCCCTGTGGACATTAGGGATTCACAGGCTGCCCGAACGCTGATTCAAACTTCCTTTTGGGAGGTTTGCAATGCGACGGGAACGCTTTGTCATCAC
>JAWXBJ010000024.1:0-13874 GCA_034439955.1 Alphaproteobacteria bacterium
CACTCAGGCCGTACTTCTCGCCAATGTTGAGATTCGACGCATCAAGAACGCGCATCAGTTCGCGAAGCTCGCCACGGCCTGTCGCGGTGACTTCCATGGTCGCCCCGCCCGGATGAAAGCGCGGCAGCACCACCTTTCCGTCGTCAACCTGCCAGGTCTTCATCGTGCCGCCAGTCAGGTCCATGGAGAGGCTGTTGCCCCTCATTCGGCCCACGCCCTTGACGCCGGTGACGGGTGGAAAATCCGACAGGAAGGACACGCTGGCGTCCGCCACCTCGAAATCGAGCGTCAAATGCTCGTCGGGCAGAAAGCCCGCTGCGTTGGCGCCGGGCGGCCAGTCGATGGTCAGATCCGCGCGGGTCGCTGTCCCCGCCAGAATGTGATCGCGCACCCAGATGCGGCCGTCAGCGCCGAGCCGGACCGGCCAGAAAGCGATCAACTGAGCCGGAGTGACCGCGCCCGAACCCGTAGCTCGCAGCTTCATTCCGATCTGGCGAGCTTCCGGCGGACCGTCGAACCAGATGTCGCCTCTCGCGTTGGCGCTGAGACCGCCCGTGACAGCTTTGAGTTCCGCAACCGTCAGTTTTAGGAGGTCGGGCGAAATGCTGGCCTCGATTTCGCCGGAGGCGAAGGACCAGGGCTGTTCGAAAACCGGCGTCGCCGCTACTGTGAAATCGCGCCCGGACAGCTTGAAGGCGATTGGCTGAGACCCTTCCCGGCCAACGAACTGGGACGCGTCCATAGTCCCGGAGAACGCCCCCGTCAGCCGATCGGATCTGATGTTCAAGGTGTTGAGCGAGACCAAGCGGGTGGCCGGATCATAGGCTGCGTCGAATGCCAGATCCTCGATCGCGAAATCGACACCGCCGGCATTGCCCCTCCCCGTAACTCCGGAGAGATTCAAGAGGGCCTTTGTGAGGCCGTTCGCCTCGCTGGCCTCGACAGTGAACGCTGCGTCAGCCGGCGAGTGCGAGACGAAAGCCTGGCCAGCATAGCCGAACATTCCCGCCACCGTGAGCGGATCCACTCCCTCCAGGGTGAGACGGCCCGTCGCCCGGCTCACCTCGCCATCGGCCGAGAGCGCGATCCTGATGCTGTTCGGCTCGCCAGCCGCGAGAAGCCTGGCGTCAAGGCTCAAGGCCACCCCCTCGCCGGTCGCACTCCAGGCGGCGTTGACGGGATTGGCCGACCAGGCGGAACCGGCTCCTTCGTCCGTGACGTCGAGGCTGAAATTGACCAGTTCGATGCGCTCGAAGGAACCGGCCGAGACGAGCGCTCGAATCGGCGTCGCCAGCGTCGTCCAGTTTAGGTCTCTCAGGGGGTCGAAAGGTTTGGCCGCCGATACCGGCTCCCGCAGGAATACGACGCCAGCCAGGGACCAGACCCCGTCCCTGTTTCGCAGGACCGAGGCGCGACCGTTCTCGATGCGCAGGCGCTCGGTCTGAAGCTTTCCCGACACCAATGCCGCAGCGTTGAGCGTGATGACGGCCCGCTCGGCTCGCGAGACGCTTTGCCCGTTCCGGTCGAACGCCGTAACACCGTGCGCGGCCGCCTCGACCTGGGAGCGGTCGCGCGACCATTCTAGAGCCAGCCGATCGATGCGGACCGGCAGCCCGCCGCGGGCTTCCGCCAGCGACCGCTCGATCCGGGGGCGAATGAATTCAAGGTCGATCGGACCCTGCGACAGGCGCCAGGCGAGGAATCCGACGCTCGCCGCCACGACGAAAAGCAGCAGCGCCGCGAACTCTATGACAAGGAGCCTGGCCGAAATCTTCAATCCGCGAACTCCAGCCGCCCGGAGCGGGTGGACGCGACTTTCACCTGTCCGGCTTGACGGCAGCAAACAGTAGACACTTTTCGCGAATACATCCTAGTGAGAACCGATGGCTGGTGGGATCCGATGGTGACATATCCTGTAGATGTCGGCGACGCAGCACCCGCCTTCTCTCTGCCTGCGGCTAATGGCCGAGCCGTCAGCCTCAAAGAGTTCGCCGGCCGGTCGCTGGTGCTGTTCTTCTATCCAAAGGACGATACCACGGCGTGCACGCGAGAGGCGCAGGCATTCAGCAGCATGCAGTCCCGGTTCGCACGGCGGGGAATCGCCGTTGTGGGCGTATCGCGCGACACGGTCTCTTCACACATGAAGTTCATCGCAAAGTACGACCTGAAGGTGCGCCTGGCCTCCGACGAGAGCGGCGTGGCCTGCGAGTCCTATGGGGTCTGGCAGGAAAAGCAGCTTTATGGACGGCGCTACATGGGTATCGAGCGCACGACATTCCTGATCGGCGCCGACCAGGTGATACGACAGGTGTGGCGAAACGTCCGCGTTCCTGGCCACGTGGATGCTGTCTGGACGACGGCCATTGCCTGATCGGCCCGCGTTAACACGCAAGCGGTCACGACAAGCTGATTCATCCCTAAGTTTGCGGACAACTTCTCCGCGCCGATGGCACGCGGGTTGCTCGGGTAGTGAAATTCTTAAGGTTCGAGGTGCATTCACGATGGCTTGAGCAGGCGCTGAGAAATTCGACGAAAAAGCTGTCGGCAGGGGTTCGCTTGATCGTGTTTATGAGGTATCGATGTGGCTGCCGGGCAACAGACGGGCGGGGCGGCGCTGGCTTGGCGTGTACAGCTTACTGATCGGACAGCGTAAATGGCGGTCAAAATAAGATCACGCACCAAAGCGCTTTTTGAAAAAGCGTTTCCCGAACGACAAATCTACCATCGTAGCGGCGGTTCGGTCCGCTATGTGTCGATTTCTCCCTGGCGTCAGGCCATGATGGCCGGGGGCGCGACTATGGTCGTCGGCTGGTGCCTGTTCGCGACCGCCAGCGTCCTTCTTCGCGGCCCCGCTGGCGATATGCAGAATGGTCAGTCGGATCGCAAGGTCGCTCGCTTCGAGCGGGAACTGCAGCAGGCGCGCGCCGGAGAAGCGATCGCTCTCTCTCTCCTGGAGGAACGCACCAGCGACTTCGAAAGCGATATCAAGCAACTCGAAGACCGTCATTCGACGATCAAGACGCTGTTCGCGCATCTCCAGGGCAAGGAGGGCGCGGCGATCATCGCGCTGAATGGCGACGGAGAAAACATCCTTGTCGATTCGACCATAGAGGAAGCGGACGCCCGCCAGTCGCGGCCGGCGGATGGGCTGCTCGTTTCCAATGAGAAAGCGGGATTCCGCGCAAAATTTGACGGCCTGCGCGCCGAGCAGACCAGTTTTCTCGACGCTGCCGAGGACGAGGCTGTTCAACGCGCTGAACGGTTTCGCGGCGTGCTGCGCCTGACGGGTGTTCCGGCCGCCCGCGTCATGGACGAAACAGCTGTTGGCGGTCCGCTGGTGGAAATCAGCGCCGCAGATACCGGACCGTTTGGCCTGAACGGGGATGATGGTTTCCTGGCGCGCGCGCAGGAAGTTGCCGCTCGTCTCGAAGAGGCAAGCCGTTTTGAAGACCTGATTCACGCCCTGCCCCTGGGCGCACCGATCGACGTCCCCTATCGCGAGACATCAGGGTTTGGATTCCGGTCCGATCCGTTCACGCGCCGCAGCGCGTGGCACGAGGGCGCCGATCTTGCAGCCTATTACGGGGCGCCCATCACCGCGACGGCGCCGGGGACGGTCAGTTTCGCCGGAACGAAATCGGGTTATGGGCGCGTGGTTGAGATTGACCACGGTCTGGGATTCAAGACCCGCTATGGTCACTTGCAGTCGATTGGCGTCAAGACTGGCGCGACAGTAGCGATCGGGCAAAAACTGGGTACAATGGGATCGACCGGTCGAAGCACGGGCCCACACCTCCATTATGAGGTGTATTTCCACGGCAAGTCATACGACCCAATCAAGTTTTTGAGGGCTGGCAAGCATGTTCACCAAGGGTAAAACTCCCGAAGCGGCTCCGCCGCCCGCCATGAAACCATTGATGCCCGAGCCGGCGAAACGCCCGGTGGCGGTCTCTCGCGCAGGCCCGTCGCTGATCAGCGCCGACGTCAAGATGAAGGGCTCGATCGTCTCGCAGGGCGAAGTCCAGATCGACGGCCACATCGAAGGCGATGTGCGCGCATCGGCGCTGACGATCGGCGACACGGGCGCCGTCAAGGGTGAGGTCGTCGCCGAATCGATCGTTGTGCGCGGAACGGTCGAAGGCCGTATTCGCGCCCGCAAGGTGCAACTCTGCACCGGCGCCAAGGTTCGAGGCGACATCTTTCACGCTTCGCTGGCGATCGAGCCCAACGCGATCTTCGAGGGCGCAGTCAAGCATGCGCAGGATCCGATGGCCGACCAGCCGGGGCCCGTACCGGTACCGCCGCCCGTCGCCTGATTTTCTGACCTCCCGGAATGATAAAGGCCGCTCCAGCGAGCGGCCTTTCTGTTTTCTGGTTCTGTTCGAACGTGTCGAGATCCGGACGCATCGCTCTGCGCCCTAGTCCAGGTCTTCGACCGGCCCGCCGACCTTCTGGGACAGGGCCGCCGCCAGGAACGCATCGATATCACCGTCCAGCACGCCCTGGCTGTCGGAGGTTTCGACGCCGGTTCGCAAATCTTTCACCATCTGGTAGGGCTGGAGCACATAGGAGCGAATCTGCCGGCCCCATCCGATTTCGCTTTTGGTGTCCTGCTCGGCCTGCGCGGCCTCCTCCCGTATCTTCAACTCACGTTCGTAGAGGCGCGCGCGCAGCATGTCCCAGGCCTTGGAGCGGTTCTTGTGCTGCGAACGATCGGTCTGGCACGACACCACGATGTTGGTTGGAATGTGCGTGAGGCGAACCGCTGAATCGGTCTTGTTGATGTGCTGGCCGCCCGCGCCGGAAGCCCGATAGGTGTCAGTGCGGACATCCTTCTCCTCGATGTCCACCACGATCGTGTCGTCGATCACGGGATAGACCCAGGCCGATGCGAAGCTCGTGTGGCGCCGCGCGTTGGAATCGTAAGGCGATATGCGCACCAGGCGATGGACGCCGCTCTCGCTTTTCAGCCAGCCATAAGCGCTGTCGCCCTGGATCAGCAAGGTGGCGGATTTGATGCCGGCTTCCTCGCCGACATGTTCCTCGACTTCCTCGATCTTGAAGCCGCGTGCGTTGGCCCATCGCACATACATCCGGCGCAGCATGGCGGCCCAGTCCTGGCTCTCTGTGCCGCCTGCCCCGGCATGGATTTCGACGTAGGCGTCATTGCCGTCGACTTCGCCCGACAGCAGCGCCTTCATCTCGGCGGCTTCGGCTTTCCTGACGGAAGCGCGCAGCGAGCTTTCAACCTCCGCGAAGAGGGATGCGTCTCCTTCGGCATCCGCCATCTCCCAAAGTTCGACCGCATCGCTGGCCTCACGCTCCAGCGCCCGCACATCCTCCATGCCTGCCGCCAGCTTGTTGCGTTCTCGCATCAGGCTTTGGGCCTTGGTCGGGTCGCTCCAGAATTCGGGGCGTTCGGAGAGCGCGTTCAGCTCATCGAGGCGTTTTTCGGCGACGCCCCAGTCAAAGACGCCTCCTCAGCAGCCCTACGGACTGCTTGATGCGCTCCACCATGTTCTCGAGTTCGGGCTGCATCGCGCTCGCTTTGATCGACAACAAACCGGCCGATCGCGGTCCGGCCCAGCATGCGGTCTAGAAGATGCCGTCCTTGAGTGTCAATTCTTCCTGCGGCGGTTCGGGCTGCAGCGGCTGGGGAATTGGCTGTCCGTCCGGGCCAAGTTCGCCGACCGTCGGCGGCGTCAGGGTGCTCGTGCCGTCCACAGGCGCCGACACGAACTCATCGCCGGCGACAACGTTGGAGTAATCGACGCGACCGCCATTTTCATTGCCGCCCGCCACGCATCGCTCGGTGGGCTCGGTACCCGGCTTGAATGCCTCAAGGATAACGACGCGGGTGTCTGGCGTCGACAAGCATCCGGAATCGAGGTCCACCTCGACGAGACGCACGCCCTGCGGAATGCGGAAGGGCAGCGCCGGGCGGTCCTTCAGCGCGGCGAGCATGAAGTCCCGGAAGATCGGCGCCGTCACGCGCCCGCCCGATTCGCCATCGCCCATGTTCCGGGGAGTGTCAAACCCCACCCAGACGCCTGCGACGAGGTCCGGGCTGAACCCCATCGTCCACGCGTCCAACTGGTCGTTGGTCGTGCCCGTCTTGGCGCCGATGGGCTTGCCGACGGATCGAACGGTCTTGGCGGTGCCGCGCTCGACAACGCCTTCGAGGATCGAGACCATCTGATAGGCTGTAACGGGATCGATCACTTGCGGTCGCACATCCTCGAACGCCGGCGGCTGAAGGCCTTTGGACCACTCGGCCTTGCATCCCTCGCAGGCGCGGGCGTCCTGCTTGAAGACCGATTCGCCATAGCGGTTCTGTATGCGGTCGAGCAAGATGGGCGATACGCGCTTGCCGCCATTCACAAGCATTGCGTAGGCCGCGACCATGCGCAGCGGCGTCGTCTCGCCCGCGCCAAGCGACATGGACAGGTAGGGCGGCAGCTTGTCGTAGATGCCGAACCGCTCGCCGATCTCGGACATTTTCTCGAGGCCCATGTCCTGCGCCAGCCGCACGGTCATCAGGTTGCGCGACTGCTCGATGCCAAAGCGCAGCGTCGACAAGCCGTAGAAGATGTTGGTGTAGTTGGCTGGCTTGTAGCATTTCTCCTGGGTCGTATCGGAGCAATCGACGAACGCGCCATCGAGGACGCGGCTCGAAGGCGTCCATCCGCTGTCGAGCGCCGCAGAATACACGAATGGCTTGAACGACGATCCCGGCTGACGCATCGCCTGGATCGCGCGGTTATACTGGCTCCGGCTGAAGGAATACCCGCCCGCCATCGCCAGCACGCGGCCCGTGTGCGGGTCCATCGCGACCAGCGCGCCTTCGATCTCAGGTATCTGGCGCAGCCGCCACGGCGCGTTGGCGTCGGCTTTCTTCGCGACGCCGTATTCGGTGATGAGCTGCGAGCTGATATCCGGAACCGCTTGCCGCGACACGAGGATCACGTCGCCTGCCGCCAGGCCCGTTCCGCCGCCCTCCTTGCGCTTGTGCGGCGCCGCCCATTTGACATCTGCGGCCGCAAGCGTTCCCGACGTGCCGTCTGCCAGTCCGAGCCTCACGCCCTCGCCGGTTGATCTCACCATGGCGGGTTGCCAGCTGCTACCCGCACCCGCGATCTTCTTCTTGCCGTCCTCGGATTTGGCGTACTCGGCCAGTACACTCTCGAAATCGTCCGACGCTTTCAACTGGCCAATCGGTCCGCGCCAGCCGCGCCGGCGGTCATAGGTTTCCAGCCCCGCTCGCAGCGCCGTCTCGGCAATCAGCTGCAAATTCGTATCTAGCGTCGAGCGGATCGACAGGCCTCCCTCATAGAAGCCCTTGGTGGCGTCCTTCTCGCTGCTGAAGCCGTCGAGCTTCCTGGCTTTACCCAGGCGCAGGATTTCACGCCGAACCTCCTCGACAAAATAGGCGGACGCCTGGTTCTCGTCCGTATCTAGGCGCGCGACAGTGGTCAGCGCTTCGGTCTTGGCGCTCTCGGCGACCGCAGTCTCGACGTAGCCGTTGGCGACCATGCGATCGAGAACCCAGTTGCGCCGCGCCAGCGCAGCCTCCGGATGATTGTAGGGGTTGACGCTGCTTGGCGATTTCGGCAGCGCGGCCAGCAGGGCCGATTCCGCCAGAGACAGGTCGGCGAGCGACTTGCCGAAGTAATTGAGGGCCGCTGCGCCGACGCCATAGGACCGGCCACCGAGATAGATCTCATTCATGTAGAGTTCGAGGATTTCCTGCTTGCTGAACTGGTCCTCAAGGCGTCCGGCGAGGATCGCCTCGCGCGCCTTGCGGGTCACCGAGCGATCGCTTCCGACCAGCATATTCTTCACAACCTGCTGGGTAATCGTTGAGCCGCCAGTCAGCCGCTTGCCCTGAAGCGCGTTGAGGACCGTGCCGCGAAACATGCCCCATAGGTTGATGCCCGAGTGTTCGAAAAAGGTCTTGTCCTCGGCCGAGATGAACGCCGCGATCAACTCCTGCGGCAGCTCTTCCGACGGCACGTAGACCCTGTGTTGATTGGCGAACTCGGCCACAAGACGTCCGTCGCCAGCATGAACGCGGCTGGTGATGGGAGGTTCGTAGTTGGCCAGATCTCTGGCCGAGGGCAGATCCTGGGTGACCGCGATCAGCCAGCCCCCCGCCCCGAGCACGGCCACGCCGATGACAGCGCCGGCGCCAACGAGAATCTTCTTGAGCATGACTCACCGGTGTTAGGCCCGGGACCGGTCTGGCCCCTTCAAGGCGACGCGACGACGATTCCGGCCGGCCCGAGCAGGGTCCGGAATCGCCGAGCAACATGGTGACTTTATGGCGCGGTCGAGGACCGCAACAAGTTAACGCTGCGCCAGAACTCGACTTTCCGCATCGAAGAAACCGTCGATCGCACGCCCGACGCCTGCGACCAGCTTTCGGCGCTTCCTTTCCGACGTCAGCATGGCCTCGTCACCCGCATTGGTGATAAAGCCCATCTCGAGCAGTACGGCGGGAACGTCCGGACTGAGCAGCACGAAAAAGCCTTTCTTGCGATGGGTATTCTGGAGCGCCGGCCACCCGGCTTCCGCCAGAGCGGGCACCAGGGCCTGTGCGAAACGAGCGGACTGATTCTTCGTTTCACGCTGCACGAGGTCGGCCAGGATCTGGTTGACTTCAGCAGGACGGCTGGAGTCAGTCTCTACATCCAGCACCCAGTCATTGCTTTGCCGAGCCGCCTCCGCCCGCTTTTCTCCTTCCGGCGAAAGAGTATAGACGGATGCGCCCCTCACCTCGGAGTTTCCTCCCGCATCGGCATGAAGCGAGATGAACAGGTCCGCGCCAAGATCGCGCGCCGTCGTCACCCGCTCCTCGAGTTCGATGAATGCATCGGTCGATCGGGTAAGCGCAACATCGTAACTTTTGGACTGAAGCAGCTCGTCGCGAAGGGCCATCGCGATCTGCAAAGTCACGTCTTTTTCCCGCGTTCCGTCGGCCGATGAGGCGCCGGGATCCTTTCCGCCATGGCCTGGATCGATCACGATCATCGGCTTGCCGGGCGCCTCCCGGGGCCCGGGCCTCACGCCAGAAGGATCGAGCGCGGCGCTACGGGCGAAGGTCTCGGCGCTTGTGCTCTCAAGATCCATGACGATCCGGTGTCGCTCCCCACCGGCGGGCGTGAGGACGAAATCACGAGCGACGATGGCGGGTCGGGCGAGATCAAGAACCAGTCGCGAGGTGGTGGCGGTATTCTGGGCGTAGCGATAGCCCGAGACAAGGCCATCGGCCTTCCCCCTCCCGGACTCGGCTGTCAGCCCGTTGAGTGACCAACGCACGCGTGGCAGGTCCAACACAATGCGCATATCGCCGCTCGCGATCGAAAACACGTTGTATTTCAGAGGGATATCGGATTCAATGACGATGCGCGTTCGCGAATCGTCCTCCACGAACCGCACGGACAGGATACGGGCGACGGGTTCGGCCAAAGCCTTGGCCGGGAGCAGCGCGAAAGCGCCGAGAACGACAAAAAACCACGCCCGCACGCTGGTCAAAGGATCCATCCGGCCCAGTTCTTGGGCCGCTGAACCTAGCATCCAGGGTCTTAATCATTGGTTCCGGCGCATTCGACTTCCCTTTGTCCCAGACTTGTGCAGAGTGCGCGCAAGGCTCACCCGAACGGTGGCCTAACCGCATCTGGCGACATTCCTTAGTAATGGACTTGTCGTATGAAGCGGTGACCGGTTTTCAGTATGTCAGGAAGCGGATTTTACCGCATCCGTGGTCAGGACTTTCGATGAACGCGTGTTCGCGAGTTTCAATCAGCCTGACCGGCCGCCGAAACCCTTCCGTGCTGTCTCCCATCGCTCCGCGGGTGAGGTTCGCGCCATTGCGCGCCACCCGCGCTCCACACAAGGATTCTCCCCATGAGCAAGCTCATGTTGATCGACGCAACCCACGCCGAAGAAACCCGGGTAGCGGTTGTATCCAACGGACAGATCGAAGACTTTGACTTCGAGGCCCGCGACAAGCGGCAGCTCCGCGGCAACATCTATCTGGCCAAAGTCACGCGGGTCGAGCCCTCCTTGCAGGCGGCATTCGTCGATTATGGCGGCAACCGTCATGGCTTCCTCGCCTTCGGTGAAATTCACCCGGACTACTACCAGATCCCGAAGGAGGATCGCGACGCGCTGATGGCGGAAGCCGCCCGCGAGGTCGATCGCTCGTCGGGCGCCGCAAATGGGGACGAAGAGGACGACGACAGCGACCCGGAAGAGGTTATCAGGCGCAACGCCGCGCATTTCCAGCGCAAATACAAGATCCAGGAAGTAATCCGCCGCCGCCAGGTGATTCTCATCCAGGTCGTGAAAGAGGAGCGCGGCAACAAGGGCGCCGCCGTCACAACCTATCTCTCGCTGGCGGGCCGCTACTGCGTCCTGATGCCCAATACCGGCCGGGGCGGCGGGATTTCACGCAAGATAACGAACGCGTCGGACCGCAAGCGCCTGAAGAAGATCACGAATGAGTTCGAGGTGCCGCGGGGCGCCGGCCTCATCGTGAGGACAGCCGGCGCCAAGAGAACCAAGACGGAGATCCAGCGCGATTTCGAGTATCTCACCAAACTCTGGGAGCAAATCGTCAGCAAGACGATGGAATCCATGGCGCCGGCGCTCATTCACGAGGAAGGCCACCTCGTGCTGCGCGCCGTGCGCGACCTCTATGACAAGGATGTCGAGCAGATCGTCGTCGAGGGCGAGGAGGCGTATCAGGAAGCCCGCAATTTCGTGATGATGTTGATGCCGACCCACGCAAGGAAGGTGGTTCATCACTCCGACTCCCCTCCGCTGTTCGTGACAACCGGCGTCGAGGAGCAACTGGAGAACATTTTCTCCCCTGTCGTGCAGCTTCCGTCGGGCGGCTACATCGTCATCAACCAGACCGAGGCGCTGGTCGCGATCGACGTCAACTCCGGCAAGGCGACGCGCGAACGCAATGTCGAGACGACCGCGCTCAAAACAAACCTCGAAGCTGCGTCCGAAGCCTGCCGTCAGATGCGGCTGCGCGATCTTGTCGGCCTCGTCGTCATCGATTTTATCGACATGGAAGAGGTCAAGAACAACCGCGCCGTCGAAAAGCGCATGAAGGAAAGCCTCAAGATAGACAGGGCGCGCGTCCAGACGGGACGCATCAGCCAGTTCGGGCTGTTCGAAATCTCGCGGCAACGGCGCCGGGCAGGTGTGCTGGAACTTTCCAGCGAAACCTGCAAGCACTGCGCCGGGACCGGACGGGTGCGCGCCATCGAGTCGGCGGCGCTACAACTCCTGAGAACGATCGAGGCGCGCGCGGCCGACGACCGCGTGGACACGATCAACGTCCAGGCGCCGCCGGAAGTGGCGCTTTACATTCTGAACGAAAAGCGCGTCTCGATCGCCAGCATCGAGAATACGTGCCACGTCAGCGTCCGCATCGAGGCCAACCCGCACCACAAGCCGGGCGAATTCGCGGTCGACGCCAGCGCCGACGGGGAGCCTGTCGCTTACCGCCCGGTCAAGCCGATCGATTACGCGAAGCTGCGTCCCGTTCCGCCCCCCGTGGAAGGCGAAGAGATTGACGAGGAAGACGACGTCGAAGAAATCAGCGACGACGAGCAGGATGATCTCGACGAGGACGACACCGAGGACGCCGAATCAGAAGAAGACGAGGACGCAAGCGAGAACGAAGCGGTCGATAATCAGAACGAGGCCGATTCTGGCGATGAGGGCTTCGCGGTTTCGGAGGAAAGCCGCAAGCGTCGGGGACGGCGGGGCGGCCGCCGCCGCCGGGGTGGTCGCGACGGCGCCGTGCCCGGCCTCGAAGTGATCGAGCCCCGCGACGATGCGCGAGAGACAGTGCGGGACGACACACAGGGCCGCAGTCGCCGGCGCAGGGGCGGTCGCGATGATCGTCCGTTGCGAAACCGCACGCCCGACATCGCGGCGGACGGTGGAGAAATGCTCGACGCGATCGCGTCGGCGCCGTTCCTGATCGCGCCCGCAATCGGCCCCATGGCGGCCGACGCGGCAGTCGACGTTTCAGCCGACGACGTTCGAGATCAGTCGATGGGACATGACCCGGCCGTGGGGATGGATCTGAGCGCGGACAACTCGCCGCTCGTCGATACATACGACCTTCCGACGGTCGGGTCCCAGTTGGCTGACGCGCTGTCCGACAGCGTGGAAATCGACGAGCCGGCGCCTTACGAACACGAAATCGCCCCAACTTTCCCGGAGCGTGACGCCGCCGGCGCCGAAGCGGCCCCCGCCGAACCATTGTCCGAGGTTGGTCTTGCCGCGACGCCTTCGCCCGAAGCAGAGCCTTCGCCGATCGAGCCGGAGGTCCGCCACCCGTTGCATGGCGCCCCGATCGAAATGGAGCCGACTGCCAGGGCAGCTCCCCGGAAGCTCGGCTGGTGGTCGAAAAAGAAGGTTGGCTGAGGCCGCGCCTTTCGGCGCTGTGTTTCGGCAACATCCTACTGGCCCGGCGGTGTACGGATGCGCTGCGGGACGCAAGGAGACATCACCATGGGCGTGCTAAAACGTCTGCTGCGGGTTCTGGCCGGGTCGCTTCTCGCGGTCGCAGTGCCGCTGACCGCAGCTGCGCAGGGGGCGATCCGGGATGCGGAAATCGAAGGTATATTGCGCGAGTACAGCGATCCGATCTTCGAGGCGGCCGGGCTCTCGCCGAAGGACGTCGATATCTACATCATCAACGATCCCTCGCTGAACGCGTTCGTGGCCGGGGGCCAGCGCGTCCACCTCCATACCGGGCTGATCATGGCCTCCGACACGCCGGAGGAACTGAAGGGTGTCATCGCCCACGAGACCGGTCATATTTCGGGCGGCCACAGCGTGACGCGCGGCCAGGCCATGAACGCCGGCACGACGACCTCGCTCATATCGATCGGCCTCGGCGTTCTGGCGATCGCCGCCGGGGCGCCCGACGCGGGCATGGCCCTCATCGGCAGCGCGCCGCAATTCGGCATGCTGACGATCTTCAAGTTCACGCGGAACGAGGAGAGCCAGGCCGACCAGGACGGGCTGCGTTTCCTAGAAGCGACCGGTCAGTCCGCCGAGGGGCTGGTCACATTCATGGAGCGGTTTCGTTACATGGAGCTGATGTCGGAAAGCCGCCGCGAGCCCTATTTCAGATCCCACCCCGTCTCGACCGACCGGGTCGGCGTGATGCGCGCACGCGCGACCGAAGTGACGGCAAAGTCGAAACCGCAATCGGAGGAGGCGCTGGACCAGCTGGCAATCATGAAAGCCAAGCTAGTCGGATTTCTCCAGCCTGCTGCGCGAGTTTACAACAAATACCCCAAGACGGACCTGTCGGTGCCCGCGCGCTATGCCCGCGCTATCGCCGCCTATCGCGATGTCGATATCAAGACCGCGACGGCCGAGACCCAGTCGCTGATCGACGAGGATCCGGGCAATCCGTACTACCAGGAGCTGATGGGACAGATCCTGTTCGAGAATTCGCGGGTGGACGACTCCATTCCGCCCCACCGCAAGTCGGTCGAACTTGCGCCCGACCAGCCGCTCCTCAAGGTCAACCTCGCCCGCTCCCTGATCGAGACCGGCAAGGAGGACAATCTGAAGGAAGCCGAAGGGCTCCTGATCGACGCCATCGCCAATGAACGGGACAACGCCTTTGCCTGGAACCAGCTCGCCAAGGCCTATGGAAAGCTCAACCGGGTGGGCGACGCTGACCTCGCCACCGCTGAAGAGGCTTACGCCATCGGCGACACGCAGCGCGCCTTCATCTTCGCCAAGCGCGCCACCGGGAAACTCGACGCCGATACGCCCAATGGCCGGCGCGCCTCGGACATCTCGGCGATCACCGATCCAAGGCTCCG
>JAWXBJ010000025.1:0-9634 GCA_034439955.1 Alphaproteobacteria bacterium
GCTCCGCTCAGCGGGCCTTGATCACCACCCCAAAACCAGAAAGAAAGGCGAACGGACTCTCGTAATGCGCGGCCCGGATCAGGGGGCTGGGTCACGTTCGATAAGGGGCCGAAGACCTTCGATCATGACGGTGACGCCTATCCCGATCAGCGTGCCGATGACGATCAGGAGAATGTCGCGGAATTGCTGGCGATAGATGTCGTCCCACGAGACGTCCATGAACTCGCCCGGGGTCAGGAGGCGCCATGTGCCGCCCACAATCAAATCGCCCGTCTCAAAACTCCCGGCGAAGCGCATGTTCGCGGCGCCCTCAATGTCGTTGAGATCGAATTTCAGGCCGGTCACCCCCTGGAGGTCCGCGTTCGCGACCGCCTGGTTGAAGGCCTGATCTACGGGATCGGATGGATCGGAGACGAGGTCGGCGAAAATCTGGTCGCTGGGATAAGCGATGCTCAGCCGCCTTGTCGTGAACGACCAGGGGAGCGAACGACCGGTCATGCGGCATTCGACAATCTGGGTTTCTCCGGCAGGAACAAGCACGGCGTAAAGGTCCGGTATGCCCGCCCACGAGACCGGACGAATCAGCAGTTTCCTCGGCACGAGCGGCGGGCGCACCGTCTGGTCGATCAAGCACGCGTTTCGTCCGGCCAGCCCGCTAACGAGGAGAACGGCGACATCCTCGCCCGGCACCGAGAACATCGCCATGGCTTCGCCGTCGCCGACATACTCGCTGTAAAGGACATAGAAGGCTTCAAGATCGTCCTCCGTGTCGGAGGGAACGAAGACGCCGAGATGCTGGAAGTGCCGCATGCCGCCGCCCGAGCGTCCGCGCTCCAGGACGCCGCCATCGACCCAGGTGACCGCCATGGTGAGGGATACGGCGACCGCGAACGCGAGGCCCGCGATGACGAACCAGGCAAGCGAGGTCCGGCTGAATGATCTGGGCAAGCTGCGTCCCCCGGCCGTCATCGCGGCGCTGCGCGAGCCTAGGCAGTCAGGCGGCTGGAGGGAACCAGGTCGATTGTCGGAGTCGGCGGCGCGGCCGGAAAACGAGCCGGCGGACTATTTCCTCTCGGCCTTAACCTGGTCGATGGCGGCGGTCATCAGTTCTTCCATCTGGCGGTGAATCTGGTGGTCGGTCTGGTCGATCCCGGCCTTGTCTAGATCGCCCCTGACCTTGCGGAACACGTCCTCGTCGCCAGGCGCCTCGAAGTCCGCCTTGACGACTTCGATGGCGTAGGCGCTGGCCGCTTCGCCCTTGCGGCCGAGAAGGTCCGCAGCCCACAGCCCAAGCAGCTTGTTGCGACGAGCGTTGGCCTTGAAGCGCAGCTCCTGGTCGAGTGCGAACCTTGCTTCTTCGCCCGACTTGCGTTTGTCGAATCCACTCACCAAACTCTCCTCGAAACCGCTTGCGCCGGGCTTACGCGCCTTTGATATAACTCCGCTCCATGGCAAATACATCCCCGAAACGGTCGGTTTTGGCCCGCGACTTCAAGTGGGGGGACGGGGCCGGCGGGATGCTGTAGGAAAGCCCCTCCAATCACGAATCGTCCGTCGGACTTGGCGGGCGATGGCCGGCGGCGTCAACTGTCCAGGCTGGGAGACCAAGACATGGCCAAGGGCCGAAAAATCTATGAAGGCAAGGCGAAAATCCTTTATGAGGGGCCCGAACCGGGCACGCTGATCCAGTATTTCAAGGACGACGCCACAGCCTTCAACAACGAAAAGCGGGCCGTGCTGGACGGCAAGGGCGTGCTCAATAACCGCATCAGCGAATTCGTCATGACGCAGCTGAATTCGATCGGCCTGCCGACGCACTTCCTCAAGCGACTCAACATGCGCGAACAACTGATCAAGGAAGTCGAGATCATCCCCCTGGAAGTGATCTGCCGGAACGTGGCCGCAGGCTCGATCGCCAAGCGGCTCGGCATCGAGGAAGGAACCCCGCTGCCGCGTTCGATCATCGAGTTCTGCTACAAGAAGGACGAGCTGGGCGATCCGTTGGTGAGCGAGGAGCACATCACCGCGTTCAACTGGGCGACCAATCAGGAGATCGACGACATCATCGCCATGACCCTGCGGATCAACGATTTCCTGACCGGCCTGTTTTCCGGCGTCGGGATCAAGCTGGTCGATTTCAAGGTCGAGTATGGCCGGCTGTTCGAGGGCGACATGGTGCGCACCGTTCTGGCAGACGAGATCAGCCCGGACAGCTGCAGGCTGTGGGACATGGCCACGGGCGAGAAAATGGACAAGGACCGCTTCCGCCGCGACCTTGGCGGGGTCACGGAAGCCTATGCGGAGGTCGCCCGGCGCCTCGGCATCATCAAGGAAGAGAAGGGCGGCGCCGAGATCCTGTCCTTCAGCGGGAAATAGCCCGCGTCGCGGGTTGTCAACGGAGAATGGACATGCGCGCGAAGGTTCATGTCAGCCTGAAGCCGGGCGTGCTCGATCCCCAGGGCAAGGCCGTGGCCGACGCGCTCGGCCGGCTGGGCTTTGGCGAGGTGGGCGGCGTTCGCGTCGGCAAGATCATCGAGATCGAGCTTGCCGACAGTCTGTCGAGGGCCGACGCCGAGACCCGCGTCCGGGAGATGTGCGAGGTCCTGCTGGCCAATACGGTCGTCGAGCGCTACGCGATCGAGATTGCGTAAAGCATCCTTCGGACAAACGGATGAGTTCGACCGACGAAAATTGCTCGGGCGTTGCTCCGCCCTTCAGGGGCGGCGCGAGCCAGGCGCGCCTGCCAGCTCGTTATCGGTTTTTCGTGCCGGGGCCGGCGCGTTCTGGACTTCCTGGGACGCGCCGGTAAGCGCGTCGCCGATAACCGAGATGTCTCGGCCCAGACCTTCCATGGTGTTGCAGCCGGCGGCGACCACGCAGGCCAGGGCAATCGCGGCAAGATGTTTCATGAGATGTCCCCGTCGGTTATCCGCTTGCGCCAGCGCCCCTTTTTGGGGAGGTCAGATTGCGGCAAGAACCGCGAATGGGGAAGACCCCCCGGACGCCGGCAGGTGATCGCGACCCTGGCGAGTTGAGGCAGGCGTGGTTTTCCACAGGTGAACTCGCGACTCGCTTTGAAATCTGCTACGGCCGCCCCATGAAATCCGCCGTTATTGTCTTTCCCGGATCCAATTGCGACCGCGACGCCCAGGCCGCCCTGAAACAGGTGACAGGAAACGACCCCGTCATGGTCTGGCACAAGGATGGCGACCTGCCGGCGGACGTCGATCTGGTCGTGCTGCCGGGTGGATTTTCCTATGGCGACTATCTGCGCTCGGGAGCCATGGCAGCCGCCTCCCCGGTTGGCGAGGCCTTGCGGCGCCACGCCGGTCGCGGCGGATACCTCCTGGCGATTTGCTACGGATTTCGGGTCGCCACCGAGTTGCGACTGTTGCCCGGCGCGCTTCTGCGCAATGCGGGGCTCAACTTTGTCTGCCGGCCGCAGCCCCTGACGATCGCCGCCAATTCGGTGTTCACCTCGGTCTACGGATCGACACGAGAGGTGGCGTTTCCGATCGCTCACCATGACGGCAACTTCAACGCCGACGAGGCGACGCTCGACCGGCTCGAAGGCGAAGGTCGCGTCGTCTTCCGGTATCTTGGCAATCCCAACGGATCGGCGCGCGACGTCGCAGGAATACTTTCGGAGAATGGCCGCGTCCTCGGCATGATGCCTCACCCGGAGCGGGCGATCGGCGGCGGCGAGACGGGGTCTGACGGGATCAAGCTGTTCGAAAGCCTCATGGCCGCGACCTGACCATCTGAACCGTGAAGCCTTTTCGCGCGAATCGCAGCAGAGCTGCATTCAAGGACAAACGCATGTTTTCCAGCCCTCGACTGGCTCTTGCGCCAGCGCTCTTCCTCGCCGCAGCGTGTTCCTCCATGCCTCAAGCCGACGGGACAGCCATGAGATATGTCGAGGCGGGCGGGGTGGACACGCACGTGCGGACCTGGGGAGCGGGCGATCCGGTCTTTCTGATTCATGGCGCGTCGTCCGACATGGCGGTGTTTGAACCCACGGTCATTCCCCTGCTCAGGGAGAGCTATCAGCTCACGGCTTATGACCGTCCCGGACTGGGATTCACTGCTGGGCGGCCCCCGAATGCCGACCAGCTCGGCGTGCAGGCCAGAATCGCGGCAGACGTGATCGAGCAGTCCGGCTTGAAGAAACCGATCGTGGTGGCCCACTCCTTTGGCGGCGCCGTGGCGCTTCGGCTGGCTCTCGACTACCCGGACCTGATCTCCGGCCTCGTCCTTCTGGCGCCGGTTGCCTATGACTGGCCGGGCGGGGTGAGCTGGCATCTTTACTGGTCGGCCAATCAGCTTGTCGGGCCGCTCTTCAACAATGTCCTGGTGCCGCCCTTCGCCGAGGGAGCGGCGAAATCCGGGGTAGAGGGTTCATTCGCGCCCGCAATCGTGCCGCCGGGATATGTCAAGGCGGCGGCGGTCGAGCGCGCAACGCGGCCCGCGGCCTTGAGGGCCAATGCCGAGGACATGGTGGCGGCCAAGCGCGAGGTGATCGCGCAGCAGTCGCGCTATGCCGAGATCACGATGCCGGTCGCGATCCTTTCCGGCGATGGCGACACAGTTGTCAGCACACCGATCCACACCGGACAACTCGGGCTGACCCTCAAGAATGCGCGGGTCGAGATTCTAACCGGCGTCGGCCACATGCCGCACGAGGCCGCGCCGGAAACCGTGCTCGACATGATCAGGTGGGTCGGCTCGAGATCTGGCTAAATCAGCCTGTCGCTTCGCCGCTGGTCCGCTTGCAAATTTGCTTACGCACAGTAGGTTAGAACCATTCTAATTTCTGGGAGGCGGCATGGATATCGGCATTGATGCGAAGACTCGCAAACAGGTGGCCGCCAAGTTGGAGCATGTCCTTGCTGAAACCTACGTCCTTTACGGCAAGACGCATGGCTATCACTGGAATGTCGAGGGTCCGCGTTTTCTGACGCTGCACACCCTGTTCGAGACCCAGTACAACGAGCTCTGGACGTCCCTCGATCTTATCGCCGAACGGATCCGCGCCCTGGGCCACTACGCACCCTATGGCGAGGCGATCACCAAACGGTCCACTATCAAGGCCGATTCCGGCGCGCTCGACGAGGATGCAATGCTTGGCGCGCTTGCGGCCGGAAACGAGGCGGTGGTCAAGGCGGCTCGCGCTTGTCTGCTGACAGCCGAGGAGGCCGGCGACCAGGCGACCGCCGATCTGATGACGCAGCGTGTCGCCATCGGCGAGAAGGCAGCCTGGATGCTTCGTGCGCATCTGCCGAAATAAGAGCTACCGCGCGGGACGCGGTTTGATTTCCGGATCGATCCAGTTCCAGAGAAACTCGGGCGGCGCCTTGAGATCGCGGTTCGCCGTGGCGCGAAACTCTCCATTGGCGTGCCCCTGCGCTGCGAGCGCGATGGCGCGCTTCGCTGGCGCCATGTTTCCGCTGGGTATGGCCCGGTCATAAACCAGCGCCTTGACCAGATCTCGATAAGTTTGGAAAGCGCCGGCGACGCCCTTGGGAGCGTCCTTCGCCCACGCCTCGTCGAATTTCTGGGCGATCGCCCGGACGACCTTGGGGCTTTCCGGATTGCCGGGCTTGAACCAGTCGGCCTCCGCGATGTCGGGTAGCGCCGCGATGCGAACCGTCTCGCCGACCTGCTTGAGCAGCGTCTCGTCGTACTTGCTCCAGTAAGCGCTGTCTCCCTCTGGGTTGAGCTCCAGAAAGCGTTTTGAATCGGCCTCCGCCTTCGCCAGCAACAAGACGGCGGCAGATGATCTCCAGCGGCACCAGCGCAAGCCACGCAGCATTCACCGTCGGCTATGAAAGCGTGTCGCAATTCACCCGGGACTATGGCCGCTTGTTCGGCGTCCCTCCGCTTCGCGACGCCGCCGCTACGCGAAACAGGATTGCAGCGGCGGCCTGATTCCCGCACGAGCAGGCTGGTCTATCCAGCGGCCCCGCGAGGCGTCTTGCGGTAGGCGCGATGTTACCTGTACCCTACCCAACCCTTGAACGTGAAAGCTGCGTAGAATAGTTCGACCCCGGTAAACCCCGCCTCCTGCAGAACTGAGACATCCTGCTCCGGCGAAAGCACCGGCAGCAGCTCCTTCATAGTCTTGATGCTGCTGTCGACTTGGGTCGCAGGCATGCCCGAGGAAACAACGAACGCGGCATTACGCGCCAACCACTTATCTTTACCCGCTTCATCATTGGGGAAGCTGTGATGCGCCGTGACGAGGGGAGCGCCTGGCTTCAGCCGTCGGTGAATCTCCTCGAGTGTGCGACGCCGTCCGTCCTCTGCAAGGAAATGCAGCGTCAGAAGGCAGGTTGCACCATCGAAGGGACCGTCAGGCGCGTCGCCGATATAGCCTTCGTGGAAGCTTACGCGCGAAGCCAAAGCGTCCAAAGTAGCACGGGCCTGGTCCAGCATCGGGGCCGATGGATCTACGCCGTCGAAACGCCAGGTCGGCTGCATCTCAGCCATCGCTTTCAGTTCTAGACCACCCCCCGCGCCCAGAACGAGGATGCGACCACCGGGCGGCACCCGTTCCGCCAGGAGCAGGCCGACCATTCGATGAAGATCGCGCAGGCCGGGGACATGTCGTCCCACCCGTTCAGCATAGGTGGCGATGTCACCGGGGTTGGAAAAAAACGACACTCAGCTTTCCCCCTGTTGCGACGGCCAGAGCAGCGAGCGGTGAAGCTGCATCCCGGCCATGGCTCCATCTCCGACCGCGAAGGAAACGGAGTGCGGCACGCGTGCGACATCGCCGCTGGCGAAAATGCCAAGGACGGAGGAGAGCGTCCGGCCGCATCGGAACGTTGAAAAGCAGGACGTGAATGGCCTTCGCGCGTTGCCCGACGATCCGCTCATGATCGCCCTCCTCGATCCGCAGGGCGCATGCCGCCGCCATGCGATCGAGCTGGTTCATCGCCCCGGGCAGATCCGCCTTCGGGTTGTCGCGAATGATCGCCGTGATCTGCTGAGCCTCGACCGCGTCCCAGTCGCGGCAGGCGCGGACCTGTTCGCCGGGTTTGAGGGGCTGGCTTTTCGGCGACAGCCTGCCGGCGCGCTGCTCGGTTCCGAACAGGTTGAGCAGGATGTCCTTGTCGAACTCGTCGCCGAAAATGCGGATGGCGATGGGCTGGCTGCCCGCCATCGCGGTGACAGGGTGTTCATTCGCCGGCTGGACGTCGCGCATCCGCATGGCAAAGGCGCGCGCCTTTGCTGCGTGATCCAGGCCAGCTGCGGGGTCGGTGAGGCGCCCGGACAGCGTTGCGTGGGTCAGTGCGGCGATCTTCTGGATGTAGGCGTCCGTCGCGCACGCCGCCGCAAGTGTATCCGCCTGAACGCCGAGCGCGCTGACGGCGGAAGCCTGGCTGCTCTCGGCCGCGAGCCAAAGGTTGACGCCATCCTGCACGGCGGTCTGGGGGCAGGCGGCCAGGGCGGGAGACGCCCCGAGCGCGAACGCCGCCGTAAACATGGCTTGTCTGATCACCGCAACCCCGCCCAGAGCCTGATGCGATCGACCTCTATCAGGTAGATCGTTGAATCAGTCTCTACACCAATGAAACCAAAGCAAAGTTCTTCGATCAATCGGGATCGGATCGATCCAGATCGATCGAAGGTCGCCCCAGTCCATCGGCGAAGTGATCCGAACCCGCGCGGCTTGTCCAGTGCGGTTCACCAGGCGGCGGTGGCGGTCGCTTTTTCGGGCATCCCCTCGAGGTATTTCTCCGCCTCCAGCGCCGCCATGCAACCAAGGCCCGCCGCCGTCACTGCCTGTCGGAAGATGTCGTCGGTGACGTCTCCGGCGGCGAAGACGCCTTGTATGTTGGTGACTGTCGAGCCTGGCTTTGTTTTGAGGTAGCCGCCCTCCTTGGCGTCGAGCTGACCCAAGAAAAGCCCTGTTTGCGGGGCGTGGCCGATGGCGATGAAGATGCCGTGAACCGGAAGGTCGGCGACCGCTCCCGTCCGCAGGTTGCGCAGCCGGGCCGTGGTGACGCTGAGCGGCCCTTCGGTCCCGATCACGTCCGCGAGTTCAGTTTCCCAGATCACGTTGACCTTCGGGTTCCGGAACAGGCGATCCTGCAGGATTTTCTCCGCGCGGAAATGGTCGCGGCGGTGAACCACCGTCACCTTCGAGGCGAAGTGGGTGAGGTGCAGCGCCTCCTCCACCGCAGTGTTGCCGCCGCCTACGACCAGCACCTCCTTGTTGCGGTAGAAGAACGCATCGCAGGTGGCGCAGGCGGAAACGCCGAAGCCCTTGAATTTCTCCTCCGATGGAAGACCCAGCCATTTGGCCTGCGCGCCCGTCGCAATGACAAGCACGTCGCAGGTATAGATCTGTCCGCCGTCTCCAGTCAGCTTGAACGGCCGGGTCCCGAGGTCGGCCGCGACGATGTGGTCCTCGACCATTTCGGTTCCGACATGTACGGCCTGGGCGCGCATCTGGTCCATCAGCCACGGGCCCTGGATCACGTCGGCGAAGCCGGGATAATTCTCGACGTCCGTCGTGATCGTGAGCTGGCCGCCCGGCTGGATGCCGGCGATCAGCATCGGCTTGCGCAGGGCGCGCGCGGCGTAGATGGCCGCCGTATACCCGGCCGGGCCGGAGCCGAGAATGATGATCTGGGAATGGCGGGTCGTCATAAAGTCTTCCTGTCTCGTCGCTCAACATGGGTAGCCAAAGCGCGGTTGAAATGGGGTTCTGCCTCCTCCCATTCCATCCAGCCATCGAGGCCGTCCGCGTCCGGGTTCTCCCATTCATAGCCCTCGGGGCCTCTAGCAAGATCGGCGGCGGCGTCAATGTCGGCGCCGAAACCGATTGTGAGAAAGCCGTGGCGATAGCGCACATAGAAGGTCTCGCCCGACGCCAGAACGCCCTGCCACTGGGCGGGGCAGGCGATGCAGGTCTTTTGAATCCGGGCGATGGCTGGGTGGGGCATGGGAGCGTAAGGATGGGAACGCGCGCTTTGATAGGGAAGGGGTTGGGGCTAATGCGTCGACTGGGTTGAGGTTCTCTGATAGCAGGCTGGGTCGAAGACAACTGCATTGCCGAACCATTTCCACGACCACGGCGAAGGGCGAACGCGAGGAAAGCGCTGCCCGTCGGAAATGAACCTACGCAAGCTGGTGGTTTCCCCGCAGGCGCGGCGGGATCTGCTGGCGATCATCGAGCCGCGCTAAGGGAGCCGCCGCTCCAGCAGCCGCCGCACGATCTCGTCTGCGGCCCGCTCCACCTCGCGGATCGGCTCGTAGGCCCAGGTCTCGATCATCCCGTCGAACCACTTTGCCGCGCCTCGCGCGATGAAACCCGCATGGAGCCTGTCAAAGCGGTCCGAGCCGCCCTCCAGACGCAACAGGTGGACCGGTTTTCCGAAGTAGGCGGGATCGGCGATCAGGTTGGCGCTGTCCTCCGTGACCAGCGCCGCATCGCACAACGCCAGAAACGCGAGATAGGGGTTGGGGCCGTCCGTCGCGGGGCTATCCCAGAAGATGGCGCCGACGATATCGGCGAACGCCCGCAGCCGCGCGCGGCCCAGTGCCGGCGTGCGGCGAGAGACGGTGATCCACAGGCGGACGCCCTGGCCCGAGAGTTCGCCCAGAGCCGCCTCGATCTCGCCGA